>CAXEMW010000185.1:0-6676 GCA_963997395.1 uncultured Planctomycetaceae bacterium
TCTGAATTCCACTGTAGTCAAACCAAATGTTTCCTCCCAGCTGAATCTTTGGTTTGCTCTTACGTGCCTTACGCTTCGGCCGACCAAGCGATTCCTCAGGATCAAGCGATCCTACCTGTTCTTCATCTGTCGTACTTGGTGTATCGTCTAATACTAATTTGGGCTGGGGCCTTCCTGACTCTACCTGCCATCCTGTCCATCCAGGAAGTTCTAATTTTGGTAAGTCTGCCAGTGAAGCAAGCTGCTCAATGAGTCCGTCGATCTGAGACCCCGACAGCTCAATTGGACCTCGTCTATCAAATTGCTCCATCCAGCCTCGAAGACCTGCAGGTTCGTCTTGCTCTGAGAACTCGCCCTGATGTTCTTCTGCAGCTGCATCAATAACAAGCCGGCACAGGCAATCTTCGAGCACAAGAAAGCCGGCTCGCAGAATCAATCTCGGCGTTTGGAGTGACTGGCGCTCACTCCCCCGTACAAGAAGACCATTAAGACTGGCTTTCTTTGGGCAAACCCTCTTTTCCTTTTTCGAAAGAAGGTCATTCTGAAGGCAGGCTTCAAGTCCCGTGTCGTCACCAGGTTCGACGATTAAAGCGAATTCCCACGGTCGACCAGCATCCCATACTAATGGTACGACTGCTTCTGGTGCTCGACGGGGCTCTGGCTGAAAGACAAGCCGACCTTCTGCACAAAGCATCGCAAGGTCCCGTGCTGCCGACTGTCGGCTCAGCAAAAATCGACTCATGGTACGTTCTTCAAGTGTTTGTCCACCATGATGTGTCTCAGCAGACATTGTGCCAGCAAGCATAGATAACACTCGCTTTTCATCAGCATCAAAATGACCAAAAGAGATCGCCTGCGGGCCGATGATGATTGGCTTTGGCTGGCCGGCAGGGTGACCAGATTCATCAATCGGCATGCGGCATGGTTGCAATGCAACAAGTCGACTGTCAGCCGATGAAGCATCAAGCAAAAACATGAGAGTGCCAGTACTTTTTCGCAAACCACCCAAGGCGACGCTGCTTGTTCGCAATGCCGGCTCAACTAAACGCCGACGGTTTTCAAGCTCGGTAGACCATGCTGGTTGTCGTCCTTTTTTTTGAATTGAACGATTCTCACTATGTAGAGTCCGTGTCAACTGCGGGCTAGCTGGCTGTGGTTGGCCTGAATACTCCATCTCATTCTTTTGATTCAACGCTGAGAATGATTTTGATTCCATTTCTTCAAAATCCTCTGTTTCATCGGCAACGATGTCGAGTGTTACCGGCGTCTGCTCCGCAATACCACTCAACAACCCTCGTCGATCAACCTCAAGCAGGACTGCTGCGACAAGCGCGCATGGTTTGCCTGCTCGTCCGTCGGGACTTGTACAACGGCTTTCTAGGATCATGCCGCCCCGTCGATTTGCAGAGAGCTCAAGCAAAACCTCATGGCTTGTTCCGTCATCACTCGAAAGTGTTGCCTGGACTTGGCCAACACGAGGGCAGATAACTTTTTCTGGTACGAGGTTTCGTGCTCGCTTGCGATCACGTGGGTCAAAAAGATGAAAGAGACGTTGCTCCAAAGTGGTCATAGTATGTGTCGGTGCTTCGCGAATGGATAAATAAAATAATGAGATAAGGCTCAACGGGACTGCCTTGATACCGTACAGGCCAACCCTTAGTTTTACCCCAATTCTCTCGGAAACACAGATGAAAAATAATTCAAACAATTCGCCTGCGATATGACTACGAGTTGACTCGTTTTTTATTTTTGTTTAACGGTCGAAATGAACTCCAATACATTTTCAACTGGAGTCTCTGGCAATATGCCGTGACCAAGATTCATGATGTGACCAGGACGTCCCGCAACACGTGCAAGAATATCTTCCGTACGACGACGTACAACGTCGGGAGTTGTGTGCAGTACAGCCGGGTCGAGATTACCCTGCACACCTCGATCATAACCCACCTGCTGCCAGGCATGATCCAACTCAGTTCGCCAATCAATACCCATGACCGTACCACCAGCTTCAGCCGCAAGTGGTAATAACGCTGGATTGCCTGCTGCGAAATGGATAATCGGTCCACGTCCAGCTATTGATTCAAAGACAGTCCGACTATGGGGCAAAACGAATTCACGGTAGTGTTCTGGTGAGAGACAACCTACCCAGCTATCAAAGACCTGCACCGCATTCGCTCCAGCATCAAATTGAGCATGAAGATATCTACCAATCGTCCTTGCAAGTCGTTCCATGAGTTCATGCCACCCATCAGGATCAGTCAGCATAAATCGTTTGGTATGCAGCCAGTTGCGACTTGTTCCTCCTTCGATGGCATATCCAGCCAAAGTAAATGGAGCTCCCGCAAAACCAATGACTGGCAATTCTTTTTGAAGGCCGGCACGTGTTGTACGTACTGTCTCAAAAACAAAGCTGAGTGAATCGACATCAACAAGCTCGTGAAATCGATCGAGATCTGTACGGGTACGAAGTGGATTATGAATGACGGGACCTTCGCCAGGAGTGAATTCCAAATCGAGGCCCATCGGCTGCAATAGTGGCAACAAGTCACTAAAAATAATTGCTGCATCGACACCAAGTCGATCCACTGTTGCCAACATAACTTCAGCAGAAAGTTCTGGATTCTTGCACAGTTCCAGGAACGTGACCTTATTACGAATGGCTTGATATTCGGGAAGATACCGACCTGCCTGCCTCATGAGCCAAACGGGTGGCCGAGATACTGGTTCGAGGCGACATGCCCTCATAAAAAGGGAGTCTTCGACGTCACCAGTGGCTGGCTCTTTTTGGTCCGGGGAATCAGAATCAACGTTCATAAGGATCAGTATAGTTTGTAGGAAGCAGGTTGTTGGCTCAAAGTTGTCTATTTCTTGGGTACAATAAGAAGATTCGAAATGGAAAATAGTTAAATAGTCTGATTCATATAAGAAAGGCTGCATTCAGGTTTTTGGTATCGAAGCTCATCCTGCCTCAGATACGTCCTTGATTTCATGTTCTTTGGAAGATATTGATACACGTTTGGGGTGAGTTTTTTACTAGGGTTTTTATGGCTGATTTCATCTCACGAATTTCTGTGGTCTGTTTTGCCGCCAGCTATGGTGTTGCGCTCATATTTGAGGTAAGTCGGCTCTGGTTTCGGTCTGGAGTCCGAGGCATCACAATGATTGGTTTTGTGACCGCGGGTCTAGTTGCGCACAGCCTGTATCTCACCTGGCGTTCAACTACGCTTCCTTCCATACCATTATCGAGTGAGTTTGATTGGTATCTTCTGGCCGCTTGGCTTTTAGCTGCTGGATCGCTTTGGATGACCATCTCTAATCCCAGAACACCCGTGGGTCTTTTTGTTCTCCCTGTCGTATTAGCTCTTATTGGAGTTGCTGAACTTTCAAGCCGGGAACCATTCCCACAAAGTCCTGCGACACAAATTTGGGGCGTCATTCACGGAAGTTTCAATCTTGTGATGAGCGTCGCTGTTGTACTTGGTGGCCTCGCGGGCGGCATGTGGCTTATTCAGGCTGGGCGGCTTAATCGGAAACAGGCCCCCCTTCAAGGATTTCGTATGCCGAGCTTGGAAAAACTATCGATCTGGTCATCACGAATGACAGTGATCGCTGCTGTGTCGGGAAGCCTCGGGTTTCTTTCAGGAATTATCTTAAATATTGTCAATCAACAACATGGCCTTTTAGGGAGTGTACCGTGGACTGATCCCGTTGTTCTTCGCATGGGAGCACTCGTTGTCTGGCTCATAATCGTCGCTGGTACCTCACGAGCTATGCGACAACGTGCAATTGGCCGAAGAGTCATAGCACTTTTATCACTCGTTAGCCTTACGATGCTCACGATTTCAATTTTGTGGGGGGTACTTGGAAGTACGCAGCACGGACTTACCCCTTCACAGGGCAATGCCGCAGTCATAACCATTCCTGCTGGAGATGCTTCATGAGCCTCGCCTTCGCAGGGGGAAGTCACCGAACTGTCCCGATTGAACTACGTGAAAAACTAGCTTTCTCATCAGAGCAAGCAACTGAGGCACTGGTGCGTTTTCAGCAACAGTTTCCGGGAAGTGAAGCGGTCCTTTTGTCGACCTGTAATCGAATCGAGTTATACGCTGCTGACGAGGAACGCCGAGGGCCGCCTCCACCAGATGAATTAGCGATGTTTCTAGCAGAGTGCCGGGGTGTTGATCCTACGAATGTCGGAAGAGTTCTCAGTGGTGAACAAGGGACTGCTGCTGTGAAACATCTATTTTGTGTTGCAGCCGGACTCGACAGCATGGTTCTCGGGGAACCTCAGATCGTTGCACAGGTGAAACAAGCATGGCAGCTTGCTCAGAAAAGCGGGACGACTGGACCCCTTACTGGAGAACTTTTTCAGGCAGCTTTACGAGCAGCCAAACGTGTAACCACTGAAACAACTGTCGGACGGGAACGGTTATCAATTCCAAGCATCGCGGTTGCCGATTTTGCCAGTGGTGTGTTTGAAAGATTTGATGACAAACATGTGCTTCTTATCGGTGCAGGAAAAATGGCCGCCGAAACCCTTCGCTATCTTCGTGACGCCGGGGCACAGAACATCCGAATTATCAATCGGTCAGTGGAGCGGGCTCACAGTCTGGCACAACGACTTGATGCTCAAGCCGGTGATTACAACAACATATCTCATGAGCTCGTTGATGCGGACCTTGTTGTCAGTACGACCGGTGCTTCAGAGCCAGTCGTAACGCTTGACCTCTTCCAAAGGGTTCAAGATCAGCGGCAGGGACGTCCCCTTGTTATTCTTGATCTTGCGGTTCCTCGCGACTTCGATTCACGAATTGGTACCAGGCCGGGGGTTTGGCTTTACTCAATCGATGATCTTGGTCAGGCCTGTGATTCCAATCGCCGTAGAAGACAAAAACAACTTCCAGCAGCACTCACAATTGTTGATGAAGAAACTCGTCGGTTCATGGGAGATATGCACCATCGATCAACCGTTCCAGTTATTGAACAACTCCGAGCGGGTTGGAATGAAACAGGTGAAGTCGAACTTGATCGACTTTTCCGAAAGCTTCCAAATCTTGATACAAGCAGTCAGCAAGAAATTCGACAAGCATTTGAAAGGTATGCTGCCAAGATGCTCCATCCCCCTATGGCCTCCCTGCGAAGTGAAAGTAAGGCAGGTCCACCTCATGGGCTTCTTGAAGCGTTAAGGCGGCTCTTTGATTTAAAAGAGTAAAGCGTGAAAGAGCATTTGCTAATACAGAACTCGGTGGACAGTCAACTTGTAAAACGCTTGACGCTTTCACGAATTTGCAATTCCGGATTCAACGCAGGCCACTCATAGTCTTCATTGCTTATCAAAGAAAGAAGGGCCTTTGAGGCAGCGACTCCCATTTCATACGAAGGCTGCCGCACGGTCGTAAGTGGCGGCGTCATAAAGGCTGCCTCCGCCTGGTCGTCACACCCAATGATTGAAACATCATCTGGAACGCGGATGCCCCGGCGATAGAGAGCCAGTCTTGCACCAAATGCAACCATATCATTCGCAGCGACTATTGCACTAAAACAGATGCCTTGATCAAGAAGATAATTGACGGCCATGAGTCCCGCATGTCCACTAAAATCTCCTTGATAAACAAGTTCATCAGACCGACTGACCCCAGCCTCTTGAAGCGCCTCAAGGTGGCCTACAAAACGATTCTGGGCATCGGGGTGACCCTCTATTCCATGAATAAATGCAATCCGTGTATGCCGCTGTTCCAGAAGGTGCTTTGTTGCTAGGTAACCAATTTTTTTGTTGTTGACTGAGACACACTGTTCTTCAAGACCCTCTATGTCTCTTGCTGCAACAATAAGTGGTAGTTGCTTTTTATAGGACTGTAATTCTGATGCATCGATGTCACCACCAACAATAAGGAGTCCGTCAACTTTTCGTGAAATGAGTGCTTCAATTGAAACAGCTTCTCTTTCATGATCCCATCCTCCATCTACAAAAAGCGGGGTGTAACCAGATCCCGCTAAGCCTTCAATCACCCCTTGAGCAATTGCTGCATAAAAGGGGCTACCAATATTTTGGGTCAAGATGCCGAGTGTCATTGACTTCCCACTTGCCAATCCCTGAGCAAACATATTGGGCGTATAATCTAAGTCAATGACAGCCTGATGGACGGCATCTTGCTTCTGTTGATTGACTACTGCACTGCCGTTCAGAACTCTTGACACCGTACTCTTTGAGACATTGGCCCGCTTTGCAATATCTTCGATTGTGACACCGTCTCGCACGGTCTCAGCTGATTGTGGTTGTTTAGTCTTTCTATCAGCCATGGTTGTTCACTTCGTTGCGAGTCACGAGAGCCTCGAGTTTCGCTGCTGGCTTTGTGCCTTCACAACGCTGCACCTTCCAAAAATTTCAACATATAACATTTACGATACAACGCAGCCGTTTCATGGCAATCTATTTCACTAGTTCCTGCATAAAGTCATGCTTGTTTCTTTCTCCCCTACAAAGGCAGTGCAAAACGCCCCATGTTACGAAGCCATCATCTGGCTTGAACCGCTCCGCGACCATGCGTCGTGCCTCAGCTTCATCGCAGGCAACGACGTCATGTTTCTGGCTGTCAGCCCAATGGTCTTCAAACAAATCGTGGCTTTGATTTTCCTTCACCAAGGAGCGCACATCCTTGTTGTAGAGGGAAACCTC
>CAXEMW010000186.1:0-6528 GCA_963997395.1 uncultured Planctomycetaceae bacterium
CGATCAGTCACGCCAGTAAGTTCAATACAGCTACACGATGCGAGAATGATAATCCCCAAAGGAATCAGTCCGTAAAGAACCAGCATGAAACGACCAAGAAGAAACGGGTGGTCTCCAAGAGTCCATCCCGTTGTTTGAACAATCAACCAATATGGCCCGGCCAGCAGAAGAGAAAGGAGCGGCGGTTTGCTCGAGTACAGATGAAGCGTGCCAGCTTTGTCTGGATGAACGACAGCATCGATGGTATCCCATCCAGGCTCTGCTGCGAGGTCTTCAATCGCAAATGTCCCGTGTTCTGCAAGACTTCGGATTGTCAGCCAACGGCTCCGATCATTCGCTGAAAGAAAGGGACGGAAAATTCCCTTCTCGCGTCGGATACGATTCGACAGTTCGCGTCGAAGAGCCGATTCTTCAGCAGAGGTGAGTTGAGTTGCCCTGCCTGTCGTTCGTCGTGTAACGGCTTCTTGAACCAACCGCTTCTCGAGTGCTAATCGATCTACTGTTGTTACCGTAGCGATCCGACCGAGAACACTGCTGCATGCAATAAGAGCAAGGAGTCCATACATGAATTTCCGAAGAGGAGCCGTAGGATCGACTGGAGAATTCTTTCGGGATGCTGCGCCGAGTCGACCGGTCTGTAACTTGAGCCAAACAGAGATGAGATCGAAAAGTCCACGAAAGAAACGCCCAACTCCATATTTAGATACTCCCTGTGTACGTGGGCGATGATGGACCGGTTGTTCGACAATACGGCTTCCAAAGGAAGCAGCTAAAACAGGTATGAACCGGTGCATGCCTGTTGCTAGCGGTAGCCGCTGAGCAACCTCACGTCGCATTGCTTTCAGTCCACAATTATGATCGTGAAGCGATACGTTTGTAAGCCAACTGACCATCAAGTTAAAAACCCGCGATGGCATCGTTTTGTGCCAAGGGTCAAGCCTCGGTGTTTTCCAACCATTCACAAGATCGGCTTCTGCTGCTGGTGCCCTTTGACCGTCAGGAGCCATACCTAGCCTTGTGAGCATTTCAGGAATTTCGGCCGGATCATCCTGGCCGTCACCATCCAGCATGACGACAGCTTCACCACGAACGCTCGCGAACCCTCTCGAGAGTGCAGCAGATTTTCCATGGCCATCTGCAAGATGAATGAGATGAATTTTCGAGTCGTCAGCAAAAAGTGATTCTACTTCGTAGACCGATTCATCAGTCGAACCATCATTGATAACTAGAATTTCCCAGGAGAATCCCGCTTCATCAAGCGAAGCCCGAATTTCATCTATTAGTGGGCCGATGTTGCCCGCTTCATTGCGGATAGGAATTACAAGTGAGACCCGAGGGCGATCAGTAGGGTGGGGTGGCGTCATGCAAATAAGGTACGGTGGGGCAGGGAGAGCATCAGTTAGCGATATATTGGTTCATTCTTAGTATTGCACGGGATAACCATACGCTACGAGTCAAAAAAATGATTTTTTCCACTTTGCTGGAGAGCGGTTTACAATCGGGAGTCTGTGGTCGGGAGAAACGGCCGGAATACGTACAGAACCAGAGTTTTGAATCATCATGACACGTCTGATTTCTCTTGGTGTAATTCTTGGGCTGGTAGTGATATTTGGGCTGCTCTCGCTGAGGGTCATGTCAATTTTTCTATTGCCACTTCTGTTAGCTGCGATGCTTGTCGTTATCTTTGGCCCCATGTATAGAGCACTGAGGCAGAAGTTGGGTGTGCAGGAATGGTTTGCTGCTGGCCTCACAACAGGGTTTGTTTTAATTATCGTCCTTGTCCCTCTCGCTCTTCTTGTTGTCCGAGCGGGGGGAGATGCTATTGCAATGGCACAAAGCCCTCATGGGATGCGGCTTGATCCAACGGTGCTTTCTGGACTTATTGAATCAGTGAATGAGACGACGGGGCTTACCCTCACCGCTGATGACATCAACACAGAGTTAAGGAAAGTAGCAGAAGACATTTTCGGTCCCATTGCGACTCGTGCTCCGGTCGTGGCAGCAAAGTTGTTCATCGGCGTGATTATTATGACTGTTGCACTGTTTTACTTTCTGGCTGATGGAGCAAGAATGTTTGATGCGGTCACGCGGTTAATTCCCCTGGATCAGCGATACCAATGGCAGTTTCTCACAGAATTTGAAGAGGTTAGCCGTGCTGTCGTGAGCTCGACGTTATTGGCCGCGATAGTCCAGGCCATCCTGGCGGGTTTCGGTTTTTATGTCGCCGAGCTTCAGGCTGTCTTTCTACTGACACTACTAACCTTTTTCGGTGCACTTATTCCTTTCGTTGGTGCTGCAGCAGTCTGGGGTTCAGCGAGCCTTTATTTGCTCTTTTTTGCAAAGAGTACATGGGCGGCTCTTGGTCTTGCGTTGTGGGGAGCCTTGGTGGTTTCAACAGTCGATAACATCATTAAGCCATATGTTTTGCAGGGACAATCGAAACTTCATCCGCTGCTCGCTCTGCTGAGTATTCTTGGTGGGGTTGGTGCCTTAGGGCCCATAGGGGTGTTTGTTGGCCCCATTGCAGTTGCATTCTTGCAAGCAGCCTTGACTATGTTGCAGACTGAACTCGACACGCTTTCCGACCAAACGCCAGGAGAAGGAAGCAGCAGTCTTGTCGAAAAATGAAATTCGATTATCTAGCCGTACGCGGCTTATTTAAGAAATCTTTGATTGATCAACTTTTTGTGAGGAACAGCTATGTTCATCAAATTATTAACACTGGCAGCCGCGATGTTGGCTACAGGTATCGAGACAGCATTCGTACCGAGTGATGATGGGGGAGGAGAGTACTTAGTTCGGGTCGAACCAGACTTGGTCTCCAGCCGAAGCCCGTACACTTTCACAAGTGATATTCCGGAAGATGAACGGGATGTGAGAAGGGTGTGTATTTATGTTGCTGATCGATGGCCTGCGGCTGTAGAACGAACAGTTATAGAAGCAGCAACGCGTCCGAAGGTGGCACCGGCTGAACCTGCTGTTGTCACGAAAGATGTGGGTGCGATGATCGATGATCAGGGAGAGAAGCCCTGGTCTCTTTTGGTCGGTTCGTTGATTGCGCTTTTTCTTTCACTTGGTGGCAATGCCTATCTTGGGCTTCTTCTTGGAGGTATGCGAGCACGGTATCTGTCTTTGGTCCGAGAGCGTATTCCTGAGGTCTCCGAGGCGGGGTAGCCTGCACGTATGACATTGATTCGTGTGTTCACCGTTGTGATTGGGCTCAATCTGTTGCTGTCGATTTGTCTATTCAGCATCGCCAAAGAAGTATTCTTCAGCTCGCCAAGCTCCTTCTTGTGTGACATCGTCGTCCGCTGAGTTGGCAGTTGACAGTTGTCTCGAACTGAGGGTGCGAACGGTTGCTTTGGCTTCTCTAAAGAGAGCCGCGACATGAGCATGGCAAGTGAGAACCAGCATTTGATGATCACCGTTTCGATCATTCATAAATTCAACAAGAGTGCGTGATGCGGCTCGAGCGCGTCGATCATCGAAGTTAACCAAGGCATCATCCATGACTACAGGGAGTGTGATGCCTTGTTCGTGGAGGTCACGTACAAGGGCAAGCCGTAGGGCGAGAAAAACCTGTTCTCGAGTCCCGCGACTGAGTCGCTCTGGGTTCCAGATCACACCAGCGGCGTCATGGACATCAAGCCTGGCTTCATCAGCCGCCGTGGTGATCTGTACGTATCTGCCTTCAGTAAGTTGAGCAAGCCAGTGAGATGCTTCAATAAGCGCGGCTGGTTGGTGGTGCCTCGCCACATCCGCACGGGTACGTTCTAATAGTCGGCGGGTGCATTTGAGTAGATTAATGCGGCGGTCATGGTCAGCTATTTGTGCATCAACTGCAGCAGATTGATGCTGTAGCGTCTCTAGGCCGTTGTTTTTTTCAGCCAGTTGGATCTCTTTCTCGATTTCTGCAAGTCGAGCCTTCTGGAGACCAAGGTTTTCGCGAAGCTCTTTTGTCGCTGTTTCAGCATCAGACAATCGCTTTTCAAGCGAAATCATTGACGATTGCTCAATCCATGTATCGAGCAGGCTCGGATCTTCGAATCGACTTCTGCCATCGTTCCATGTTCGTTCGGCAATGCGAGTCTTTTCGGCGAGCTCATCGAAATATGGTCGGCGATCGGTCTTTGCAAGAAATATCTCTTCTGTTTCAGCATCCCATCGTTCCAGCCTCGCTTGGAGCGTCTGATCGCATACCTTGAGTTGTCGAATTGCCTGCCGATGACGAATTCTTGCCTTCTCGAGTTTACGAGTGCATGCTTTTTGTCGCTCGTGGAGTTGCCGCTGCTTGTTCAAAAGGTCATCGAGTTGTTGAAGTTGATCGAGTGCAGCGGCTGGTTGTCGCCGCTGCGCGCCCAGCGCCCCGGGTCCCACATCCTTAAGAAGCCGTCGTCGCCCGAAGAGACGAGCACGTGCTTCACTGGGTCAAAGTAGAGTGCCGTCACCTTGCACAGCTCGGTGCTACTGCCGATCGGGTGTGCCTTGACCTGCAGGTCGGTCGCCTGCTCCTGAAAGCGTAGGATGTAGCCCTCGGCCGAGCCGACGTAGGTTGTGCCGTCGTACGCCGTGCCGCCGTGCGCAAAGGCGATGCACATGATGTCCCCCGGCACGCGCATGTGGAAGATTTTGCCTACCCGGGTGCTTGAATACCCGTTTTTTTGAAAATGCTCGCCCCAGGTGATTTCCTTACCTCCCTGATGGCGTCCGCGCATGAAGCTTGCCCGGGAGGGGCGGCAAACCGTGCCTTGGCAATAGGCGTTTTGGAAGAGCGTGCCCTCCTTGGCCAATTGATCGATGTTGGGGGTATCGGCCACCTTGCTTCCATAGCAGGCGAGTGCGTCTGCCTTGAGGTCGTCGGAAACGATAAGCAGTATGTTTTTGACTTTAGCCGGAGCACAGAGCCCTAGGGCAAATCCGAGACAAAGCAAGGTTGCTTTAGTCATGAATTGAGATGACTGAGGCTTTTCCGGATGCTCTGCAGGGGGTCAGGGGAGTGATCCTGCTCGACGTGACAGTGTTTGACTCCAAGCTTTTGCGCGGCGCGCATGATGGGTTCCATCGGTATCATCCCATCTCCGATTTCATCAAATGCATCCTGTTCGAGCTTTCCGTAATTTGGGCAAGGGGTGCCTTTTTTCAAGTCCTTGAGGTGGAGTTGCGAAATACGAGATCCAAGCTTGGTTACCATGGAAACCGGGTCCACTCCTCCAACCTTTACCCAGAACACGTCTACTTCGAAGTACATGTCCTTTGAGAAGGTTTCGATGAACACGTCGTAGCCTGTTTTACCCTTGTTCATCGGCTTGAATTCGAACGCATGGTTGTGATAGGCAAGGCGGATGCCCGCTTGCTTGGCTTGGTCTGCTCCCTTGTTCAGCGCTTCGGCTGTTTTCTCATAAGCGGACAAGTCGGCACGGTCAATTTCGTGAAGATAGGGGACGACAAGGTCCGTCAGTTTGTGTTTGCTCGCAGTCTCGAGAATTTGCTCAAAGGGTTGAACGCCTTTTTTGTCAGGGGCAAGGAGTGAGTTCCAATCGAAATGAGAAGAATTCACCTTCATTCCCCGATCGCGGGATTGCTTGATCAATTCGATGGCCTGGGGGGAAGGAAAGCCGTAGGGCTCGACTTGCTTGTAGCCGATTTGAGCTACCTCACGGATGGTCTTGCCCAAGTCTTGCTTGATCGGGTTGCGCAGGGTGTAGAGCTGGAGTCCGATCTGCTTAAGGTAGGGCAGTTCGGATTTGCGCGCGAATGAGGGAAGGCAGAGCGTTAATCCGCTTGCCCCGTAAATGAAGGATCGACGATTCATAGCTAGCTCGTATACCTCCTTTGCCGAGGGCTTGGCAAGAGATCAATTCGGATCTTTGGGTTCTTCCTGCGGCGCGGAAGAGGGTGGGTTCTTTGGCGGGAAGCATGTGCTTTTGCATTTCCGCAAGAGTGACAGAAAGAACAGGAAGAAATGAAAGCAAGTGGGCAGGGCGGCGGAAACCCCCATGATCAGGCCGAAGTAAATGTTCTTCACGTTCTCCCTTCCGGTCGGATCCTGCAATGCCTGAACGGCCCGATGGGTGTACTTGGATCCTCTCTCCACGAATTGCTCAGGTACGCTTTCCCATAAACTGATCAGCCATCCACCGAAGGTAAAGACGAAGAGAACCCAAAGAGTGGCAAGGATGGCGATGACAAGGTCGAGCGAAAGATGAAAGACGTATTCCGAAGTTTTGGTAGATGCGAGGGCCCTGCGGATAATCCAGATCGTGATGAAGAATGAAAGGCTGTCGAACAGGGCTCCCAGTATGCCCACCGGGATCTGAAGCTTGACGTAGTGGGAGGCTTCATGGGTTTGCATGTAGTAGGGGAATGCGGTGTAGATGGCCCACCAATAGCATGCTATGTTGAGTACGATAAAAAAAAGGAAGAGCAGAGGAAAGAAGACAAAGAGCGACCCCCTTTTTCTTTCATAGACGTCAAGAACCTGATGAAGAGCGTCTCGCCAAGTTGCGATAACCCCTTTCATTGCGATTA
>CAXEMW010000187.1:0-6523 GCA_963997395.1 uncultured Planctomycetaceae bacterium
TGAATACGCCTTCCCGTCCCCGATCCAAAACTACATTTGAGATATCGGTGGCGACAATACGAACTTTCCATGATGCAAGGAGATCACGAAACTGTTCATTCAATAGTATTGCAATGCTATACGGCTCCTGGCCTGTTGAGCATGCTGCGGACCAGATTGTAAGTTGTTTCGTAGCAGTTCGTTTGTTCACAAATTCAGGAATGATACTTTTTAAGGTTTCAAAAGGTGTTTTGTCTCTAAAAAAACTTGTCTCATGCGTCATCATGGCGTTCAAGACATCATTCTCTAGCGGACTACCGTTGGCTGTCTGAATGCGATCAATGAGAGTGTCGAGGCTTGGAAGTTTTCGTTGTCTGACAATCGGTAAGAGGCGAGCGACAACGAGGTACTGTTTGCTGTCGTCAATGATAACCCCGGTTTTTTTCTTGAGCAGCCCACGGAGGTAAGAGAACTGCGGAGGGCTTACCTGCATATGGAAAAAACTCGTCTCATAATGAAAGAAATGAAGAAACTGGGAAAGACTATTTCTGTTGTCGGCAAATTCGCCTGGCAATATCTGGCCCAATGTGATCGAGAGAAAGCACCATGTCTGCAAGGCCTGCTCGAACAACATGACCAGGCATGCCCCATACAACACTACTTGGTTCGTCCTGAGCAATGACGACACCACCCTCCGATGAAATCAGTTTACATCCCTGAAGGCCATCATTCCCCATGCCAGTAAGTACAAGAGCCAACGTGTCGGAATGAAATATTTTGGCAGCCGAACGAAAAAGTACATCAACTGATGGCCGGCACGAATTCTCAGGCGGCCCATCATGGAGAACAAGCTTGGCCTCTTTGCCATGTTTTTGAATTTCGAGGTGCGAGCCACCAGGAGCTAGGTAAATATGTTCTGGTTCAAGGGCTTGCCCGTGATGCGCTTCACAGACCCGGTGCTTACACATTTTGGATAGTCGGTTGGCAAGATGCCCGGTGAATTCCTTTGGCATATGCTGCACAACTACAATAGGTGGAGCATTTGCAACAGTTAGATGTGGAAGAATATCTGCGAGAGCGCTCGGACCGCCAGTCGATACGCCAATAACAATTACCGAGATATTCTGTGAGTTCTTGTTAAAAGGGGCTGGGGTCGTCAATTTTTTGGAGGCCGTGCTGTTGGCAGGATCCTTGTTTTTTTTGGGAGGCCTGTAGACTGCCCTAAGCTTTGGGACTAACTCAGACTCAATTCTTGCCACGATACTATCTTTGTCTGTAGCAGTTGGCTTTGCGACGTAATCGTTCGCACCCGCAACCAGTGCCTCCAAGGTTGCCTTCGCCCCTCGCTCGGTAAGGCTTGAAAACATTACAACAGGCAGCCGTAGATATTTTTTTCGAATGTGACGAAGTGTCTCAATGCCATCCATAACAGGCATTTCAATATCAAGAAGAACAATATCAACGTGCTCTTTCTCTAAAAGAGTCAGTGCTTTTTCACCATCTGCAGCGGTTCCAATGACTTTGATGCCAGGTATCTCACGCAGTGTCTTGGAAAGTATTCCTCGTATTGCTGCGGAGTCATCAACTAAGAGAATCCGAATGGGTTTGTTTTCTAAGTCGATTTGAGCATGTTGATTCGTGTGTGGATCAAATAATGAAGAAGGTTGAGGATCTGGCTGCTGTTTACTCTTTTTGTTTGTCTCTTGAGTCAGCCCAAGGGTATTCAGTCGTGCTATAAGTTCGGTTGGTGTAAACGGCTTTGCAATAAAGTCCGTCGCCCCGAGTCGCATCGCTGCTTCGATACTTGCTTTTGTCGAATCAGTAGAAATCATCACAACGGGAAGATTTTTGTACTGTTGGCTCCGACGAATTCGACCAAGCAACTCAAACCCGTCCATCTCAGGCATGTGACGGTTTAGCGTTATGAGTGTTGGGCGAGGCATGTGGGAAAGCCTGTCGAGCGCCTCGACACCATTCTGGGCTTCAATGCATTGAAACTGTAAACTATTCAGTACTTTTGTGAGGATACTACGTACAGGTTTTGAATCGTCGATAACAAGTGCATGCACGGTTTCAATCCTAGCGTGTCTGCTAGAGCAAACAATCGGCTTTTAAGCCGACATAGAGTTCAGTGTTTTAATGTCATTCGCATCGCTTTATCTCAAACAGTCTAGCAGTCGTTCTCTAGATTATCCTAGCGACTATATTCATCAACCAATCGTTGTAGACCTTGAGCCATGTGTGAAAGTTCCTGCGCAGAGTGCTGAGTATTGTTCGCCCCTTCAGCCGTATTTTGTGCAGCATTGGCCACCTGAACAATATTTTGTGCGATCTCAGTGGAGCCGGTTGTTGCCTCTGTAATATTCCGACTGATTTCACTCGTTGTTGCAGATTGCTCCTCGACAGCAGTTGCAATTTTCGTTTGTAGGAGATCAATCTTTTCAATGACTGATGCGATTTCACTAATAGCTTTCACAGCTTTTTCAGTATCAGATTGCATAGCTTCAATTTTTGTTCCAATGTCTTCTGTTGCCTTAGCTGTTTCTCGAGCGAGTTCCTTGACCTCATTAGCAACAACAGCAAATCCTTTTCCCATATCACCTGCACGAGCAGCCTCGATTGTTGCATTAAGTGCGAGCAGATTCGTCTGTTCGGCAATGGTAGTAATGACTTTTATAACTTGACCGATTTCGCTACTTGACTGTCCAAGCTCATCCATCGTTGAGGATGTTTTCTGAGCCATATCGACAGACTGTCGAGCAACTGCGGCAGCATCCTGCGCACTGCGAGCTATTTCACCAATGTTCGAAACTAGATTTTCGACAGATGATGAGACAAGTTTTGTATTACCACTGACTTGCTCAGCGGCTGAAGAAACTAGGTTTGCCTGGGCAGTTGTTTCTTCAGCAGTTGCACTCATCTGCTGGCTTACGCTCGTCAACTCTTCAGAGGAGCCCGCTAGTGCATTCGTATTATCTATGATGCCACTCACTAAGGATGCTTGACGACGGGCTTCTCTGGAGAACCGGCGTGAAATGCTGACTGAAACAAGCAGAACGCCAATTGTGCTGAGAATAAAGATTGTTGTAGCGAAATTAAACAAGCTGTGTACGGGTTGAAGAATTTCAGCCCTATCAATTTCTGAGATGAGAGCCCAGGTGACATTTTTGTTTCCACCCCGTGAATCCTGATGGATAGTTACAGGTTGCCATGACGAGAGGACATCAATTCCACGGTAATCTACTATTTCTGCTGTACCGGATTCTCCATCATCTAGAGCCGAACGAACGGCGTCAGTGTCTACTCGCACCTTCGGGTTAATAATAGTTGATTTAACACCAAGATCTTCTGGGAACCGTGATTGACTTCTAAAAAGTCCATCATCAGCAACCGCATATGTCTCACCGGTTTCTCCCATTCCTGTTGTTTCACTGATGATTGACGTGATTTTGTCAACGGGGAGCTGGAAGATGACTGCCCCCTTCAGTTCTCGGCCATTATAAATTGGTGCAGCAATAAAGCTTGCTGGTGCTTCGTATGATGGCAAGTAGTTTTCAAAGTCTGCGAAAGCAACAGCGTCACGACGGCCACCACTTATAGATTCCTGAAAAGCACTCGCAAAATTCGTGCCTGCAAAAGATCCCGTCTTTAGAGATGTGACAAAATCCAACTCCTTAAAGACTGAATAGACAATTATTCCATCAGCATCGACAAGGAAAAAGTCATAAATCCCAAGTCGTTTCAAGAAATTTCGAAAGATAGGGTGATACAAGGAATGAGCTGCTGAGTATGAGGATCCATCATCTGCAGCATTTAGTAATTCTTTTGAACCGAGAGGATTCTCATTCTTCCGGATATAAAGATACTGGAGGTACGCTGATGAATCAGATAGGTTTTCAAGGAAAATTGTAGTAGGTGGCTCGTTCTCGGTTTGTCTCATGTATTCGTTTGAGAATTCACTCGTGTAGTACGTCGAGAGACCTTTCCGAGCATCTTGGATCAATGATTCCGTAAGATTGTCATCACTCTCAATTTTCTGAAATCCAGCTGCAAAGGCTTCAAGTGCTTCGAGAGTCATTCTATTTTCAGCAGTAATCTTGAGCTGTTCTTCCATCGAGGAGAAATAACTATCAACAGCTTTTGCAGTGATCTTATTGACCGTTTGTAATTTCCGTAGTGATTGGGCTTCAATCGCTTTTGCTGCTGACGAATAGGTTGCATACCCCATGAAGGCTAAGGGCAACATAGAAACAGCAAGCAGCGACCAAAGCAGACGATCTTTGGAAAATCCAAGAAGCCTTGAACTCAAAGTGGTTGTGTCAGTTTGAGTGCTGTCACGGGTGGCGTGTAAATCGGAATTCATCATTGTAGTACCGTTCAATTGGTAAAGAAGTTAGTTGTTTGTGTTCAGCCGACAGACAGTGGCTCGGTTCGAATGTTCAAGAGGCTTTTTAATATTTTCTCTGGTGACAAAAAATGAATTAATTGGTCAGTATCAGGGAGCACACCTGTGAGAACACTCGAAGAGTCATTGGTGGGCGGGGTAACTTGATGAGGTTCATACGCCTTCACATCGAGAAGTTTATCTACTAGAAAGCAGTACCATTCGTCGTTGATATCAACTATCAGATTGATTTGCTTAATGGAGGGTGGTGCAGCAGGGAACTCAAAGAAAATCCGAAGATCAATAGCTGGGACGATTCGTCCTCTAAGGTTGAGTAGTCCAGAGATAGCGGGTGATGCCAAAGGGACGTTGTTGATAACACCTCTTTGTAGAACTTCAGTCACGTCATCTGCTTCAACTGCAAAACATGTATTTTCAACGAGAAATGTACAACAGCGTTTTTGGTCCATTCTTGCTTCAGACGTATTTATAACTATGGAATTCATGAGAGAGGATTCTCCTCTGACCACTGGCTTGCAGAAACAATATCCATCACTTCAGTTGCGCTGCCTCCAACCAGAAGAGTGCCCAAGAGACCTCTTTTCTTTGCTGTCTTCTCAAGCGGGCCATGGCCTGTTTCAACGTCAATAATTCTTCGAACGGCAATCGCCTTATTTCCTAGTTCATTGGGAAGGATAATGCCGACCAAGGATCCAGTAGATTCTTTTCCGAGTTCCTTCGGCGTATGTAAGACCCGATCGGGATCAATGAGTTGTGTCAATTCACCATTCCGTTTTACAAAACGGGAGTTTGCGGCGGGGTCAATTTCTGACTCAAGGAAATTCTCCAGGCGTTGCACCTGGTTCAAAGGAACAGCAACACGGTGGCCATTATGAGTTTCACACACAAGGTAGCGAGAAGATTCCTGAACAACCTCTCGACGTTCCTCGGATGTGCTTTTGAGATCGCCTGCATGACGAGTGAGGGCTGGAATATCGGCGGCCATCGTGATTCCACGGAGGTCAAGGATGAGGACCACGCTACCATCACCCATAACGGTTGCGCCGGAATAAATACCCATCGGTGCTAAAAGACTGCTTATTGCTTTGACAACAATAAACCAAAGTCCAGTTGTTTCCGTGGCATGACTATGCTGGTTTTCAGACGTCGTGACAGCATCTACAACAAGGCCAAATTCATGACTGTCCACTTTGACAACAACAACAGTGCCAGAGGTCGGCCGTTTTTTCCAGTCGCGAAGTCCGAGCCACCGGTCAAGGTACACGACCGGAATAAGTCGATCTCGTAATCGTAGAACCGGCGCACCTTCGAGTCCGTCGATCCTATGACTCGTACCATGTTTTCTAAGAGCTACGAGTTCTTGAATATACGGCTGCGGTATTGCAAGCCGTTCGCCACCACTTGAAACAATCAGGGCTGGAATAATTGCAAGAGTAAGTGGAATGCGCACACGAACGACAGTACCGACACCACGCTGGCTACTGATATCAATAGTTCCACCGATAGATTCGATGTTTGTACGGACGACGTCCATACCAACACCGCGACCAGATATGTCGGTCACAGCGTTGGCTGTTGAAAAGCCAGGTTCAAAAATAAACTGAAAGATTCTCTCGTCAGACATGCCGGAAGCGGCGTCATCCGTAACAAGCCCTCTTTCAACTGCTTTTTTACAGACAGCATCAACTGAAATACCAGCTCCGTCATCCGACACCTCAATAGTGACTTGGCCACTCTCCTGAAAAGCGCGTAGAGAGACTGCTCCCGAAATTGACTTGCCCCCGGCGGATCTCACATCAGTGGATTCAATGCCATGATCTATTGCGTTACGAATTAGATGAGTAAGTGGATCACGTATTTTTTCGATAAGAGTTCGATCAAGCTCAGTATCGGATCCATCGATATGAAGATTTACTTTTTTGTCACATGCTGCTGCTACATCACGAACAATTCGAGGAAACTTATTGAAAAGTTGTTCAATTGGGGCCATTCGTGTTTTCATGGCCACTTCTTGTAACTCGCCCGTCACTGTGTGAATTCGATTGACAGCGTCTAATAGCGTAGGTTCGTCAGTGGCGGTTGTCCGTAGCTGGTTACGGGCCAGAACAAGTTCACCGACGAGGTCGACGATGGTATCAA
>CAXEMW010000188.1:0-6520 GCA_963997395.1 uncultured Planctomycetaceae bacterium
GGACACCCTCAAAGTCTGCGTTCACAACCCACACGCCATACTGGGCGACAAATTTTGTTTCAACTACTCCGGAAGGAAATCCTTCCTTACTCCCAACTTTGAAACTACTTGGCGGTTCCGCGAGAACGTTTGGGAAGAAGTACCTCGCGAGCCCCATACTGAAAAGCCCACCCGTTACCGAGAGTGCCGTGAACCCAACCGCCATGAATGAACCAACTGTGTAAGCCAGAAAGCCCCTTCGCTCTTCCGTTTTCGATACTTTGCTCGCCTTCACTGTCTTTTCACGAGCTGGCCGTGGCGGAACAGGGCGAGGAGGGGCCTTGGCGACTTTTTTTGCTGCGGGCTTCGCAGTAGGTTTTGAAAAAGCTGGGGCTTCCGCTTTACTTGTCGGACCTGGCTTTTTCTCGGACAACGCTGCGGCCAGAATACTCGCGGTATCTCGCTGCACATTCTTTTTCGCCGTTCCAACAGGAGCAGACTTTGCTGCTGAAGGTTTCTTACTTGGGGCTGATTTTTTCGATGACTTCGGTGCCACCGGAGCAGGAGGGCTGGGGCTCAGGCCTGATCTGGCTGCTGCTAACTTCTCAGCGACGGTCATCTTCTTACCGTCAGCAGGCGGAGTTTCAGTCGCCGCACTACTCGTTTCGGCACCACCTCTTGCTGCTCGCAATTTATCTGCGACGGACATCTTTTGGCCGGATGAAGATTCAGGCGGTGTACTAGCCGGCTCTGCCGAACTGCTTGATGGTTTCACTTCAGCTCTCGCTGCAGCCAACATCTCTGCCACTGACATTTTTTTCTTTTCAGCCATTAAGCACCTTCATCCAACTGATCCTCAAATTCCAAGCGCAGGCGGTACCGTACGGAGCATTTCTCGGTACGATACGGTGCATTTCTGAACTCGAGGCAAGTTTCCAACAACACGCTGCTTTTAAAAGGGCCATGAACCAAACATTTTCCGCAAAAAATCCATTTTCACGGGCCTTGGGGCGACTTCGTGATTTTTTTCACGAACTCTCTTTAACTTTATCGATCACACCGCTGGTGTCAACGTCGGATGGAGCAGGAATACACCCTCGAAGCCCTTATTTCGGGTTGTTTTTAAAGGGTTTTTGAAAACCTGCTCAATTCCCTCAATACTTTTTCCAGAATTAGGGCAGAATTGAGAAACACTGACGCCCTTCACAATACACCAAGAACAGATTTTTTAACCAGAGATATAAATTTTTCATGCACAGATCAAAAAACATACTTGTTGTAGGCGGCGGAGGACGCGAGCATGCCCTCGCTTGGAAATTGGCTCGCGACGGAGCCAATGTCTTCGCCGCTCCTGGAAATGCTGGGACCGCACGCGAAGCGACAAACCTACCTATTCAGGCAACTGACAGTGACGCCCTTCTCGCGGCAGTGAAACAGCATGAAATCGACCTTGTTGTTGTTGGCCCTGAGGCCCCCTTGGTCAATGGACTTGTTGACAAACTCATCGACGCTGGTGTTCGAACATTCGGCCCAAGCGCTCTCGCAGCCCAACTCGAGGGCAGCAAAATTTTCTGCAAAGAGTTGCTCCACACCAACGATATACCAACTGCGACCTATCGGCAGTTTGATTCACTCGACAAAGCCCGCGGCTTTCTCGAGTCCCGTGAAGATGAACCTGTTGTTGTGAAAGCCGACGGACTCGCCGCCGGCAAGGGTGTTTTCGTTTGCAGCAACCGTGAGGAAGCACTTGACGCAATTAACCAGTTACAGCGAGATCCACAATTTCGTACAGCAGCATCTGGCGTGCTCATTGAAGAACGGCTCGATGGGGTTGAGGTCAGTGTCATTGCCATAACAGATGGCCGTACCATCGTGACGCTACCACCGCTGCAAGACCATAAAGCTGCGCTCGATGGTGATCGTGGACCGAATACTGGTGGAATGGGTGCGTTCTGCCCTGCTCCCTTTGTGACTCAGGCACTTATGACAGAGATAGAGGAACAGATTCTCGTCCCAACTGTTCACGGCATGCGTCGACGTCGAACACCTTTTCATGGGATTCTCTACGCCGGACTCATGCTCACGTCACAAGGTCCCAAAGTCCTTGAATTCAACGTCCGTTTCGGTGATCCTGAATGCCAGGCTCTTTGCATCCGCCTTGAATCGAGCCTCCTTGAACTCATTGACGCGGCCGTTGATCGGCGTCTCAATGAAATAGCCGCACCAATATGGAAATCTGGGGCGAGTGTGACTGTCGTTATGGCTTCGGAGGACTACCCCGACACTGTTAAAAAAGGACACACAATTCGTGGGCTTGGTCAAGCTGACGAACTGGACAATGTTGTCGTGTTCCATGCCGCAACAACAACAAGCCCAGACGATCCGGAAACAGTACTCACCACAGGTGGCCGAGTTTTGGGAGTAACTGCTCATGCTGAATCTCTGGCACGGGCAAAACTCAAAGCGTACGAGGGCGTCAAAGAAATCCGCTGGCGAGGCGCATGGTGCCGCAAGGACATCGCTGACAAGGGCTTACGACACGAACAAGAACAAGCGGCCGCTGAATCCACTGATTCCAGCTCACTACCTTCAAAAGGCACGGCATGAAACTGGGTGTTGCAATTGTCGGCCTCGGGGATCGCTGGGAAGGGCAATACCTTCCAGCGATTCGATCGCTTGCTGATCGGTTTGAAGTTCGAGCAGTTTGTGAGCAAGTATCGCTTCGGGCTGCTCGTGCAGCGTCTGAACTTCATGCCGAAGCAGTTGATGGTTTCAGAGTCATGGCTGGCCGCGAAGATGTCGATGCGGTTCTCTGTCTCGGTGACCAGTGGTACGGAACCGCTCCTATCCTCGCTGCGTGTGACGCAGGAAAGGCAGTGTATTCGGCGGCTTCTCTTCCAGCCTGCCGAAGCCAATTGAGTCAACTGTTCAATCGGGTCGAATCCTCTGGCATTGCCTTTATGGCTGAACTGACACGAAGACATGCGCCAGCAACGGTTCGACTGAAAGAGCTCATCGCCACGCAACTCGGACGGCCGAAGATGCTTTTTTGTCACCATCGACTCCCCCAGCCGTCAGATCCGTGCAAGCAATCTGTACGAACCGCAGGCAGTGACAGCTGGGATCTTCTTGAGATGGTCGATTGGTGCCGTTACGTTGTGAACAAGGAACCAACAAGTGTTGTCTCAGTTCACCACACCAGTCGCTGTCAGGATGAACTCTCTGACTATCAGATGATGAGTTTGGACTTTCCGGGCGACGAAGATTCCACGACTCGTTCCTTGGCCCAAATTAGTTATGGCCAATATATCCCCTCCTCATGGCAGGAAGCTGTTGCTTTTCGGCCTCCAGCGGCTTTGCAAGTCGCGTGTGAGCATGGCATCGCATTTATCGATCCACCGACAAACCTTGTCTGGTTTGATGAAGCCGGAAGACACCAAGAGGCACTGGAAAATGAACGGCCCGTCGATGAATCAATGCTGCTTCAATTCCATCGATCGACAATGAGTCTCGTTCGCCGAATGGGTAGCCTCCAGGATATTACGCGGGCCCTTCAGATTGTTGACGCAGCTGCCTGTAGCCAGAAAACGGGAAGTCGTGTCTCAACAGTAACCGCGTGAACTGCGTGAGCCTTACTCCGGTGAATCGAGGGCGGCGACTACTAAGTCACCAACCTCACTTGTACTGAACCCCATGCGTCCGGCAGCCTGACTCTGCATTTTTGTACCAGTGACAGAAGCTACGGCCTTATCAATTCGGGCAGCTGACTGGGGATGACCAGAGTGCTCAAGGAGCATCGCCATCGCATTGATGGCCGCAATTGGATTGATCTTGTTCATGCCCGTGTACTTCGGTGCACTTCCACCCATCGGCTCAAACATACTCACTCCACCATCGTCTGGATTGAGGTTTCCGCCAGCTGCCACGCCCATTCCACCCTGAAGAATACCCCCGAGGTCAGTGATGATGTCACCGAACATATTCGTGGTCACAATGACATCGTACGCATCAGGGTTTTTTACCATCCACATACAACAGGCGTCGACATGGTTGTAGTCTGTATTGACATCTGGATATTCCTTCGCAACCTCTTGGAAGGTTCGCCACCAGAGATCGTGACCAAACGTTAATACATTCGTTTTCGCGACAAGCGTTAACGTCTTCTTGGGACTATTCCTGCGACGGGTGTACTCAAAAGCCCAGCGAATACATCGCTCGCAACCCTTTCGGGTGTACACAGCTTGCTGCACGGCAACTTCGTCTGCAGTCCCTTTCTTCAGATACCCACCAACACCGCAGTAGAGGTCTTCGGTGTTTTCTCGCACAACCACAAAGTCAATGTCGTCAGGCCCACGGTCCGCAAGCGGTGTTTCGACTCCAGGCAAAAGTTTCACGGGTCGCAAATTGATGTATTGATCCAACTTGAACCTCAACTCAAGGAGCAGACCTTTCTCAAGAACACCTGGTGCAACATCAGGATGACCAATTGCACCCAGAAAGACAGCGTCTTTCGATCGCAGCAGATCGAGGCCGCCCTCAGGGATTATTTCACCGGTTCGCAAATACCGATCGCCGCCCCAATCAAGCGATTCGACAGTGAATTCAAATCCGTCAAGACGGGCAACTGCATCGAGAACTTTAATGGCCTCCGATGTTACTTCAGGGCCAGTCCCGTCTCCGGCAATGGTAGCGATGGAAAGCGTAGTAGTCGTCATGAAACTTCTCCTGCAGAGGCATTGAATATCCAAAACCTACTGACCAGCCAAAGTTCCGCAAGCGTGACACAAAGTTCCTGCTAAAAAATGAATCCCAACGACCGTACTCGGCGGCTCATCCGCGACTGTGCAAAAAAGAGGGCTCTACATCTATGGCAACCGCACGCAACACGAGATGCTGCGTTTAGGACATGCGAATTGCAAGAATCACTTCTTCAACTGGGGTCAGTTGTCACTAAAAGTAAATGACTTGTTTGACTGAATCCCTAAAGGATTTTGAAGGAAACGCTGCCGACACGCATCACACAAATCAAATCGAAGTGAACGAGTGCCATCGTCAAGAAATGCGGCAAGATCCTGTTCCTCGAGTCTTTCGAGAAGATCGTGCATGTCATCGAGATGATCGTCACCGAGAGATTCACTGCCGGGGGAACAGCTCTCATCATTTTGGGAACCGACCGCAGGAAATACATTGATCTTCACAACGTGCCGAATACCGACCGCAGGGTCGATTGGCCTTTGACAGAAGTCACAAGAATAGTGAAGCACTTTTGCCTCCAGAGTCTGTCGAAATAATAAATAAAAATATAACTCTGTGTCGGGGACTATCTGGTTTTTGACCAGTGCATCCTCACCCAGCCAAGACGCTATCCCTCAAGACGTTATCCTTGAAGTGTGACGGTATCCGACAGGAAAGGCAAGTCATAAACCCTTCATCATTTTGATCTCCCGAATCTCTAGCTCTGCCAGCTTGATTTAACAATACGTGGAAATCCTAATTTGGCAGCAGTTTAAGCGAGTAAGTACACTCTTGTTCGGTCAAACGGAGAAGTAGCTAGCAACACAAACAGGCACACAACGCAAACAGGGCACAAGGATGAGCACCGCAGCAAGCCTCCCGTTTCAACGACACACGGCTCTGGCCATGAGTGTTCTTGTATTAAATCGCTCTTTCGTTGCTGTTCATGTCACGAATGTCCGCAGGGCCCTTGCACTCCTTTTTCGCGATGTTGCAGAAGTTGTGCATATCGATCAGGGCCATTTTTCAGCTCACTCGATTGAATCATGGCGGGAACTCTCTGCTCTCGAAGCACTCGATAGCTCCCCCAATCAGGACTGGATTCGAGGTGTTGGGTATGACCTCCAGGCCCCCCGCGTCATTCGGCTGCCTCGTTGCAACCAACTGCCACGAGAAAACATGCGATTTAATCGTAAGAATGTGTTTGCCAGAGACGCAAACCGGTGCCAGTACTGTGCCCGTAACCAGCCGACAAGCGAACTGTCGCTCGATCACGTGATCCCCAAGAGCAAGGGTGGCCCAACCACCTGGGACAATATCGTTTGTGCCTGTGTCGCCTGTAATGTGCGTAAAGGTGGACGGACTCCACGAGAAGCCGGCATGACTCTCATTCGAAAACCTCGCAAGCCAAGATACAGCCCACTCCTTACCATGAAACTACATAACCCAAAATATGTGAGTTGGAGAAGTTTTGTTGACAAGGCTTACTGGCTTGCGGATCTTCAACAATGAATAGAGCAGCTCTATCTTTTACAGACTCTCCTGGATTAAAATATTCGGCTTTTCCGTAAATATTGCAGCCAGTCAATTCTGATGCTTGTTTTAGTCTTACTAATGGTGTATTTCCAATTTGAGATATAATTGAATTAGTTTCCATATCATTAAATATATGAAAAAATATTTACTTTCAATTGCTATAATATTCTTTTTATCTATAGAAATTAAAGCTCACGTAGATCATTATTCAAAATATAATTACCTAGAATATGAGTTATTTAGAAATAACAAATTAATAGGATATCATAAA
>CAXEMW010000189.1:0-6492 GCA_963997395.1 uncultured Planctomycetaceae bacterium
CAAAGCAACGTATGGGCGGTGGTCTTGCACCAACCTACAACCCACGAATGAACCAAAGAGCAGCCAGGCCTGAGCGATTGGCAATGGATGTGAACAAAGTTCCTTCTGTCATGGCACGTAAGACGCAGGCAGAGGCAGTTCCACCGCCGCCAGTTTCCAAGAAGTCGGCTGTCTCTCAAGACAGTTCAATCTCCAGTGAACCGTACATACCCGGTGATTCAATGATCATCGACGGGCCACCAAGTACGAAATTTGAATCGTACAGTGAAGGTTCTTCGTCGATGAGTGAAGAGATGTGGATGGGTCGGACACCAGCGCAACTGCATGTGGAGTCGTTTTATGATGACCCATATGCCTGTGAAGAAGATTGCAATCCTGTTCCAAGTTGCTGTGATGGGGCGATCTGTCGGTGGCTGCATCAGTTTGGCAGACCGTACTACGGTTGGAAATGGTACCGAGACTTTACTGCCAGTGTTGGTGTGACTGCCTTTGAAAACGAGGTTGATCTTGGGCTTTTAGGAAACTTCGGCACAAATGAATATCTGAATTTTGGTATGCCTTTGTGGAATGCTTTTGGTCTTGGATGGCAGGTCGGTGTGCGTGGAACACAAACTGGATTTGGAGGTCGCTCCCTTAGTCGAAGAACGGATATTAGCATCATTAGTCCTCCTAACCCCCAAGCGAATGCTACTGTAACTGATGGGACCGCTACACTCGCAAGCCGTAATCAACAGTTTGTAACAACGGGTCTTTTTACGCGGGCATTTGAAGGTCGAGGTTTCCAAGGAGGTGCAGTTTTTGATTACCTCAACGATCAAAGTTTTCTAGGGAATGCCGATGTAAAACAAATGCGAGGAGAGATCAGTTATGTCTGGGGGTATCATGAGGTCGGTTTTTGGGGTGCGTTTAATACTGGGAAAGGATTGAATATTGGCGGCCCTTTTGGAAATGCCACTAATAATACAGTCCACACCTATAACGCTTTTTATCGGGTCCAGTTTGGCGATGCGAATGAATGGAAGGTTTGGGGTGGCGCCTCGCATGAAGGTCAAGGATACATTGGTTCATTACTTCGAGCGCCAATGACACGATCCTTGGCACTGGAGGGAAATTTTGCCTATCTAATGCCAGGGCAGCGAAGATCCGCAAGTTCGTCTGAAGTATTTAACAATGTTACTCCAGCCACAGCTTATGACGTAGACATCACTAATCAAACTTCTACCTCTTTTACGCCGATGGCATGGAATTTAAGTATTAATCTTGTCTACTATCCACGAGGTCGTTCGAGACGAAGTCTCGCGAGTCCATACCGTCCGCTCTTTGATGTTGCCGATAATGGAACAATGATTAGCGGTCTCTAAACTACGGATTTCACTCAATCTCAGCGGTACATAGACGTCCGTTTCTCAAAACAGCTGTTTTTCGGTATCTTTTATGCTGAAAGACAGCAGTTCTGATCACGCCAGCGTGGTTTGTGATCACTGCTTTGTACGAGGGGCCACCTCGGTCCCGACGCCAGCAAAACACAGAGAAACATGACAGAAAATAATGACCCCTGGGCGAATCTTGCAGATACGCTCGGTGCGGCTCCCGGAGGGGAACCACCTCAACAACCACAACGTCGTCCCGCAAAACCTTCCAAGCCAGCTGAGACTGAGAAACCAGTAAAAGAAGCTCCCGCCGCCGAAACATCTCAGACTGACTGGGGCGGCGTTGCAGATCAACTTGGTATTCAATCCTCAGCGCCGGCATCGCCGAAGCCCTCCAAAGAGAGAGCACCGAGAGAGGCTGATCGGGCACCACAGCCCCCACAAGCCGAACGTCAACCAGTAGATGATGGTTTTGGAGCAGGATTGCTCGATGACGGCGGTGTATCGCCCCCACGTTCATCGAGGCCACCCAGGCGATCAAACGATAGGCCAAGACGGTCTTCTCGTCCTGCTCGGTCAGATGATGACGAGCGGCAGGCAACGCCTTCCCGAAACGATCGCAGCCAGGAAAGCAGTGATCAAACTCGTGATCAAGCAAATGTCCAAGCTCGTGACCAAGCAAATGGCCAAACTCGTGATCACGATCGTGATCAAGCGACTGATGAATCGGGTGAGCCAAGACGTCGCCGTCGAGGGCGACGTGGAGGCCGTGGCCGTGGTAGGCGGAATGATCGCAGCACCCAAGAAGAAGTTCGGGCTGACGACAACGAAGAATTGCCAGGCTACGGCCGGAACCTTGATGGGGAGCGGACCGAACGGCAAGGATTGGCTGCTGAGACTTCTTCGGATGTTCGTCCGCAAAGTCTAAGAGAAGATGGATTCGGGCAAAGGCTGAACACTGATTCTGAAGAACGAACTGCTGAATCAGATGCAGGTCCTCGCTCTGGTAGCAGTCGAGATGACGATCAGGAGGGGGCGCGAACTGATGATCGTCCACCACGCCGTCGCCGTCGTCGCCGTGGCCGTGGCCGTGGCCGGCGAACACGAGATGGTGAAACTATAGGGAACGAGGGCCATCGCTCCCATGAAGAGAGTGGCGAAGAATCAAACGAAGTGCAGGGTGATCAGCAGACTGGCGAAAAGCCATTCACTGAACGCGAACTGCGTGGGAATGAAGAATCAGACGGAGAGCCTCGTCGTCGCCGTCGTCGTCGACGGCGAACGTCAGATGACGAGTCACAAGAAACCAGTGGTGAGGGTCGTCCAGCCCGAAGGCCTGCATCAGACAACTCAAGTGGGCAACGAAGACCAGCCCGCAGTGGTGGCCGCAGAGGAGAATCCGGGCGTGGAGGTGGTGGCGAAGGTCGCCGTCGGGAAACTTTTTCTCGTGTCGGGTCGAGGCGTGAAGACGATGAAGAAGGCCTAGAATTTCTTGGCACAGAAGATGATATGGCTCCTTCAGATCATCGCGATAATGGGAATGAAGATGTGCTTTCCGAAAGTGGACTCGACGGTGTTCGTGATGTGCCGAGTTGGGTAGAGGCAATCGGTATCGTCATCGCCAGTAATATGGATAGCCGCAAACAACCGCCTCAAAGCTAAATCCCTGTGAATGAGAGCCTGGTTTCGACCATCGGATTTGCAACGACTGCCTTGTTTCAAGGCAGTCACGTCCTCAGCCCTGCATGAAAGTGTGCGGCCGAGGCCCTTTAGGTAAAAAGAGCCTCGCGTTTTCACCGAGAATAGCACCTTGCGATGACTGGTCGCCAGTGCTTTCTTCTGTTTGGCGCAGCATTTGCCTTTGCTTGTTGTTCGTTCCGCTCGAGGAGTTCAGCAGGAAAGTGAGGCCACCGATGAGTCTTTGTGATCAACAACGAAGGGCACCAGCCCTCGGATCGAGTCTACCCGTTGATAATCTTATTATTTTGTCACGGGCGGATCCAATTATCTGTGGTCATTCAACAGAGACGCGGAATCTTGCGGAAGCAGCATGCACTCTTGGTATTCGGAATGTTCACATTGTGAGTTATCCGCTCGACGTCCTTGCGTCATCTGGGCTGCCACTCAAACCAGAGTGCTCCGTTGAAGCGTACTCGTCGGGCATTACGGTAGACCGACCGGCACCCATTGGAGATTATAAGGTGCTGGATGGTCGACTTGGTGCTGCAATCTCTGGTCGTCTTATTAATCTTCTTGCACAGCTCCCTGGAAAAACAGCCGTTATGGATCTATATCTTGTCCCGCACGGCCAGATGGTGATGCAGGCAGTAGAGTCTTCAGGTCGAAGTGGCATCGCCGCAGCACCTGTGACAATTGGAGAGGCTGTTGGATCTGATATTACCAATGTGGTATCCAATGCACTTGCTACTGGGCAGTCAGGTGCAGCTGCTCTTGTGATGCAAAACTATCTGGATCACGATCAGCCAGTGGCAGTCAGTGGATTCACCCGTGAACTGATTGTTGCCTCTGGTGCAAAGGTGGACGAAGCTCTTGGTACAAACTTCGCGCAGCAACTTTCTGAGCGAGTTCGTATTAGTTATCCAGCAATTGACACCTCAGCATATTTGTCACCGTCAATAAGTGAGGCTGAGCAAGCGGCGATTCTGTCCAAGCGAGGTCTTGTTCGTGATGGATATGTTTTGTTTCTCAGTCGACTCACCAAAGCCAAAGGTGTGGATGACCTTATTCATGCATACCGTGCGAGCAATCTGTATCGTCGGATGCCGCTTGTTGTCTGCGGTTCAGGTCCCGATGAGGAGTTCTTTCACACCATCGCAAACAGGGACCCATCGATCCTCTTTTTTAATGATATCGGTGATCTCGAAAAGCTTGCATTAATGTCAGGATGTCACGCATATTCTCTCCCCAGCAAACCTCGCGTCGAATTCACAGAAACATTTGGTATTGCTGTCGCTGAGGCCATGTTGTCAGGTGGGATAGGTCCTGTGATAACAACGCGCACTGGCGGTATACCGGAGGCAACAGGTGATCATTGCCTCTACCACAAGGCAGGAGATGTTGCGGGCCTCGTGGCATGCCTTGATAGGGTAGCACGTATGCCGGATCATTCACGGGCGTATTTGAGTCAACAGGCTCGGGACTACGCCTGCCGTTTCGATCGAGAAACAATTTTGAAAAATCTTCTTGCGAAGACTGCCGTGAAAACTGCAGCATGACGATACTGTTTCACGGGGAAAAGGAGCGAACGGCGGAACGCTCGATGGAAGATCACGCAGATAAATTAAAAGATCGACGACCAGTTGCTCCTGAGCGAGTGACACTGGTTGATCCCTTCATTGGCACGGAACCAGTTGATCTTCCACCGCGTTCTGGAATTGCAGCATCGTGGTTCTGGCCAAAGCCGCAGATAGGGAATACCCATCCTGGGGCATGCCTTCCTTTCGGTATGGTTTCAGTCATGCCATACAGCGGGGGCTATCCGACTGGCTACGGTTGTTACGACAAGTCACTTCAGGGGTATCCGCCACGGCTCAAAGAGGAATTGCAGGTGTCTGGCTTCACCCACTTCCAGCAGTCCGGTGTTGGAGCCATTCGCAAATATTATAACTATTGTCGAGTCTCACCTTATCTTGAGGAAGGGGGAGGCCTTGCAATGGTGGGAATTCCCTTCTCGGTTGTTCACGAAGAGGCTGTCCCCGGTTTCTATTCATGTATTCTCAAGCCGTATGGCATTCGTGCTGAAATTACAGCGACCCCGCGTGGAGCAATTCATCGATATACGTTTCCGAAATCGAGTTGTGCGGGGATAGCGGTCGACTTTTCTCACGGTGGTATTGAAATTGAAGATGGAAGAACAATTCCTCTGCGGGCGGAGTATTGTCTACAGGGAGCTTTCGGTGCGGAAGCATGTGTCACCATGGAAGGCCTTCCAATTAGAATGTCTGTGGAGGCCTCTGGTTTCGTTTCGCCCGGTGCTGCAGCTTCGCTTTGGGAGGACGGAAAGGTTCTTTATGGCGACAAAGAGAAGTCCTATGAATACATACGTGAGTCGACCTACGTGCCATTTGGTGTGTGTTTTCAGCGGCCAACTGAGGAGGAGCATGTTGTTGAACTGAACGTTGCTTTTTCATTACGGAGTCGAAAAAAGGCACATCAAAATCGGCTGTCTGCCCCTCAAAAGTTTTCTGTTGCAAGACGTACAGCAAAGAAGAGTTGGGAAGAAAGGCTTGATCGAATTCATGTTCAAGGAGGCACGCTTGCTCAGCAGAGAACGTTCTATACGGCTCTTTATCACAGTCTTATAAAGCCGAGTGAAGCTCATGATGAGTCGCCATTTTGGCCATGGGACGGCCCATTTTTCTTTGATTTCTCCACGCTTTGGGATATGTATAAAACACAGCTTCCTCTTGTGCTGTCGTTATTTCCAGATGAAGGAGCTGCGATTGTTAATGCCATGCTGACCGTGGTGGAAATGGAGGGCAATTTTCCGATTGGGTATCGTCTGGCTCGGGGGTATGACCGTTTCGCCCATCAAGCCAGCGCCCTTGGTCATGTTGTCATAGCCGATGCTTTCCATCGGCGGCTACCTGGAATTGATTGGGAGCGTGCTCTTACGATGATGTCCAAGGATCTTGGCAGGGCGTACGGCGAAGCATTTTTTCAAGACGGTGTGGTTCACCCTCTCACGCACACGCTCGACCTTGCGTATGGCTGTTTTTGTACAGCGGCGATTGCGACTGAAATAGGTGATACGACCGTAGCCGCACAGATGCTCGAGTACGCGAACCAGTGGAAAAACGCGTTTGACAAAAATGGAGTCCTAAGGGACTCAACCTATTACGAGGGATCGAAATATAATTACAGTTTCCGGCTATTGCATGATATGGCCAGCCGAATTTCACTCGCCGGTGGTGATATTGCTTTCGTCGACCTGTTGCTTCGTCAAGCGTCGCGGAAAATCGTGGATCGGCAGGGGAGTCCAACGTCGACGACGAGAGACGGTGGGTCTGACAATGCAGCTAATGCCGCTAATTCCGCTAGTGCCTCTCGGAGCTCTCCTCAACCCGCATCCGCCTGCCCTTTCCACGAAACGCAGGCGGAC
>CAXEMW010000190.1:0-6382 GCA_963997395.1 uncultured Planctomycetaceae bacterium
ATAAAGAACGACTTTGACGGTGCCCTCGAAGCCCTTGAGCAAGTCAATGAAGGTGAAATTCAGAGTGCGTCGGTAGCGGTGCGTGGTGAATATGCGTATGTTCGAGCGGTAGCTGTTGGCCATGTTGCTATGGATACGACTAAAGAACTGCCTTCGGCTCTAAGTTCCATTGAAGAGGTACTCGACCAATTTACTCGTTCAATTCATTACTATGATTTGCTCGAGACTGCTGGTGATCTCGAGCGAGCTCTCAGGCGATACGATAAAGCCACGGCGATATATAAGAAAATTTCACGGGGTCCCCCGCCCATGGTGGTCCGTGCAGGAAGGCTTCAAGGAAATATTCTGGCCGCAGAGGGTCGTCACGCAGAGGCAATTGCAGAATACGAAAAAGTGCAATCAACTAATCTCGATGGAAGTTTTATTGAGCAGGAAAAGATAATGGCATGTCTTGGACAGGCAGAGAGCCTTATTTCTTTAAGCCGTTTTGATGAAGCAGTCTCTCTTATCAGTTCGATGCTTGCGGAAACGTATCCTGAGGGAGAGCCCGTCATCGCAACCAATATATTGCTTGGAAAGGCGTATAGCCTGCTCGGCCAATCATTCCTGGAATTGAAGCAGGATCAAGATGCTTTGATTGCATATTTAACCGTGGATCTGGTGTATGGTGATGTCCCTGACACGCACGCCGAAGCACTTTTTAGGTTGTTTCATTTATGGAATAAGGGAGGCTATCCTCGTCGTTCGGCTGAAGTTCGACAAAGGTTGATAGAGGCCTATCCGCAAAGTACGTGGGCCGCTGAGTTGAATCCGTCTGCCAAGTAAATCGACGTAGCATGTTTGATGGTCATGGAGTACAACCAGTAAACTTTTAGCAGTCCTCAGTAAGTTTTCTGATTTATGTGACACTTCAGGATGAGTGATTAATCAGGACCTAATTGCCAGAAAGCAGGGATGTTTACAGATGCAGTTTTTCAGGAATCATCTACGGCCTCAGTGTCGCTTTTTTGTAACAGGAATGGTTCTTCTGTGGTCGGCTGTTGTAGTAGGCCAGGTCGCTGACGAGAGTCAGCCCGTCTCTCCGGAGGCTGGAGCGGTGATAGGAGTAGCGACTGATCCTGCAGCGGTTGAGCCAGCAATGCCTGAAGCAAATTCAGATAGAGGTGGTAATGACGTGGTCCCAGACGCACCGGATAACTTACTTGTCTATTATATAAAAGCACTTGGTGCGACTTTTGTGATTGTTTTTGTCGCACTTTCGTTCGCACTCGTTGCGTTACTTGTAATGTGCTTTTTGCAATTACGCCGTACGGTTCTAATGCCCCCCGGTCTTATTGAAGAATTCGAAAACCATCTGGACAAGAAAGAGTTTCAGCAGGCCTACGAACTTGCAAAAGTGGATGATTCCTACCTTGGTCGTGTCCTTGCTGTCGGCCTTGTCAAGTTACAGGTGGGGCGGCAGCAGTCGTTTGATGCAATGCGTGAAACACAGGCTGAGGAAGCAATGCAGCTCGAGCATAAGATCAGCTATGTGTCTCTTATCGGTGCATTGTCACCAATGTTCGGATTGCTTGGAACGGTAAGTGGTATGGTGAGCGCTTTCACTGTTATTGCTCAGTCTGCAACACAGCCCAAACATCATGAGTTGGCAAGTGGTATATCACAGGCACTTGTGACGACCCTCATTGGGCTTTGGATAGCGATTCCTGCTGTTGCGTGTTTTAGCCTGTTTCGTAATTGGCTTGAGCAACTCAATAGTGATGTGGATACTGAAGCAGTGCGTCTTATTTCCAAGGTGCCGTTGACTCAAAAGTAGTGTCGCGGTGACAACGGCCAATCGAATCTACAGGAATTTTCGCAGTGATACGGAGAAGTAATGGGCCAGCCATCGTTGAGAATGACATGACGCCCATGATTGATGTCACATTCCAATTGATAACCTTTTTTATGTTTGTACTGAATTTCAGTGAGGCAGAACAGGATGAACGTATTCAGCTTCCATCGAGTCAATTAGCAAAACCTGCCGAGGGGGTTGTTGAGGCGCCTATAACCATGCAACTCATGGCGAATGGCGGAGTCTTATACGCTGGTGAGATCATTCCAGTTGATGAAATTGGAGGCTCGTTACAACGCGAGCGAGATATTATTGTTGCATCTGATAAAGATCCAAAACGTGCAACGGTTATTGTTCGAGCGGATGGTCGGGCAAATGCTGGTGACGTACAGCGAGTGATTCAGATTTGCCAGGAGCTTGGATTTCAACAATTCGCGCTCCGTGCCCTTTACAAGCCGGACTGAATGATGCCCCCTCCCCTTCCCCGTCGACGACTTGAAAAAGTGGCGGTCAATATGACCCCCATGATCGACGTTGTATTCCAGCTAATGATTTTCTTTATGCTGACATTTAATATTATCGCCCCGGAAGGCGATTTTGATGTTCGTATGCCGCTTGGGAAGTCATCTGCAGAGCCTCCTGATGACCTCCAGTTACCACCAATTCAAGTTCGTTTGGCATCAGATACTGAGGGCACACTCGCTGGGATTTCGATGAACGGTGAGCCCGTTCAAGATTTTGGTGATCTACGACAACGAGTCGCTGGCTTTGTGGACGTTGCTCTGGAGAGCGGAGCCTCACTTGAAGATGTTGAATTAGAAATTGATTGCGACTACGAACTTAATTATATCAATGTTATTGATGCAATAACTGCAGTATCCGGCAGGATAGAAAATGGACAGCTCATTGAAATGGTGAAAAAAATCAGTTTTGTTCCACTTGAACGACAGCCGTAGTTTGCCCGGGCTGAGTCACTCAACTTCTTGGATGGTATTGCAGGTGGACACTTCTCAGTCGTCCGGAATCGACGTGAGTGTATCGCTGTGTTGTAGCAATGCTAGCGTGCCCTAGCATTTCCTGCACATGCCTGAGATCAACTCCACCAGCAACAAGATGGGTGGCAAAGCTATGTCGAAGAGTATGGGGTGAAATGTCGTTGGCGAGGCCAGCAGAGGCGGCGTGTTCGCGGACAATTTCCCAGATTCGCATTCGGGAGAGTCTATTGCCTCTCGTGGAGACAATGACATAGTTCTGATCACTCGAGCGCGACACAAACTGAGATCGATGATCAAGAGTCCACTGTGAGATTGCAGCATGAGCCTGCTTCCCCAGAGGCACGACTCGTTCCTTATTCCCTTTTCCGTGACATGTGCAAAATTGTTCATCGAGATGAAGGTCGTCTATTTTAAGTGAAGACACTTCCGACGCGCGGCAGCCAGTGGCATACAGCAGTTCCAAGAGAGCTCGGTCCCGTGATCCAGTAGCAGTAAATCGAGATGGACTGTCAAGTAATAAGTCAACTTGCCGGGATGAGAGAACAGCGGGGATCGTGTCATCGGGGCGAGCCAAGACAAGCTGTTCAGCGGGGTTTTCAGTCATGACCCCTTCAAGTTGAAGGAAGGAATAAAAGCACCGAAGTGTCGCTGCTTTTCGAGCAATTGTGGCCCGAGATTGTTTCTGATCGGAAAGCCAGCCGAGGTAATCTCCAAGTTCTTGAATCGTTGTTGTCAGGGGTGAGCGGCTACTGAGCCACGCTCCAAATGATTGAAGGTCACGCTGGTATGCCGACTGGGTGTTCTCCGCGAGGCCTCTTTCATGGCGGATGAAGGCAAGGAATCGCTCGATCAGTTCGTCGATACGGATCGTCGAAAGAGGCTTGCTCTGTGGGCCTTCAAAAGCAATCTTACGAAGTCGCGATCGGGATGCAGGTTTTTTCTGCTTCTTCAGACTCGTAGTTGGTCCCTTTTTTTTCATTGAGTTGATTTATCTGAGTGGGCAAACAATTCCTCAAATCAACTCCACAAATCAAGGATCGTATCCCAGGTTCGGAGCAAGCCAACGCTCGATTTCCTTTTCTGGCATGCCTTTTCGGGTAGCGTACGATTGCACTTGTTCACGGGTGATTCTGTCTACAGCAAAGTATCGGCTTTCCGGGTGGCCAAAGTAGAGGCCGCACACGCTTGCCGCTGGTGTCATCGCAAAGTTCTCTGTGAGACTCATGCCAGCAACATTTTCTGCGTCCAGTAGTTGGAATAAGGCCGGTTTTTCTGTGTGATCCGGACAGGCCGGATAACCGGGAGCAGGACGAATACCGCGGTATTTTTCTGCAATAAGGTCATCTGCACCGAGCTTTTCTTGCTTTCCAAAACCCCAGTCCTGCCGGGCTTTTTGATGAAGCCATTCTGCGAACGCCTCAGCGAGCCGATCGGCAAGTGCTTTAACCATGATTGAGTTGTAGTCATCGTGATCTTTATCAAACTGTTCGGCAAATTCATTGCAGCCATGACCGGCGGTACATGCAAAGGCCCCAACATAGTCTTTGCGTCCACTTGACACAGGTGCGACAAAGTCGGCTAGCGCGTAGAAGGTTTCTTGTCCACGTCGCTCCCATTGTTGTCTGAGAGTGTAGATCCGACCAGTTTCATTTTGTCGGGCGTCATCATCAAAAAGAACAATGTCATCTCCGTCGCTATTTGCAGGAAAGAAGCCGTAGACTCCACGAGCTTCAAGTTTCTCTGTAGTGACAATGTCATCTAAGAGTCTCTGTGCATCATCGAAAAGTTTTTTGGCTTCATTACCGACTGTCACATCATCGAAGATAGTGGGGTATTTTCCTTTTAGTTCCCAGGCCATAAAAAATGGTGACCAGTCGATGTAGGGAACGAGTTCCTCAAGTGAAACTTTTGGAAGCTGCCGAAGGCCAAGAAAATCTGGTGTCCCGATCTCAGCGAGTGACCAGTCGGTCGTCCAGCGTTTTTCTATGGCGGTTTTATACGGGACAAGCTTGACTTTTTGGCGATTCTGGAAATTTTCAAGGTCCCTTGCCTGAGCCTTGCGGTTTGCTTCTGCAAACGCCTCTTTAGAAGTTGGGCTCAGTAATTTCTCAACAACACCAGCTGCCCGTGAGGCATCTGATACGTGAACGACGTTTCCAGAGTACTGAGGGGCAATTTTCACCGCGGTGTGACGTGTTGATGTTGTAGCGCCCCCAATCAAAAGAGGGATTTCGAACTTTTCATGCTGGAACTCTTTTGCAACCTGAACCATTTCATCAAGGCTCGGGGTGATGAGGCCAGAAAGACCAACAATATCGACGTTCTCCTCACGAGCTTTGTCGATGATCGTAGCACATGGAACCATGACTCCAATATCGATGATTTCGTAGCCGTTACAGCCTAAAACAACACCAACAATGTTTTTTCCAATATCATGAACATCACCTTTGACGGTTGCTAAAAGAATACGACCACGCTTTGTTTCTTCGTCTCCTTGCGCTTTTTTTTCCTCCTCCATGTAAGGCAAGAGATGTGCAACGGCCTTTTTCATGACCCTCGCACTTTTTACCACCTGAGGAAGAAACATCTTGCCTGCACCGAAGAGGTCGCCGACTGTCTGCATGCCACTCATCAGCGGCCCTTCAATGATCTGAAGGCCCGTGTCGTACTTGGTTCTGGCCTCTTCGATATCATCCTCGACATGATCAGTAAGCCCTTTAAGTAATGCGTGTGCAAGCCGATCGTCGATATCGAGCTCCCGCCACTCATCAACTTTCTTAGAGCCGCTTTCGCCATCACCTTTCACGGTTTCTGCAAAATCAATCAACCTGTCCGTCGCATCTTCCCGGCGGTCAAACAAGACATCTTCAATTTTCTCGAGGAGTTCAGGTTCGATGTCTTCATAGAGCGCAAGTTGGCCTGCATTCACGATCCCCATGTCCATGCCGGCTTTGATGGCATGATAAAGAAAAGCAGCATGCATCGCCTCACGAACAAGGTTGTTTCCTCGGAACGAGAAGGAGATATTGCTCACGCCGCCAGAAATTTTTGCGAGCGGCATTTTTTCTTTGATCTGTCGCGTCGCCTCAATGAAATTTATCGCATAGCGATTATGCTCATCCATCCCAGTGGCTACCGTAAGAATATTGGGATCAAAAATAATGTCCTGCGGCGCAAACCCAATGTCCTTCGTGAGAATTTTATAGCTGCGCTCACAGATCTCGATCATCCTGTCGAAGCTATCCGCTTGGCCTTTCTCGTCGAACGCCATAACGACGACGGCGGCCCCATATTTTATAATTTCACGAGCCTGCGCGGCAAAAATCTCTTCGCCTTCCTTGAGGCTGATGGAGTTAACGATTCCCTTGCCCTGAATGCATTTTAAACCGCGCTCAATGACCGACCATTTTGATGAGTCAATCATTATAGGGACTTTAGAAATATCTGGCTCTGAAGAAATTAAATTTAGGAAATGTTGCATTGCTTTTTCAGAATCCAACATCCCCTCATCCATATTTATATCAATAATTTGTGCACCATTCTCAACTTGATC
>CAXEMW010000191.1:0-6366 GCA_963997395.1 uncultured Planctomycetaceae bacterium
GTTGGTGATCACAATTACCTTATGGCAGGTGCCCATCTGGGTCATGACACGCACCTTGGTAATAATTGTATTTTTGCCAACAATTCACTCGCAGGTGGACATGTTGTCATTGAAGATCGATCATTTGTATCTGGTGCCGTTGCAATACATCAATTCTGTCGCGTTGGTCAATTTTCAATGATCGGTGGGCATGCCCGAGTCGTTCAAGATGTGCCACCATTCATGCTGATCGACGGCCAATCGGGAAGCATTGTTGGTCTGAATACGATTGGACTGCGGCGAGCTGGCTATCCAGCAGACGAACTCACTGCGCTCAAGGCGGCGTACCGCGTCATTTACCGTAGAGGCCTTCCTTGGACAGAAGTCCTGGAGACACTCAAAACAGAATTTACTACAGGCCTCGCAGCACATCTTCATACTTTCCTTGCTCAGGGAAGGCGAGGTTTTGTGCAGGAACGACGTTCACCACCGTCTTCTGCAGCGACGGTACGACTACGAATTGCCGACGAAGAGAAGCGCAACATCAGAGCAAAAGCCGGTTAAAAGTGACACTTAAGCGGTCTCTCAGGCCGCCATCAGTTGCTAGTGGCGTATCTAAAAAGCCCCGATCACGGATCTGAGATGCATTGTAGACTTCAAAGAGATCTTTATGGAGTTTATTTACTTGTTTCTCCCGCAAGCATCTCGGCTCAGGAAGAATCTCCATGCAACTACTCACCTTTACTACAGGCGGACAACAATACGGCATAGACACCCGGAATATTGTTGAAGTATTGCCGTTTATTTCTGCCCAAGAGCTCCCGCAACAGGCAGAAGAAATACGTGGTCTTATCCGCTATCGAGGAAAGTTGTTGCCAGTGATTGATCTGTGCCAACTTATCTTAGGTCGCCCATGCCAGTTGCGGCTTGGAACTCGGACTATTGTCGTCAAAACGATTCCCGACAAGAACGAGGACACGTCATTATTGTTTGCTATCACAGCCGAAGACGTAGTCGGCATTTCCACAACGAAGGTCAATAGTACGGCCTGTGATTCTTCAGGATCTTTTTTCGGACCAATTGTTGACGCTGAGAGTAACGCAACCGACCCGATTTCTATTCAAGTAATTGTAGTTGAATTATTAGGGGAAAATAAAAATCTACAAACGCTAATGAACTACACGCGGCCAGAGTTAAGTCAGAACAAAGCAGGTGAACCGGATTCCACAAGGTGAGCCGATGACAACCAACTACCGCCGCTCGTCTTCTCAGCACACTACGAAGCAGACTCTTGCTATAGACGCAAACACGGCCTCGCGTCTTGCAGAAATGGCAAGCAACACCATTGGCTTTGACCTAGAACGCATTGGGTTGAATTCCATAATCCGAGCGGCTCATGAAGTCCAGGCGTATTCAAAGGCATCAACAATCGAAACCCTTGAAGATCAGCTCTCCCACGATTCGGTGTGCCGCCAACTATTTATTGAGTCTATCGTTGTCCCTGAAAGCTGGCTGTTTCGCGAGCCAAAGGTTTTCCAGCATATAAACATCCTGCTTTGCCAGCGCCTCAAAAACCAGTCCGGGGTAAAAATCCTCTCGGCTCCCTGCGCGAATGGCGAAGAAGCCTGTTCGATTGCCTTATCGCTGCTTGAGTCAGGTCGCTCACAAACTCAATTCCGTATCATTGCCACCGATATCAGTCGGCACGCAATCAAACAAGCACAAAGCGGTATCTTTCCCGAGAACGCTTTTCGCAGCATTGATGAAACACGAAAGAAAAAGTGGTTCACCTCAACAGCAAGAGGGTGGCAGGTAGTTCCCGAGATACAAGAAACCGTTGAATTTTTGGACCGAAATCTTCTCCATTCTCATACGGAAAATGAACTGATACAGAAAGCGCAAGGACGGTTTGATCTTATTTGCTGCCGCAACTTACTCGTCTACTTTACAAAACCCAAGCGGAACAAACTTATCGGGACACTTACACGTTTACTGAAGCCCAATGGGGAACTCGTTGTTGGGGCTGCGGAGGCGGTTATTCTTCCTACCGGTGATTGGGAGCCAACTGGCCCACTCACTTTTCGTATGCGAAAAAAAACCGTTGAGGCACCACCCGTGCAACAGAAAGCAAGGCAGGAAAGCAACCGTAAAACACCCACTCGCGATCCAGAACAAATCAGCCAATTTAAACATGCCAATCCAACAGTTCCCTCAGACGGAATCACTGGAATTCCCACTGCTTCTTCAGGGATCATTCGCGACGTCGAAGCTTTGGCGAATACTGGTGCGATAGAGAATGCTATCCAACTCTGTCAAAAATCACTCCAACGCGACAGTGCCCAGACTGATCTACTGTACATGCTGGCAATTCTTCACCAAACGACTGGGGACTTCGAGAAGTCTGAGAAACTACTGGAAAAAGTGGTTTACCTTGAACCGCGACACGAAGGGGCTCTGCTTTCTCTTGCGCTAATTGCCAAGCGGCGAGGTGACACGACGGCGGAACGAAGGTATCGTCGGAGTGCTTCTTTCGGAGGTTTACATTCATGAAAAAGACAAACGAGCCCATACAAAACGCAACGCTTAAGGCGACAAAAGATGGGAGCACCTCTGAAAACAGACCAGTTGACTGCTGGAGAGTGATTGGTGTCGGTGGAGATCGAAGTTGCCCAGAACTCGAAACGTATATCCATTGCCGTAACTGCCCGGTAATGGCTGATGCCGCCGAAGCATTCTTTAACCGTGCACCGCCTGACGGATACCTTGATGAATGGCGACAAGTTTTAGAGACGACCCCAGAAAACACAGAATCAAGTGGCCTGAGTGTCCTTATTTTTCGGCTGGCTGATGAATGGTTTTCACTTGCTGCTGAGTCACTGACTGAAGTTACTCCACTACGTAAGATCCACACCATTCCCCACCGAAGCAATTCGGTGTTTGCTGGTATGGTGAACGTACGTGGACAGTTGCTTCTCTGCTGCTCTCTGCACGGACTCCTAGGGCTTCGACAGTTAGACCCTCATGTATCGAAGGTAAAAAAAACTTCCGGTCAGAATAATGACGACAATCGAAGCATCCTGCTATCTGATGATGCTGCAATTCTTGCTCCTGAGAGACTCTTGGTCACCTCGCTCACTACCGGCCGCGTTACACGCAGATGGACCTTTCCTGTTAATGAAGTTGCTGGTGTGCACCGTATTAGTAAAGAAGAACTACGAGAGGTTCCGTCGACGGTTGGCAAGCCTGGCCAAAGACTTTCAAGTGCCTTGTTCTCGTGGAATTCGCGTACCGTGAGCCTCCTTGATACAAACCAGATTTTCGAGGGAATCCACGAACAAATCACATCCTGAGGCAGGGACTTTTCCAAAGAAGGTGTTCACGTGAACGACGACTTAAGCGGTTTTTCTATGCTTGAACTATTTCGGCTTGAAGCTGAAAGCCAGGCGGAAATTCTATCTTCAGGAGTTCTTGAAATTGAAGAACAACGCCAGTCTGCTGAAACAATTGAGTCACTTATGCGGGCAGCTCATTCCCTGAAGGGTGCTGCTCGTATCGTAGGTCTCGATGCGGCTGTACAAGTTGCCCACGCTCTTGAAGATGTATTTCTCGCAGCTGGTGACAACAAAATAAGTGTTCAGCCGGCTCACGCAGACATCCTACTCGCGGGGGTCGACTTTCTTTCCTCTATCGCTGCCGCTGACAATGGCAACGAAGCAACATGGCAAGACCAAGCCAACACATGTGTCCGGAATCTACAAGCACTTGCTTCCAATGCCCCCCAACAAGTGAGTGATCTAACACCAGAGACTGTCGAACCACCGACTCCCGAAGAAACACATAAAGAGCAGTCATCAACACCGGAGGGCTCCAGCAAGGCGGAACCAACTCGTCTCGCAAGGGAGACGACTGACAAGGAGGAGCCTCTGCATGGTTCCCTTCAAGAATCAGCAGAAACAGAATCAAAATCTACTGCTGAGATTGAACGCACTGGGGCGACCTCTGCCGATGTGTCGCCCCCACAAAAAAAACAAGGCCCACATAATTCTGCCAATCCACAAGTAAATCCTGCTGATTCCTCCAAAGATGAAGAGGACCGAGTTGTTCGAGTCTCTGCAGAAAGCCTCACAAGACTTGTAGGACTCGCTGGGGAATCTCTCGTTGAGGCACGCCAGCTAAGGCCATTTGCAGACTCACTACTTGTACTCCGTGAATTTCAAACAGATTTATGTGATCAGATTACAACATGTGAAGAGAACATTCGTAGTGTTGAATTGCCTCCCTCACAAATGACGCTCATCGAGAGTTTGCGACAGCGATCAGTTCAGAGCCTCGACAAACTTACAAAAATCATAGAGGCTTTTGAAGGGTTTGCTCGACGCAACGAAGATCTTTCTGAGCGACTACACCGAGAAGTAATATTTAGCCGAATGAGGCCTCTTGCCGACGGCATTCATGGCTTCCCGAGACTTGTGCGAGATGTATCACGTCAACTTAACAAGCAGGTTCGGCTTGTGGTGAACGGTGAACAAACCGGTGTTGACCGGGACATCCTCGACAAGCTTGAGGCTCCACTTTCCCATCTTGTTCGTAATGCCCTCGACCACGGCATGGAATTGCCGGACGATCGCCTTCGTGAGGGAAAGCCTGCCAGCGGAACAATCACAATTGACGCGGGGCACCGAGCAGGAAGCCTTACCATCAGCATCACGGACGACGGACGTGGGATTAGCCTTGAATCTCTAAAAACAAAAATCATTGAACGCGAACTCGTTACCCCTCAGGTAGCAGAGCGACTTTCCGAGGCTGAAGTTCTCGAGTTTTTATTCTTACCCGGATTCTCCACCCGAAATAAAGTTACCGAAATTTCCGGAAGAGGCGTGGGGCTAGATGTTGTCCAGACCATGGTAAAGGCTGTTGGCGGAACTGTCCGAATAACCACTCAACCTGGTATGCAAACGTGCTTTACCTTGCAACTGCCGATCACGATGTCCGTTATTCGAGCCCTACTTGTTGATATAGGAGGCGAACCTTATGCCTTTCCATTACCCCGAATTGATCGCATTCTTACATGCAGACGAGAAGAAATTGAGTCGGTCGAATCTCGCAACTATATCGATCACGATGGTGTTGCAATCGGGCTTGTACACGCCAGCAATGTTTTTGACATCGACATGCCCGACAGCGACGGAGACACCCTGTCGATTGTTGTTGTAAGTGATAGAGGTCAGCGTTTCGGATTAGTAATAAATGAGTTTTTAGGTGAGCGTGATCTCGAAGTTCGTCCACTTGATTCACGACTCGGGAAGGTGCCAAACATAAGCAGCGCCTCGCTCCTGGAAAACGGAGACCCCGTTCTTATTGTTGACATTGAAGACATTGTTCGATCAATCGATAGCTTACTCACTGGCCGGGGGATTTCTCCAATTGATGCAGCCCGAGAAGAACTGGAAGCCAGTCAAGCAAAGCGGATATTAGTTGTTGATGACTCAATCACTGTACGAGAACTCGAGCGGCAACTACTTCAGTCCCGAGGGTACGAGGTGGATGTTGCAGTAGATGGAATGGATGGATGGAATGCTTTTCGAAGTACACCATACGATCTTGTTGTGAGTGATGTCGACATGCCTCGCATGGACGGGATTGGTTTAGTCACCCTTATTAAAACTGATGCACAACGTAGCCATGTCCCTGTCGTTATTGTGTCCTACAAAGACCGTGAAGAGGATCGATTGCGAGGTCTTGATGCCGGGGCAAATCGCTACCTTACGAAAAGTAGTTTTCAAGACGACACGTTCCTTGAAACGATCGTTGACCTTATTGGTGAGCCTACCGACTAAAATTCGCTCTCGACTCAATCGCCTCCATTAGATCAAGAACAGTCCGCTCTGCAGGATCACCATTCAGGCCAATAACCTGAACACCAATCGGTAGACCCATACTGCCAACATCCGTCTGAACAGCTGTTCGCAGAACACGATCAAAGCCTGAGTGTCGGCCAGCTTGCTCACCTTCGGTAACTCGAGTTACTGGAACGACACCTGCCGGTAAGTCGACAAGATTAGCAAGCAGACACGGTGATGCCGCTGCAACAAGACGGGCTGCGGTCCCGTGTTTTAAGGCGGGCAATGAAGACACTGGACAAATGATGGCATCAAATTTTTTTGGGGTTGGCCAGCCTAAAGTACCGTCAGACCAACGTAATTGGTAATTGTCTACACCAACTTTCTTTAAATTATTCTCTGCCCGAAGTGATAGGGCTTCGATTCTTTCTAAAGAAAATACTTTTCTGCAAAATCTAGCAAGTCTGGTGTAGATGTTGAAATGGAAACATTAGATAAAAAGAAAATAAAAGAAAACTACGAAATAGTTTTAATGTCAGTAGGAAGA
>CAXEMW010000192.1:0-6314 GCA_963997395.1 uncultured Planctomycetaceae bacterium
CATCAAAAGGAGCCCCTCTGCCACCGCCACCGCCACCGCCACCGCCAGCACCACCTCCTGCCAGAGACGTTTCAAACGTAAACGTCTGCGTCGGTGAATTAACCGCGAACTCACTCGAGGTCCCAAAAGTTTGTTCCTGCTTGCCAATCTGGAAATAGGAAATATTGACGCCCCGGCCTCCATACGACCATCCACCTTCGTATCTATTTCCCCATGTCATTTTCGTACGCATCCAACTTGTGTTGAGATCAAGCCGAAGTGGATCCGAACCAACCTCAAAAAGAGTTGTATTCGATGCGATATTATCAAGTGTATTAACTTCTGTTTGCTGAGTATCTTCGGTTGTCTGCACAACGATGGGATTGTCTCGTGAGAACTCCAGATAGTCGTTATTCAAATCGACGATAGTGAATGGAGAAATGGGCTGTGTAGGAATAATTGAAACTCCCGAATCGGTCTCAGCAGTCCGCACCGTACGTGGAATGGTAATACCCCAGTACAGACGGTCATAGTTGAAGTAGATTCCGTCATCATCGCGTTCATACATGTTGTAGGAACCTAAATCGGGCGGCGCGAACAATTGGAAGTCATAGAAGTCTTGATCCGGCAATAATGGCATCCAGTCACTGGCAGTCGTTTTAGAGACCCACGGACCAGATAGACCCGTCATTGCCACGCTCAGCATCACTGTCACAGCTACTCGCGTAAACTTGGCGATGCGTCGCAAAAAAAGCTTCTGATTAACCATTGCTCATTCGTCCCAAGGATCAGTATCCAAATCGATCCGCACCTGCGGATTCTTCTCTGGTATCGGTCCTAACGATCATTCGCATTGACTAAAGTTGAGAAACAATGACGATTATTCCAGAGGGAAACCTCGCTATCCCACCTGCCTTACCATTCCGTAACTATCTCTCCCGTGAAGCGAGAGGAAGGAAGCCTGCTAAGGTAAAACGATATAGCACCCCAGAGAAAAACTGCCATGCGGACTTTATTAACGCCACTTTCAGCTCTTGCCTACATTGCCATAACTACGATTCTCTCTGTTTCTGCCGCTGACCCAACAGCGCCTGCAAAGCCTCTTGAATCTCCCCAGTTCCTGCGTCTTCATCGCAATAAGGCTGGTGGCCCAGTTGCCCTCGAAACCGCTATCGTGCGATACAGCGACAGGCAAAATCAGCGAGGACAAGCCGTTCACGTAGATTTGATTGCCGCTGTACATATTGGTGAACGAGAATACTTTTCAACTCTGAATAGGCTTTTTGAAACATACGATGCTGTTCTTTATGAGTTAGTTGCTCCACCAAATGCACGAATTCCACAAGCTGGCGGCAAGCCGTCTGGAGCAATTGGCACTGCCCAGCAAGGACTCACAAAATTGCTAGGACTCCAGTTCCAACTCGATGAGATAAATTACAAGCCGCAAAACTTTGTCCACGCAGATCTTTCACCTCGACAGTTTAGCGCCGCAATGCAGCGTAGGGGGGAATCTTGGTGGACCATGTTTTCAAAGTTAATGCAGGAAAGCATGGACAGGGCGAACGGAGACGAAAAGAAGAACTCCCCAGACCTTTCATTCGGTGATCTCTTTGGCATTGTTTTTGGATCAAATAGAGAACTCCGCATGAAACGGCTACTCGCAGAGCAATTTTCTGACATGGAAATATTGACCTCAGCCTTCGGTGGAGAAGATGGATCTTCGTTAATTACAGACCGAAATACCGCTGCTTTGTCTGTTCTCAGACAACAATTACAAAACGGGGCAAAGTCGGTAGCCATTTTCTATGGCGCTGCGCACATGCACGACTTTGATCAGCGGCTCCGGAAAGATTTCAATCTTGAGCCAACCGAAGCTGTTTGGCTTGAAGCGTGGAATCTAAGAGACCCTGCGGAGCAGCCCAAATGACCACCTTTTACCGAGGAAACGCTTCTGCCATCAGCAGAGGGTGTGCACTGCGGCAAGCGTTGCTTCCGACCACATTCATGTCATTCTGAACATCGTCAACATACTGACGAAGGGAGGCTAGAAGTTCTTCATACCCCATGGAAGAAACGGTTTGCCCAACTGGATCAAACTCAATTTCACCACGATATCCAGACTCAACAAGGAGACGAAGCAACCCGGTGAGCGGAAGATCTCCAACACCGGGCGGCAACCTTTCACAGCCGGAAGAAATTGCATCGGCCCTATCCGCAACTGAGACAATCTTTATCCGTTCAAACACAGACCTGCTGTCTTGGAAAGAAACCAACTCTTCAGAGCATGACCAGAGATCGATTGCTAAGCCAACATTCGGGCAGTCAGAGGCTTCAAGTATCGCAAAGGCATCACCCAATGTTGTTAAAAAACTGGCTTCGTCCTGCGACGGCTTCATGACAAGAGTAACCCCAGCTGCTTCAGCGGCCGGAGCAAGCTCCTCAATCGCAAGCCGAATGAGACGCCGAGCATGCGAGAGCGTATGCCCGGCACGCGATCCCGTCCGTAAAACAACAAGTGGGCAGTCCAGTTGTTCAGCAAGATCGATAGCCTCGTAAGCATCCTCAAGGCTCTCCCGAAACGTCTGGCCTTCACTCCCAGTAAAGCCTCCTGGCCACTGAACAGAAGAAACCCGCACGCCAGCACTATCCAAAAGTTCTTTTGCTTCACAGAGATACAAATCTGATAATTTTGGCCGCCACAGTGAGATCGCATCAAAACCATGCTCGGTGTAATGGCAAAGTTCTTCCGCAAGACCCCATCGCAGCGTCGCTAGTTGACTAATCGCAATCCGCAACGATGCCGAGGAAAGCATAGGCAGGAATTCTCCAGAACTGGGCATGCCACCTGATGTATGAATAATACGTTCACTCTGCGCGTGACGACACGTTGAACAAAGTTGAATAACAATAGGTCAGACAGACTTAATTTGGCACACCGTTAAATCAAGAACTCGTCAAACCGAAGCGAAAAGTATGGTCACCTGAACGCCGAACTGTCTATAGAAAATTTAAGCAGGCACTGTATGTTTTCAGGAATGGGATTTCCTTGGGGAAAAAGCCTTTTTTTCATCCCTTTCGTGAAGTCATGAAAGCATCAGAGTAGTTCATTTTCCCCCCGCCCTGCCCTTGACAAAAGTATTTACCGACGTGCTTAAGTTTTGTGGCAAGAACGCGACAGAAACTTATTAATGCATGAGATCAAGACACACAAGCTTTCCGGCACCACGAACATAAAGATACCCATGAGCCACAACGGGCGCCGCCCAGCATGGTGGATTCAACAGTGTGCCTCCGGACTGCCTGTCCTTAAGTTCACACCTGCTGATAATTTCACACGTTGTCTTAGAAGCTTTGATGAGGAGGAGTTCGCCAAACTCACTCAAAACAATCAGCACGCCGTCAGCAAGCGTACAACCTGCTCGGCCAAGCCCCGGCTCTTTCCAATGCAACTCTCCGGTCTCCCAATCAGCACAAACAAATAGGGCATCACCAGAATTACGGCCTGTCGTACCATAAACACAACCCTCGTGCAGCACTGGAGTTGCCCAATGGCACCGCAGTGAATTCCTGTGACGACTACGGGGAGAGTCACGGCGACGCTCAACGAATAAATCATTTTCAACACTCAGGAGCACACTCCCCGGACCATATGTTTCAGACAAAAGTACTTCAGTAGCATGAACAACTGGGGTGGCGGCAACAACGCTAAACAATTCTTCTGCTCGCCAAAAAAATGAATCTTTTATAGCCCCAGATTCCGGGTCAACGAGTAACAACCGGTCGCGCATCCAGGCAAGCAGGCGAACTTCTCCATCGAACGTATTCAGCAAAGGAGTACTGTAACTTGCTAATTCACTACTTGTTCGCCAGACTTCTCTCCCGTTCTCAATATCAAACGCAACCAGACCGCTATCAAGGCCTTTCACAAGATCAAGTCGCTGCGGATTAGCTGGAGATTCGCCTCTGGCACTCCCACCAACTTGAACAATGACGAGTTTGTTTTGTGAGCCTGAAGTTTTCTGATAGATAACAGGCGACGCGCCCACACCAAAGAAATTGGGGACAACGTGAAACTCTTTCCCTGTCTCAACCTTCCACTGGAGGCTCCCATCTACCTGCTGTCGACACGATAACATGCCTTCTGCACCATATGTGATAACACGGTTGTCGCAAAGTACTGGTGATGATCGCGGCCCCCCATCATAACCGAACATATCAACGTAGCCCGTTGGACTCATTTTCTCCCACAGTACTTCGCCCGTTTCTGCCCTGACACATCGCAGCCGCTCCTCGCCGGCGATCCGATCAAAAACAAAGGCCCGCCCTTTGGACACCGCGGGGCCACAATACCCCTCCCCAAGTTCAAGAGTCCAACTCACTTTTGGGCCCGTCTCTGCCCATGGCACGACCGCATTCCGTAGTTCACTCCGCCCATTTCCAGTTGGCCCTAAAAACCCCGACCAGTCTTCACCAGGTCTCGTCCATAACGAACGCTGTTCATCCATGCCAGTCTTGCTGCCACCATCTCTCTCCTGCGAGATTCCATTTTCATATAAACTCACACACACGAGAGTACAGATCAGACACGTAACAATTGTTCTCAATAAAACCATCTGGGTCCTTTTTCTATTCTGAGTCAACCAGCCAGACTGCATTAACTCACAGTGCTACCATACTACCCCAATGAGAGTCGTCGAAAACACAATGCCTCATGACGAAAAATCGATCCGTATCGGTAAGACCGTCATCCCTGCTCATGCAATCCGCTGGCAGTTCTCACGCAGCCAAGGGCCGGGTGGGCAGCACGTCAATAAAACGAACTCACGAGCTGAGCTGCGGATTGACATTCAACAAACTGATTTCCTCGCACCAGCGGTTGCCCACCGACTACGAGTTCATGCCGGTAATCGTGTCACAACAGCCGGCGAACTAGTCCTCACAAGTCAGCGGTTCAGAGAGCAGAATCGAAATGTTAATGACTGTCTCGCAAAACTCTCTGCCTTACTCATGAAAGCACTCGATCTACCAAAAACTCGTCGTGCGACCCGACCAACGCGCGCATCAAAAACCAGGCGTCTGGAAAGCAAGAAACATCGAAGCGCAACTAAAAAACTCCGGCGAAAAATAATGGACTAAGGCATTACAGGCCGTCAAGAAGCCGACGCATGATATACTTCTATTGGAATGATTGACTATTTAGTAGAAAATTGAAATGGCTTGAGTACGCTGGCGTGCACTGTCGTGGGTAGCTTTTCTAAGAGTAAATTACTATGCCATCACCACAAGATATTGATTCTGTACTGGAAGACTGGGATTACATCCCTGGAGAAGTAAACGCACGTCGTGTCACGGCACGTGATGGCAGAGAGCTTCTACAAATGCGTGTTGATATGGGACTGTTACAGATGGAGATTGAACTTCGTCCCGATGGCACACGGCCACATGGGGCTGAAACCTATTTTGATTACCTTGTGGGTGAAGTCGTCCGAGAAGGTGAAGAATTTGAACTTTCTGAAGAGCAATGCACAGAAGCGGACCGTGAGTTCGTCCAGTACTACCATCGACGACTGTGCTGGTTGTCACTACGAGAGTACGGAATGGCTGCAAAAGACGCCGACCACAGCCTTGCTTTTATGGACTTTGTCCGAGAACATTCACCTGATGAAGAATGGATTCTCTCACACGAACAGTATAGACCATTTGTGCTCTTTCACCGGGTTCAGGCGAGTGCACTCGCCGCCCTTGATGACAATGGTCCGGAACTCGCGATTGCTGAGATTAATAAAGGGCTGGACGCATTTCATGATTTATTTCTTCAGTATGACGCTGAGGACCAATTTGAAAATGACGAACTTGTCGTCCGTCTTCGTGACATGCGGGAGAGCGTCCGTAAACGATTTGAATTAGGTGACACCCTTGATGAGCAACTTGCGGAAGCCGTCAAGTCTGAGAACTACGAATTGGCTGCAGAATTGCGAGACAAGATGCACAAAAAGCAAGTGACAGGAACAAGCGCATCAAGTCGCTCAGAATCAATGCCCCAACGCTCTCCGCACGATAACGGTGGTTGCTAAAGTCTCCTGTCATTGAAATGCTGTTTGAAAATTTTTCAAACAGCATTTCAAGAAAGCTTGTCAATCACGTCAGTCTAGGGAAACAGTAGGATTCCTTAAGCCTACGAAATGTTAAAGTGGGCCGATTGGAGCAATGATGATGCGTGATCAGCGGCTGCATTTTTATTCTCAGATTGGCACGCTATCTGCACATCAGTCTTTCAGACTTCGGTAGCCCTTTTCAGAAAAGCAGGCAGCATTCACCCGAATGAGTGACTGCTT
>CAXEMW010000193.1:0-6245 GCA_963997395.1 uncultured Planctomycetaceae bacterium
CTCTGAGGCTATCTTCTGTCTTGCAACGCATGAGATCTTTAAGGCTTCTTCGGTATTATTACAAACAAAAAAAACAGAGTCTTTTTCTGAAATTTTACAAACCTTAATTAGTTCAGATACTGATTTATCAGAAAAAAACTTGGCAATCGGACCTTTACCACTGATTTTTCCGTTACTTTTTTCAAATGTTATATAAGCCATTCCACTACTTCCTTCAGAAATTGCCCAATTATTTAGGTTGTCAAAAAAACTTCTTGGTTTTGAATTAGTGTTTGGAGCGGGTATTGCTTTTACAACACCACCTTTTTTAATAATATCTTTAAAAATTTTTAAACTTACTTCGTCAGAAGAAAAAATCTTAGTTACATCAACTAATTCAATAGGATTTCTTAAGTCAGGTTTGTCAGTACCATACTTTTCAAGAGAATCTTTGACTTGTATTGATTTTCGACTCCTACTCCTTAGATGAACTCTTCGTACCAACAAAACTCTCCTTCCCCAAACAACACCGCCTTCAAGGTGCGACTGGTTGTTGCTGGACTACTCGTCGCCCTCGGGATTCTTGCCTTTCCCACTGACGTTTCCGTGGCCTTATGGGTTCAGAGGACATCTCTACCAAAGGAATTAATGCGGTACTTGGACCTCGCCGAGGTCTTCGGACATGGCATTGGCGTTGCCATGATCATGATTGGTGCGTTTTGCCTCGATCGGTCTATTCAGTTTCCGTCAATTCAATGGCCTGCGATCCGATGGCCAACATTTCAACCCACAACAGCAAAACGATATGGGGCTCGAATGCTTGGTGGACTGCTCTTGGGACCACTTGGAGTTCTTTGTCTGAAAGTGTTGATTGATCGATCACGTCCTCGTGCAACAGACTTCTCGGTTGTGACATCTGCTCTGGACACATTTGGCACTGCCTCAGTAGTTGCCGGACCTCTTCGTAGCAATGACCTTCACAGTTTTCCGTCGGGTCATTCAGCGACGGCAGCAGCTTTAGCAACGGTTTTAATTTGGAAATACCCTCAAGGCCGTATTTTCTTTGTCGTGGTGGCGACTAGCGCTTGCCTCCAGAGAATTTTCAGCATGGCTCATTACCCAAGTGACGTGTGCATTGGGGCGGCCTGTGGCGTTCTTGGAGCTGCCATTGTTGTCGGCCGAGAAACCGCTCGTCGGTCGGCATGAAGAATTTCCGTTGGTTTTCAACCACTACAAAGCCTACACCAACCGTGCGGTCTCATTTTGTCCTACCCGAACCGCATCAAACCCAAACCAATCTGCTAGAATCAGTGTAGCCAATTAAGAACACGTAGATTTCACGACAACCCTCCTGCAGTAACAGTACTTTCAATGCCAGCAGCAAAACGCGCCAAAAAAGCAACCCGTGCCAAGAAGTCAACCAAGGCAGCAACTCCTGCTGCGGTGAAAAAAATTCTACTTGTTGACGATGATGCAGAAATCATTGAGTCCATGCGTACGATTCTCGAGGCGAAGGGCCACTCGGTCCTCGTCGCGCGAGATGGCAGTCAAGGAATCGCAGTCGCCGAACGAGAAAATCCTGATCTTGTGGTTTTGGACATGATGATGCCGAAACGAAGCGGATTTCTTGTTCTTGAAAAACTACGCCGTGAATATAATCATCCAATTCGCATCATCATGGTGACAGCAAACGAGGGCAATCGACATCGAGCCTATGCTGAGATGCTCGGGGTGGATGACTATATCCGCAAACCGTTTGCAATGGACCGCTTGCTCGAAAGCGTCCAAAAGCTCCTCACCTGAGAATAACCCGGAAATCGACATTTCTTCGCAAAAAGCAGTCACCCAACTTGCGTATTTTCACATTTCATCCCGAAATGTGAAAATACGCATTGGTAAAAAAACTTCTGTTTGTCACCTGATCGCGGCGGGTTAGAACGATAGGGTATGCCGTCCCATGATGCAGAACAAGAAAATCTAATTACCACATCGTTTCCAATCACTCGATACCGTCGAAAAGTCGTTCACCGATGCACCCTGCCATCAACAATCTGAACCCACACACCGGCCATGATGCGGGTGGTGCAGCGCAGGGTGATGATGTTAAAGAACGCGTACGAGAAGCGATCGATATTGTTGATCTTGCCGGCAGTTATATTTCGCTTCGACGCAGTGGAAAAAACTTTGTTGGTCTCTGTCCTTGGCATGAAGATTCACGGCCCAGCCTTCAGATCAATCCAGAACGTCAGACATTTCGTTGTTGGGTGTGTAATGTCGGTGGTGATGCATTTAGTTTTCTGATGCGGATGGATCGACTGGACTTTCGTGAGGCACTTGAACAACTTGCCGATCGTGCGGGAATAGAGCTGTCTCGAGGGCATGGGCCGGGAAGTGATGTAAAGCGTTCTCTCTATGAGGCCTGTGCATGGGCATCAGATCGTTTTGTTGACTGTTTCAGAAACAGCTCACTTGCAAAAGAAGCACGTGAATACCTCCGCGAGCGAGGTCTGACAGATGACACGCTGCAAGCTCACTCTGTTGGCTTTGCACCCAACGAATGGGACTGGCTCCTTGGGCAGTCACAGGCGTCAGGTATTTCGACGGGCCATCTCGAACAAGCCGGACTAGTTGTGACTCGCCAAGATCGGTCAGGACATTACGATCGATTTCGTGGACGGATCATGTTTCCCATCTGCGACCCACAGGGTCGATGCGTTGCATTTGGTGGACGAGTACTACCAAACGCTCCACCTGACAGTGCAAAATACATCAACTCTCCGGAAACTCCTGTTTTTTCTAAGCAATCGATGCTATATGGCCTCGACTCATCTCGAGAGGCCATCAGTCATTCCAAACGAGCCCTCGTCGTGGAAGGCTATACAGATTGTCTTGCTGCACGACAGGCTGGCATCCACGACGTTGTTGCGGTTCTCGGTACGGCACTTGGTCAGCGACATGCACGTCTTTTGCGTCGCTATGCGGATCGCATTGTTGTGGTGCTTGATGGTGACGATGCGGGCCGCCGACGCGCAGACGAGGTGCTCGAGGTTTTGCTTGCCGAACCCGTTGACATACGGATCGCACGACTGCCCACCGGTGTTGATCCGTGTGATCAATGCCTCACAGCTGGCCCTGAAGCGTTCGAGGCCATTATCGATGAGGCCGTCGATCCGCTTGATTACAGAATGAGGGAAACATTCGAGCGGTTACCCCAAGATGCCTCAGATGAGGTTGCCTTGAAGGCTGTGGAGAGTGTTTTAAAAATTCTTTCTGCAGTATCTCCGCGATCTCCACTGCCTCCTTCACAAAGACAATTACGGCAGGACCAGATTCTTGGAAAGCTTGCTCGCAGATTTGGACTGTCGCGAGACGCTCTCCACGCACGACTTCAGGAACTCACTCGCTCCAGACGCGCAAATGACGGCTCCCCTACCCCGGAGGGTCTCCGTGTCGACGCAGCCGAGCTCGTTCCATGGGACCGAGAAGTTCTATCAGCGGTTCTTGCTGCCCCTGACGAGGTCTCTGGGCTGCTTGAACGTATTTCTGAGAATGAACTCTCGGCAGAACCGGCAAAAATAATCCTCAGAGCCGCAAAGAGCCTGATTGCCGCTGAAAAGCCACCAAGTCTGGCAGCCTTACTGCTGGAATTACCGGCAACTGAGCTTCACGGACTACTTGTACAACTAGATGAGTCAATTCGTGAACAGACTCATCTTGATCAAATTGGCCGCTTGCATCACCTTAGTGAAGCATTGGAAAGACGTCAGGCTGACAAAACTGCCTGGCAAACCGTCCGAACATTGAAAACCTCGCCGCTCCAGCCGGACGACGAGGCAGCGATGATCGAGCAACTCGTCTCAGCAAGACGTGCTGCTCAGGGCATGACCGATCCCAAGGAGGGGTGAGGATGTCCATCTCGTCACTACATTCGAATCGTTTCTTTTGGCATACCGTCAAATGCGATTTGGGAGGTGGTGGACGAGTTGATTGAAGAGTGCGTATCACTTGGGTGATACGCCGGTGAAGGAGAACCAGTAGATGACAATGAATAACGCTTCGTCCACAAGTCGGCAGGACTCCGCAACGCCTCCCGAAGGTGCGGTGCAACCGATGCAAACAGAGTCCGATAGCATTCAAGGTGCTGACCTGAATGGCTTAATTGCCGAAGGTCGTCGAACTGGCTACCTGACTTTTGATCAGGTGAATGAGTATCTTCCTGACGAAGCTATGGATCCCGAAAAGATTGATGCGCTCCTTGTTGCTCTTGATGGCAAAGGCATCGAACTTGTCGAGGAACTACCTGAACACCTCGAGCCAGCCATCACTGCACAGACAACAGCCAAACCAGTCACAACAAAGCCGGGTCGCCCACGGCGGGATGAAGCAATTACGACGCCTCCATCAAATGCCGCGAATGACCCAATCCGCATGTATCTCGCTCAGATGGCAGAAATCCCTCTGCTTACTCGAGAAGAAGAGATTTCACTCGCAAAGAGGATTGAGGTCACTCGAAAACGATTCCGTCGTGCCATTCTTGGCTGTGGCTTCGCAATGCAGTCAACCGTTGAAACACTCCGCCGAGTGTATGAAGGCAAATTGCCATTCGACCGGACAATCAAGGTGTCACTGACTGAACGTCTTACAAAAGAACAGATTCTCGCTCGCATGCCACATAACCTGCCAACGCTTGACCGTCTAATGGAGCAGAACAACGCTGATTTCAAACTGCTCATCAGCACGCGCACTGGACGTACTGAAGCACGGCAGGCACGACTCAGATTCCGCCGAACTCGCGGCAAAACGCTTACGCTTGTTGAAGAACTCAGCCTGAGAACACGACGAGTTCAACCCATGATGAAGCTCCTGAAGGGCATGTCGGCACGAATGGACCGATTACAGGAAGATCTTCGACGGATCAAATCCGGTACCCTTTCGTGTGATGATCGCGCAGATATGCGGAAAGAACTTCGCGACCTGATGATTTCAACACAGGAAAGTCCCAAGTCTCTTCGCAATAGAGTTTCGTCTCTCGACAAACTAAAAGCTGAATACGAGGCTGCGAAGCGAAATCTTTCTGCCGCAAACCTCCGCCTTGTGGTCTCGATTGCGAAGAAATATCGAAACAGGGGGCTTTCCTTCCTTGACCTTATTCAAGAAGGTAACACTGGCCTGATGCGGGCTGTCGACAAGTACGAGTATCGTCGGGGCTTCAAGTTTTCTACGTACGCAACCTGGTGGATACGACAGGCAATTACACGTGCAATCGCTGATCAAGCTCGCACAATTCGTATCCCTGTGCATATGATCGACCTACTGACAAAACTCCGTGCAACCGCAAAAAAACTCTTGCACGAACTTGGTCGAGAGCCAACACCCGAAGAGATCGCTGACTCAGCAGAAGTTCCGCTCGACGACGCTCGCCGTGTGCTCGATATGGGCCGACAGCCAATGAGCCTTGATCGACCAATCGGCGAAAGCGAAGATGCAAGTTTCAGTGAACTTGTCGAGGACTTTGGTTCATCGAGTCCAACTGAATCAACTACTCACGGTCTTCTTCGGGACAAACTTGATTCATTGCTGAAAACACTTACATATCGGGAACGAGAAATAATTCGGCTGCGATATGGCCTGACAGACGGATACACATACACCCTTGAAGAGGTCGGCCGTATCTTCCGAGTAACTCGGGAACGAGTCCGACAGATTGAGGCGAAAGCAGTTAAGAAACTCCAGCATCCCGTACGGGCAAAACAGTTGGAGAATTTTCTTAGCAACGCGGTGAACTAACACATCCCCGGGCCGTGGCGACGAGCCACGGCCCGGTGCGATTTTGTGCCGCCTCTATTTTCTGCCGCCTCTATCGGCCACCGTTTTTGAGGATACCGCTCATGTGGTACCTTGTATGCTCCTTTGGAGTCCCATCATGGCCGTTGTCACTGCCGCTACCGTTATTCGAACGCTTCACCGTATTCAACGGCAACTTACTGATTTGCGTAGTCAGTTGGCTGCCGGCCCAAAACAAATTGCTGTCCAAGTAAAGCGGGTCGAGCACGCCGAGCATGAGCGGGAGCAAGTTGCCGAAAACTTGAAAAAAGCACGAAAACATGCGGACGAGAAACAGCTTTTACTCCGATCTTCTGAAGCAAAAATCCAAGATCTTGAAGCAAAGAGAAACACGGCAAAAGCAAATCGTGAATACCAGTTGCTTGGCGAACAAATCGATGCAGACAAAATGGCAATCACAGTGCTTGAGGACGAGATTCTCG
>CAXEMW010000194.1:0-6227 GCA_963997395.1 uncultured Planctomycetaceae bacterium
GGTCCAAATGAGGCGTAGAAGCCTGCGGATGACCGCCAAGACACCCGCACCAATCATTTAAATCATCTACAGATATAAGCACGACGTTGGGGCGATCTGCAGCAGAAGCAGGATCGATGAGCAGAACAAGGAAAGCAAGAAGGCTGTAAATAGTTTTGAATAATATGGATACGAGAGAAGACGTCATCTGGAAATATCTCAGTCTTTAAAACACAGTTGTTTTCAGCTTGTGAGATGAACTCACACCTGACTATGGCTTTGTTGAGTCGACCCACGGCAGTTGATCAAAGGCATCTGTTAACCGTGGGTCATTTGTATCATTCATCACCTCCTCAACCCGAACACGTAAAACATTCAGAATGGATGCGTGTTGTGAGTCCGCGGCAAGGTTCACGAGTTGGTCAGGGTCATTTTTCAAGTCATAGAGTTCTTCACTCGGCCGCGGATCCATCGTGAGAGAGAAGAGTTCTTTATCGTGAGGTGACCCACGCTGTGACATCATCCAGGCCTTCGTGAGACTGCCGTCGAGATCGCGGTACGCTGGCGCTGTTGACAGACCCATTTCGTACAGCGCATCAGAGTTTGTCAGTTCGGCTGCGTCATAGGGGTTCCCCATTGGCCATCGTTCAGGCTTGAAATTTTTTATATACAAATGGGTTGGTGTGCGAACAGCGCGCATCGGATACGGTAGATTGCCTGGCCGCGCATTGTAATAGTGACGTTCGCGACCAATGATCACGGAATCCCTCTTGGCATCGACCCAGCCACTCTTTTTGCTCAAAAGCTGAGGAAGAAAACTTCGGCCGTCCATCCTGGCGAGTGGTTTGCTCCCTACAAGTTCCAGAACCGTTGGCCCCACGTCCATGATGCTGACAAAATCGTTGACCCGTCTGCCAGCAGAAATACCTTTGGGCCATCGAACAAGCAACGGCACCTGCGTCGCAAGGTCATAGCAGTTCGTCTTCCCGCGTGGGATTCCAGGAATGCCATGGTCGCCAGAGAGAACAATGACGGTATTGTCGAGTTCACCCGAAGCTTCAAGCTCTTCAAGCATCACTCCCAGCATGAGGTCAAGAGCAAGTACCTCGCCGAGATAATCTGAAAAGTCACGTCGCACATCGTGAACATCTGGAAGAAATTTGGGTATGAGGCCTTTAAGCGAGTCGGGCTCAATGCCCCAGAGTTCTTTCCCGGAGTCAGGCGTATAGGGGCGGTGCACATTGATGGACCCAAAAACAAAGAAGAAAGGCTGTTTGTTGGGAGTCCCAGCGAGTATGCGTTGCATTTCGCGGCGGGAGTTCTCGACGACTTCATCGTGCCGCTGCTGACGTTCCTGCTCGTTCGTAGCGGTGCCAACGTAGAGACCGTAGCGTTCATAGGGAACCTTCCCAAAGTCTTTCATGACCGGAGTCGAGCGACTCTGCGTGAACGCAAAGGTTTTCCGAGAGCGCTGCACGAAGTAGCCGGAGTCACGCAGAAGGTCACCAAACTTCGGCAGAGTCTTTATCGGATTATCGTGCCCATCCCAGTTACTTCCCTTACTATTCAAAAATGCTCCTGAACCACAGTTCCAGAAGTAGCATCCCGTAGCGAGCGAGGCACGACATGGTGAACAGGACGCAACGGGAACAAAGGCGTTTTCGAACACCACGCCTTCCCGACCGATACGATCAATGTTGGGTGTGGAGATTACATCGTTCAGTGAAGGCTTATCGTTATCAGCATAGATACTTGCATACCGACCCCAATCGTCGGCAAAGAAGAACAGTATATTTGGCCGCTGATCATCCGCCTGAGCATGAGCGTAGGATGCCACCAAAATGATCGCAAGGAAAAAAATGCCACGGCAGCCAAATATTCTATTCATGGATTAAATGCTCTTCTTACGTCTGCAGGAGGGAATCGGACAGTACCACGTCTACCGATATAGATTCAAAATGTCGTGCGATGATCCTTTATTAAATCCCGTCGATTGAAGCAAATATTTTTTTCATTTCACAACGGACTGCCGACTGACCGTTTTGTTCCTCTGGGTCATTCTCCGGCTGACCGAACTCATTTACTTTGGTCAACGTTCCCTCGTCGGTATAGATCCAGTCCTTAGTTCTGATGTGTCGTTCATTCTTATACTCGACGTGCACCCATTCTTTTGAAGGAGCATCTTCTCTTCTAAGTTGCGGCAAAAAGCTTTGTCCGTGAATGTGCTGCATTGGTTGTGGGGCTGCAGCAATTTCCAGAAATGTGGGTAGGAAATCTGCCAGCTCGACCAGATCGTCACACTGTGCTCCTGACTCAACAGTCCCCGGCCACCTGACAATGAGGGGAACTCGTGAACCTCGATCAGTCATCGTCATCTTGCCGCCCTTGATTCTGGTGCGATTCTCTCCCCAGACAGAAGTCACTGGGCCATGCGTGCCGTTATCTGCGCAAAAGAGGATGATCGTGTTGTTGCTGATCCCAAGCTCATCCACGGTATTCATCAGCCGGCCGACGTTCTTGTCCAAGTACTCGACCATCTCGGGAAAGCACTCGGAGCCGTTTTTTTTGTTCTGAATCGGGAAGTCGACTGGTTGCATCGCCGCCTGGAACTCTGATGTAGGGAGTGTGAGCCAACATCGCTGGATAATAGATTAAAAATGGTCCATCTTTGTTTCGTTTCATAAAGTCGATCATGAAATCTGCCAGAACGTCCGGGCCAAACCGCTCGGCAATAGCATCCTCTTCAACCTTGCCATCGATACGGAAATGCGGCTGGTAGTAGCGTGATCTTTTGTTGCCGTTTCGATCAAACATTTGCCAGAGGCAATGTTCATCGAAGCCAAAAGCCTCGACCGTATCGTTGCGTTCAAGCCACGAGACATTCCACTTCCCGGCAATTGCAGTTGCGTACCCCACTTTTTGAAGCTGATTGGCAAAGCTATTGAACTGCTTCGGATCCAAGTAGGTGTCATCGCTCCACTTCGCCAGCACATGCTTGATACCGGTGAACCTCGGATAGGTACCCGTCATGATTTCGGCTCTCGATGGAGAACAAGCGGGGTTGGCAAAGCAATGGGTAAACACCATTCCACTTTCTGCCAGTTTGTCGATATGTGGCGTTCGGACACCATAGCCACCGTAGGCATTGAGTGCTTCAATCCCAAGATCGTCAGCGAAGATCAAGACTATGTTCGGTGTGTCGCGATCCAAACGCCCGGTTGAAGCCTGTTTCTTTTTTCCCCGAAGTGTCTTTTCCCAGTCCTCATGCTCTGTTTTGAATTTCTGGAAGCCGCGGTACTCTTCGGCTGAGATCGTGCCATCAGAGTTTGTATCGACATGAGGAAACAGCCACTCCCAGCCTTTCTTCTCACTGTTCCACTCTTTCTGCGACCGCCAACGGACGGACTGATCAGGCTTTTGCTGATCGTGAATCGACTCCTGAACTCGTTCGAGTTTCTGTTCCAACGCGTCAAGCTTCTGCCGAAGCGTATCGTAAGGAACGTCCTGGACTGGAATATCAGCATCGGCCGCCATGGCGGCGGCCACACCTGCTGATTCACCGAGGACCATCCAGACGGGTTCCATACGAAGAGACGTAAAGGCGATGTGACTTGCCGAGACGCAGACGGGCACGACCAGGTTATCGCACTCTCCCTTCCGCGGCACGATGGCTTCGTAGGGAATCTTGTAGCTACCGTTGTATTTTCCATTATCTAAATAGACGATGGAAAACGCACCTCCTTGCAGAGCGACTTTGCCATCTTCCACGACAACAGCGTACGGCCAATCATCAACCCCATATGCTGCAAGGCCAACGGTATGCGGTGGGTCAGTCTCACCCTCGAGGTCTTTCTGGGTCACAACGTACGACGAAACCATCCGACGGGCCTGGCGGACATACAACTGATGAGGCCAGCCGCCGGTCTCATCAAAGACACCCTTCCTGAAGGAGGTCTTCATCGCACGCTCTTTCATGCTTTTGGGCGCTGAAGGATCCGTCTTTGCAAAATGGATTGAGTTGACCAAAAACTCCTGGTGAAACTTCCAGATCTTCGACCGTGTTTTCCAATCACCGTTTGGGTAGCTCTCGTTGCACCCGTAAACAGTTGACCCCATCAGATTACGATTCGATTGGGCACCGCCAACAAACGGTGCCTTCTTATGCACCGTGAACGTGTTAAGTGTTGTTCTCATATGTCGATTTGAAAAGATATCGACACCATCACGAATGGCTCGGCGATACACTTCAAATTCGGCTGGATCATAATTCGTTGGCGCAGGTATAGGTACACCTTTGCCACTCATATCGAACTCATGCCGAAAACAGTAGCCCATCGACAACGAGTCAGCACTGCCCAAAAGACCGACCTTCCGATCTTGCACGAATGGAACCAACCCACTCTCCGGATTGCCAGGTTCGATATAGGGGTCGATGTTGTGAACCCAAAGGCTCGGACGCACTCCGGCAAGTGATTCATCGTAGTGCTCGCGTGACTCACGGCCCCAGGTGTAACTGGCGCCGCTCATCCCGAGTACGTCACCCTCGTACGAACAATCAATAAACACTTTCGCAGAGACCGTGATGGTACTCCGCTGCTCTGGCTCAGGAATAGGACAGCCTGTTTCATCGACCGGGGCATAGTCGAGAGTAATGGACTGGATTACCCTCGCCTCCTTGCTCTCAGCGAAGGACTCGTTCATCGCAATCGGCTCGTTGCGTGTTGGTGAGTCAACTGTTGTGTCACCTACCTGAACTTTGCCGACGCGGTGGCTGTAGATCACCTTGATACCGCGGTCCTCAACAGCTTTCTTGAATCGCTCACGATACTCTTTGTTACCGACACCATGTACGGCATGTCCGCCATGAGCTCTTGGTTGCTCCTTGACTCCCTCCATCAAAATCTTGTAGGTCGAGCCACCGACTGTATTACCTTTGCCCCAGTCCAGATGGTTGATACCTCCACCAGTCATGCCACCAAGCCAGCGACTTGGTTCGACCAGAATAACGCTCACCCCCTCTTTGTCAGCGGCCAACGCTGCCATCACGCCACTGGCTGTTCCGCCGTACACACAGACGTCTACCTTGTGGTGCGTGGCCTCTGCAGCCATGGAGTTATGGCAGATCGGCAGAGCTGTCAGAACAATAAAAGATGCGATGAGATATTTATAAAACATGTTTCGTGTTTTAAGTGCTTGTTTAAACAACCTCAAACCCCTTTCGCTGCACGCGTTTCTGAAACGCATTGGCTTGTTCGTCGCCAATGACCTGCTGCGTGGTAGCGTCCCACTTCAACGATCGTCCCAGACGAACGGCGATGTTCGCCAGATGGCACGTATTGAGATGCCGGCAATGACTTTCCGCGTCAGAAATCGGAGTAGCGCGTGAATCGCAACAAGCGAAAAAGTTTTCACGATGACTTAGCTTGTCTTGGCCTTTTCGCAATTTGGTAAACAGGTCTTCCGGCAGCGGATTCTTAGCAAGGTCTTCAATAGGGCTGCCGGTCAACTTGCCCCGATTCACAAAGTAACGCCCCCCGTCACTTTCGAACATGATGCCGTTATCAAAACCGAGATCTTTGGCATCGTTGACGATGAACATCTCAACACCACCCGCAAAGACACATCGTACTTTAAAAGATGTTGCCGTGTTATAGGTATTGCTGACCGTTGGCACGCCATTTTCAAACGCCACCGGGTGCTCAGCGTGAACCAATTCGATTGACTCAGGTCCTAGCAGATCCGGTGCGATAGCCCACTGGGCGATGTCGACATGGTGAGCACCCCAGTCCGTCATTTTGCCACCGGAGTATTCATACCACCAGCGAAAGTTCCCATGACAACGTTGTGCAATGTAGTCGACACTGGGCGTCTGGCCCTGCCACATATTCCAGTTCAGGTTCGATGGCGGACTGGACGTGTTGAACGTGGGGCCTTTGGGACCAGAGCCAATGGCGACAGTCACACGTTTCATCTTGCCGAGACGCTGCGAATGTGCCAGAGCCACTGCCGTTTGAAATTTCGGGCTGCTGCGTTGTTGTGTTCCCACTTGAAGAACGCGGCCCGTTTCCTTGATGACACGGCCAAGCGTGCGACCTTCGTCGATTGTCAGCGTGGCGGGCTTCTCACAGTAGACGTCCTTGCCGGCACGCATGGCGTCGAAGCCTTTGCGGGCGTCAGCATTCAGAACGCCTTCATGAAGAAGGTCAACAATAAGCTTTGTTTCATGCAAACATTCAAAATATGCCATC
>CAXEMW010000195.1:0-6221 GCA_963997395.1 uncultured Planctomycetaceae bacterium
AAGAATCACACTAAGGGGTGTGCGAATAGCCACTTCGAAAGGTTCACCGACGGTTCGTCGGGTTTTGAACAAGGCCAACAGTTGATCGATGAATTTTGGTGCTGGTTTAACCTGACGAAAAGCGGTTAGGGAAAATTCCGAAAGGATTTTTCGAGCCCGTTCCGATTCGGATTCTTTGGAACCTGTTAGATTCTCGGTGAGAATTCGAGCCAGCCCGGCCTTAGTGCCTGCTTTGGACAGTGGCCCTTCCAGTTCAACCCAGTCGACCCAGATCGCCGGCGGATGACCGTAGCCGTTCTCTTTCTTGAGTTTGTTATGCTCATCCCAAAGCACTTTCAAATTTCCGGTGTTAGGCTGCTTTTCTTGCACGGCAAATTCCCGAATCGTATCCGAACTCACCTCAACCGGAATCTCAATGATCTGCGGCTCTTCGATGGTTCCGGTGACTTGATGCGCGCCGATCGATCGTCCCTCTAATCCCCAGTCCCTCGAAGCGATAACCCGCTGCGGGTGACCGATCTCGATGAAACGGCGCGCGGCCGGAGTGCCCTTCACCGTGCCCACACGAACCCGCAAAACATAGCTGCCCACAGGCATCTTCTTTGGCGCAACGATAACGCGTCCGGTTCCGTGAGTCAGTTTAAGGTAGGTGCCGGTATCCCGATGAGGAAGGCTCGCGTAATGTTCATGCAGAGCAAGATTTTTGGATCTCGAAGGATCGAAGGCTGCTGCTTTATTCGAATCGATAAACCCGAAGTCCTTGGGGTTGGGAGTGCCCTTTAAACGATCGGCATAAGTATAAAAACGATTAGGATGATCGATCAGGCGGTCGGTCTTTCGAATCTCTGCAATGATTGCCTGATTCTCGGCAGTCTTGGAGACCTCATCTACTGCTTTTTTCCATTGTTTAAAGCGCTCCTGCCGTTCTTTGGTTTGCTTGATGATTTTTTCGTTGGTCGGGTTAATGGTCTTCTCGGGTTCAACCCTCGTGACCGTTGATTCCGACACTTGATTCTCCTGAATTGGACCTTCCAGTTCGATCCAATCGACCCAAACCGCAGGAGGGTAGCCATAGCCATTTTCCTGCTTGATGCGATAGAACTCTTTACGGTGTAAATTTCTGTCTTCAGGTTGGCGTTCTTGAATACCGAATTCACGTGGCGTGTCCGCTCCGATTTTCACAGTAGTTTCGATGATTTCCGGATTTTCTGTCGTGCCATTGACCTGGTGGCCGCTGATTGGTTTGCCTTCAAAGCCAGCCATGACTCCGTTGAGGCGTTGCGGGTGCCCAATCTGGATAAAATGTCTCTTTGGATCGGAGCCTTTCACTGAACCAGCCCGAACCCTGAGTTTGTAGGTGCCGGGCACAAGTTTATCCTTGGGCGGAGTCACATCAATCCGTTGAATTCCCCAGCCAAGCTTTAGGTAGGTACCACGATCACTCAAGGGAAGTTCTGCATAGTGCTTGAGGTAGGCATAGCTCCGTCCATATCCACCCCGATAGGAAAAAGATGCGTCGTTCGCATCTTTAAAACCGAACTTCTTAGGATCAGGTACCCCTTTGAGGAGGTTCGCGTTTTGGTAAAGTCTGATATTATCAGTCAGGTCGGTAAGTTTGTACTTCTTGCGAATCTGCTCGAGGGCTTTCTGATTCTCCGGAGTTAGAGCAACCTTATCAACTCCAGCCTTCCAGCCAAGGTAGCGTTCGTAGGTCTCCTCCATTTGCTTCATGTTTTTCGCGCTCTGAACGTTGACGGTGGTCTCAGGCTCAACCCGAAAAGTCTGCCCCGCGGTCTCCTTGATCGGACCTTCCAGCTCCATCCAATCGACCCAAATCGCGGGCGGCGTACCGTACCCGTTCTTCTGCTTGTGGCGGTCGAAATCTTCTCTGACAAGTTTTGCCGACTTGGGCTGGCGTTCCTGGATGCCGATTGCTCGCGGCGTGCGTTCCCCGAATTCAATATTGACCTCAATGATCTCCGGATTCTCAATGGTGCCGGATATCTGTTGCATGCTGAGCAGTTTGGTGAAGCCGGGTGAGGTTCCTTTGAGATTTTGGGGATGACCGATCTCGATGAAATGGCGGGAAGGATCGGAACCTTTGACCGCTCCGGCCCGGATCCTGAGCTTGTAGGTGCCCGAAGGAACGTCTTTCGGATCGGGGTGAATGTCAAAGCGTTGAATCCCCCGTGAAAGTTGCAGGTAGGCCCCCCGATCGTTGTGAGGAAGCTTGGCGTAGTGCTTCATGTAGCTGTAATATCGCCGGTAGGGACTGTACAAGGCGGCTACGGCATTGATTGGATCGCTGCCGCCATAGTCGCGAGGATCGGGTGCTCCTTTCAGAAGACCAGCCTTTTTATACTTGAGGACAGGATCGGAATCATAATCAGGGTGCTGTTTGCGAAGGGCGGCCACAATGTCTTCGTTCTCTGGCGATTCAGCCGCCTTGTCGACCCCTTTTTTCCAAGGGAACCATTTCTCATTATAGGTGTCTTCCAGTCTCGTGATAATTTCCCGGTTTTTTACATTGATGGTGTTCTCCGGCTCGACCCGAGTGATTGCTGACTTCGTCACCGATGATTCTGTGACAGGGCCCTCGAGTTCAATCCAATCGACCCAGATGGCAGGCGGGGTACCGTACCCGTTTTCCCGCTTGTAACTGTAAAATTCCCTTGAGAGCATCTTCTTACTACTCTCGGGCCGGCGTTCCTGAATGCCAAACTCACGTGGTGTGTTCGAGCCGATCACCAGAGTTGTTTCAATGATTTCAGGATTATCCTCCGTGCCGAGTACCTGAAGACCCGCGAGTGGCTTGCCCGAGAAACCAGCAAGGACTCCGTTTACACGCTGCGGATGACCAATCTCGATAAAGTGACGAGAAGGATCAGACCCCTCAACGACACCCGCACGGATTCTCAACTTGTACTTTCCAGGTGGAAGGTCTTTGGGGTCAGGCACAACATCGATACGCTGAATACCCCAGGCAAGTTTCAGATACGTACCCCGATCACTGTTTGGAAAATCGAGATACTGCTTCATGTAGGCTTGAGTGCGGTCGTAGCCACCTTGGTATGAAAAGGAGGCCTTATCGCCATCTCTAAACCCAAACTTTGTTGCATCTGGAGCACCTTTGAGCAGCCCGGTATTTTGATACAGCCTGATGCTGTTGGTAAGGTCGTCGAGGTTGTATTTCTCACGAAGCTCGGCGAGCACCTTCTTGTTCTCCGGCAAAAGGGCTGCCTTATCAACCTCTGCTTTCCAGAGGAGGTACCGCTGATACATTTCCTCCTGCTCAGCAATCTTTTTACGGCTCAGCACATTAACAGTGTTTTCTGGTTCAACCCGAAAAATTTTTGACGGCTGTTGCCGGGTAGCCTGTCGCTCGAAGGCTTCGTCTATCGCACTACGTCCAAGCTTCAGATACTGCTCGATCTGATCACTCGAGATGAATTGAGAGGCACCTACGGTATCGAAGGCTCCTGAACCGCCATCAGCAGGGAGAGACGACACGTCGACCTTCAAACCCAGAAGTTGCTCGATCGTATTTTGATACTCTCGACGATTGAGTCGGCGCATGGTGATTCTGCCACCTGAGTCAGCCAGACTTCGTCGAGCCGAGACCATCGTCTGTGCGAGTTCATCAAGGAAATCTGCCTTTTCAATTCCGCTTGGTTGACCGGAATCCTCGGGAGGCATTTCTCCCGAGTTCAACACGTTCAACACTTTTTGCCAGCGTTCCGCCTGCTCAATGGTGGCAATAGTGAACGAAAGTGCTTCCAAGTCAACGCCACCCTCCTGTGTTGCAGAGTCATGGCAGTCAAGGCAATGCTTCTTGAAGAACGTCTGATGTTCTTGCGGAAAATGAACTTCAGACGTTGCCACATGGGATGAAGCACAGAGCCACAACACGGTCAGACAGACTGGGAATAAAAAACGGTTCATGATTGATTCTCAAGTTGTATGTATGACGTTTCGTGCGACTGTGCTGGGAAGGGTTTCTACGAGGCCGACACGCCGCACCACGCCAAAGCGTTGCGATACTTACGATTGAAGCTCTTTCACAACGCCGGTGCTATCACCATGTTGATCGGTATTGATGCCCATCCCTTGCAGCATCGTCAGCCACACGTTGCATAACGGTGTGTCTTCCTCAACAACAAGATGCTGGCCAAGTTTTAAGTTGGCACCACCGCCGGTGAGAACTGTCGGGCAGTTGGTGAGGTAATGGATGGAACTAATATTTGAACCAAAAGCCACGGCAGTGTGGTCGAAGAGACTCGACCCGTCATTTTCTTTCGTCGCCTTCAACTTATCAATCAGCCTCGCGAGGAGTTCGCTATGCGTTTTGTCCCGCAACTTGGACGCATCCATCCGCTCACCAATTGAGTAATGACTCACATTATGTGAACTGGGTTTCACGTCGAGACTCTGCAGCAGGCTCTGACCAGGCATACGATAGGTCAGCGATCGAGTCGTGTCAGTCTGGAGCGCTGCAACAATGAGATCCTGCATAATCTCGATTTCAGCTTTCCCTTTCAGACCGGGTTCCGGCTCGCCAAGAGGGGCTTTCGCTTTCGGGACATCGAGCCAGGCTTCGTCTTTACTCAGACGCGTCTCGATATCACGGATGCCTTGAAAATATTCATCGAGTTTTTCTGAATCTTCGCGAGAGAGGCCGTACTGCACTCGCTTGGCTTCACTTACCACAGCATCAAGAACACTACGCTTCTGGGCAATAGCTGCCTGTCGTTGTTCAAGAGGCATGTCATCTGCTGAAAATAGTTTATGAAAAACCTGAACGGGATCATTATCACCAGCCTTGGGTTTACCACGAGCATCCCATGCCAACGATAACCCCGGGCCGTGACCTTCAAGGGCGGAGCTATTCAATTGAATTGAAGAGAATCGTGTGTCTTGCCCAAGGTGCTGTGCGACAACCTGATCAGCAGAGATGCTATTTGCCATATTCTGGCCGGCGACTGAATAACGATTGGCACCTGTAAGCCAGAAGGTACTGCCCCAGTGGGCTTCATTCGAGAACTGATTCGAGCATCCTTGCACCACAGTGATGTCAGATTTATGACGGGCAAGTGGGGAGAGACCTTCAGAGAGTTCATAGTCTGCACCAGTCTTGGTCACGTCCGGAAACCAGGTTTCCTTGGTGACACCAAAGCCGATACTCATAAAAACGGAGCGTTTCGAAGGACCAACCACGCTCGTTGCGGCGGCCCGTGCGAAACGACGAAAACCCAATGACTCCAAAGCCGGAAGTGCAATGAGCGAACCCACTCCTTGTAATACATGCCGACGGCTGAGGTGCATCCCTAACTCCGTAAGTACTTGTCGGTGTCAGATCGAAGGTATTGAACTGACTCCATTACCTAACTATTCAATTTTATATGTATTGCTGCAACATATTGTTACATTTCATTGTAGGACGTTCCGGCGACGCAGCAGATTGGCACCAAAAGCCCATCGATTTGTAAAAAAGCAACGAAATGAGGAAAACAATGCCGTCCGACACCTCCAGCGAGCACTTTTGAACACCTCATTTCTATCCACACAGAACCAGCAAAGAGGCTGCCAAGCCTCCGGCATTCATTCGGCAGACTCAACGTGTCCTGAGAAATGTCTGTTACCGAGGCTGCAAGGGCTTTCCGCCAGTTGAAACGCACTCAGACAATCGACTCACCATCTCAAGAACCTGTTGTCGCTGCCGGCCGTCACCTCCCTCAACAACAACCGCGTTGTGCAACCGCGCAGGGGTCAAGTCTTTCTCTTCGGCAAGAAGCTGCTCAAGCACCTGTGATGACACCCACACAACAGGAGTGTCATCTGCTGGTAACCCAACAAGTAACTCAACAGGACGATTGCTCTGACAACAGAGCGTCCACTGACCTCCACCGGGGCCAATTGTGGCCAAACCGAAACGCTGATCTGACTCGACATCAGATTTCCAGCGTGCCTGACCGAGACGCTGCTCGAGTAGTCCACGTGCGTCAGGAACCACAACTGACCGAGCCACCGGCGGCCAGTGGAAAGAATGCTTAATCGCAAATCGACATAAACGCCGAATAGCATCGTCATCTAGGACGGGTGATGGAAGGTCTGGTGCAACCCGATGAGTGGCAGTTGAGTCAAAGGCAGGATCATCTCGCCAATACGCACGATACACGTGCATCTGATCTCCGAAAAGCTTTGCAAGTGACGACGTGTCAAAA
>CAXEMW010000196.1:0-6207 GCA_963997395.1 uncultured Planctomycetaceae bacterium
CGCATGGCCTGATCACAGAGTTGATTGATGAGTCGTGGAACACCCTCTGTAAGTGAAAACACTACGGCGTCACACTCTGGCTCAAACTTTGTATCCCAATCGAGTCCAGCACAGTACATCTGCGTGCGAACATATCGACATGTTTCTTCATAGTCGAGTGTCTCCAAATACCCACGAACCGCTATTCGCTGTGCAATTCCCTCTAAATCGGGCTCTCCTAACATTTCCTCGAGACGGATTGTACCTGCAAGCACGAGGTGGACTGCAGGGTACGCAGTCACGACCCCAGTAAGCAATCGCAACTCTTCTAAAAGTCGACGTGGAAGAGTGTGTGATTCGTCTACAAGGACAACCAGGGCCGAACCTGTCGCAGCAAGCCCACGAATGCGGTCAACGAGTCCAATCCGTAACTCTTCTTCATCGAGGCCACGATAGGCTTCATCAAGATCTGACAAAATCGACTGCCATAATCCGCGTCGAGTACAAATACGTGCTCCAGAAAGAATCGCCACAGCATAGTCGCTCTCAAGCCGTTCTCGAAGACACGACAAAAGAAGTGATTTTCCGCATCCTGTTGGGCCAACAAGCAGGCCAATGCCTTCAGCCCGTTTCACAACGCGAAGTAATCCATCAATTGCCTTGGTGGCGTCCGGAGAAGGATGAAAGGAGCCCACGCGAGGAACAGTCATAAAAGGACGACTCGCTAGGTGATAAAAACTTTTCGGTGATGACATATATATAGTTGCGAGGATGGGCTCGACACGTTCGAATAAGGGTACGAGCTATTGAAGCACGAAGGGCCTGATTGCACTGAAGTATTGTCGGCCGAATCTGGTGTCTTCCTGTACCGTTGGCTCAACGCATAGACTTTTCCGGTTGGGTGAATCGACTCGGCTGAGGAGACCCACGCGGAATCTACGGATCATTGCAGTTCAACAGCACTGCAATGCTGTTGATGAATACGAGGAATTTTATGTTTCAGGTCAAAATATGCGGGGTGACCTCAGTAGAGGACGCCATGATGATCGCTGCGTCAGGAGCTGATGCTATTGGCTTGAATTTTATTACGGGCTCTCCGCGTTGCCTCGACATGAAGCGAGCGACTGAAATTTCCCAAAACCTACCCGATGGGATTATTCGGATTGGTGTTTTTGTGGGACGGCCTTCAAGTGAAATGCTTTCGTTCGCAAAACAGGTTGGTCTTGATGCGATCCAACTTCATGGTCTCTTTGATGGAGCACCAGAGAAATGTGACCCTCCGTGGCGGTGTGATGAATTGAAACCATACCCGGTCATACGGGTGGTACGACTTGAGAAGCCATCTATAGACCCGGACCGATTAGCAACCGCTCGTCAATGGATTGATGCAGCCGCCGCGTGCGGTTGTCGTCCAGCGATGGCATTACTTGATGCTGGTGTTTCACGTGCTGCCAATCCCGGTGCACTTGGCGGGACCGGGCAGACCGTCGATTGGGAGGCCGTTGCAGATGCACCAAATCTTCCAGTTCCGATCACGCTTGCTGGCGGACTCACACCTGACAACGTCACAGCTGCAATACAGGCAACACAGGCTATCGCTGTTGATACCGCGAGCGGTGTCGAGTCATCACCAGGCCAGAAGAATCCCAATTTGGTCAGACGATTCGTTGAAGCGGCCAAACGAGCATTTTCTGAGCAGACCAGGACCTAAATACTGGCCTCCCTATAGTCCCGTTAATCGTTGCTTTTCCTAAACATTCCTACTCGCCGGTTCGTGCGATCTCATCGACCGTATAGAGATTCGGCCTGTGCGCACTGCGTGAAAGCGTTACAATTTGATCAGTTACATGAGTTAAATATAGAGCAGAATTGTTTTCTGCCATTCCGTCTAACAATGCCCGAGGAGGTTCCTGTGGCTCAAGTTGATACCCGCCTGCCATACAAAGTTGCTGACATGTCTCTGGCCGATTGGGGCCGTAAGGAGATCACACTCGCTGAAAATGAGATGCCCGGGCTCATGGCTCTACGCGAAAAGTACGGTGAATCAAAACCACTCGCTGGTGCTCGAATTGCCGGATGTCTCCACATGACAATTCAGACTGCTGTGCTCATTGAGACTCTCGTTGAACTAGGCGCTGAGGTCACATGGAGCAGCTGCAATATCTTCAGCACTCAAGATCATGCTGCTGCCGCAATAGCCGCTGCAGGAATACCCGTCTACGCCTGGAAGGGTGAGTCTGATGAAGAATTTGAGTGGTGTATCGAGCAGACCCTCATGTTTCCTTCAGGGAAGCCACTGAACATGATTCTCGATGATGGTGGGGACCTTACTGCCATGGTTCACGAGCAATTTCCTGAACTTCTTACAAATATCTACGGTGTCAGTGAGGAAACAACCGCTGGAATCCATCGCCTCGAGGTGCTGAACAAAACTGGTGCCCTTCAAGTCCCCGCAATTAACGTCAATGACAGCGCTACAAAAAGCAAGTTCGATAACCTCTATGGCTGCCGTGAGTCCCTAGCGGACGGTGTCAAACGGGCAACGGACATTATGCTTGCTGGCAAAGTCGCTGTTGTCTGTGGATATGGTGATGTTGGCAAAGGATGTGCTGCTAGCCTGAAGAGCTACGGATGCCGTGTCATCGTGACTGAGATCGATCCGATCAATGCCCTCCAAGCTGCTATGGAAGGCTTTGAAGTTGTCACCATGGAAGATGCCTGCAAAGAAGGGAACCTATTTGTCACCACAACTGGTAACAAGGACATCATTCTTGGCAAGCACATTGAGCACATGCCGAACGATGCAATTCTTTGCAATATTGGGCATTTCGACACAGAAATAGATGTCGCTTGGCTCGAGCAGCAAGTTGCTGATGGCAAAGTTTCAAAGGACGAAATCAAAGCTGCCGACATTGGTGCCGTTGATCGGTATACGTTCAATGGGAATGGTCGAAGCGTTATTATTCTCGCGAAGGGTCGCCTTGTGAACCTAGGATGCGCGACTGGACACCCAAGTTTTGTGATGAGCACATCCTTCACAAATCAGGTGCTTGCACAGATGGAACTATGGTCGAACCGTGAGACAGATCACTACTCTGTTGACGTGCATATGATCCCCAAGAAGTTGGACGAGGAAGTGGCCCGCCTTCACTTGGACAAGCTCGGTGTCAAATTGACTCGGCTTACCAGTGAACAAGCTGCCTACATCAACGTGCCAGTTGATGGTCCATTTAAGCCAGACTATTACCGCTATTAAAAAAACCAAAAAATACTTATGGAAGGGCTGCAGGATATTCTACCATCCTGCAGCCTTTTTCTTTTTCTAGATAGCAAGTCCAATGGTGTTTCATGTGAAACACCATTGGACTGAATCGATATACGGCACAGAATTACTCTTCGACAACACGATGTTCAGTGTCTGGTTGCGTAGTACACAGCCCATTCTGGACGTTTGGCCAAAGGGACCACGCCCTGCCAAGTCACTACACGCCAACCTATTTGAAATCAAACCTGGCAACATCACCGAGAGCAGTGTCGCACCACAGCAAAGGAATATGGCAATACTCGACGCCCCTCTAGCGACGAACCGAACCACTATTCATCTCTTCCTTGTCAGGCTGTTAGAGCAGGTGAAACCACTCAAGCCATTTTCAAAGAACCGATCTTCGGTGAACCAGATCACGACGGAACAAGAGCGTTCACACGCCTCTGGCAATTGATCCACGAAGAGAATCATCCTGAGGTGTTCACCTCCACGACTCATGGAATTCTTGCGAGGATGAGCCGCTCCTAAAAAGAACAGGGATTACGGACAGGCGATTGGTTCTTACCAGAGCTTTCGCTGTCAAAGCCTCAATGCCCAATACGCTTTAACGCTGATGTCACTACAGCCATGACAAAAGACTGTGGGCAGTCCGCTTACGCTCCTTCCTAAGGAGACCGGTACCGGATCATCACTCAGCCCACGATTGAGAAAAGCTGCCGGCCGGCTATCTGATCTTTTGGCTTCTCCTACTCAGCGGGCATGTCATTGTTTCACTCCTTCTTCTTGATACCTGATTCAACCCCTACGCAGCGACGAGTTTCGTAAAGACAGGTCGTTTCACGTGAAACAGGTAAGACTCGTAGTCTGCGCAAAGTTCGTCGGTTTCACGTGAAACACCGCCCACGGAAGTCCGATGATGACGAACCCACCGGTTCGTGCCGATACACCGAAAGCACGTGTTGTGCGTTGCGAAATCATTTGTAGGAATACGCGGATGGGCCGGATTGTGTGTGTAGCAAATCAAAAGGGTGGTGTCGGGAAGACAACGACTGCTTCGAACGTAGCAGCCGGACTTGCCAAGGCGGGTATGCAGACACTGCTGGTTGATCTCGATCCCCAATGCAATGCAACGACTGGACTCGGTGGTGTGCCAGCGAAGACACACCCGCTGGTATCAGAGGCAGTTCTGGGTGAAAACGTTGTAAGTACAGCAGTCACAAACCTGTCGCTCCTTCCAGGCAGTCGGAGTGTTCGTGATGTGGAGCGGATTGCAGAACAGGCACGCGCTGGATCAATGGTTCTCTCAAATCATCTTTCATGCGGACTGAATGCATGGGACTACTGTCTCATTGACTGCCCCCCTTCATTGGGGGAACTCACTCGTACAGCACTTGCCGGTTCAACTGAAGTGCTCATGCCTATCCAATGTGAGTATTTCGCACTTGAGGGACTGACACAGATGATTGAGGTGATTCGAGATGTTATGGCCGACCAGCCTGGCCGGCTTTCATTTAGTGGCATTGTGCTGACGATGCATGACGCCAACCTGGAACTGACCACTGAGGTTGAGCGAGAAGTTCGAGATTTTTTTGGTGAGATTGTTTTTGACACAGTCATCCCGCGGGATGTCACTGTATCGGAAGCACCGAGTCACGCGTTGAGCGTACTCGACTACGCACCACGCTCTTTGGGAGCACGGGCGTATACAGAATTGTGCATGGAGGTACGCGACTGTGAGTAGAGAACGACGGCTAGGGCGGGGTCTGGAAGCACTTCTGGGCAGAGCTGGAATGGATCAGTCGGTACCACCAACTGAAGGTACAGGAGCGTTGGCTAGCGAGCCAGAAACCCCTGATCGTTCACGATCAGCAGCTGCACAACTTATTCTACATAAGGCTGAAGACCTCGAACAAGCTGCCGCTGAACTTCCTGCGAGTGAAATTTCCACTGCTTCCATTGATCCAAATCCTTGGCAACCTCGCAGTGAAATGTCCGCAGATGATCTCATTGATCTAGCAAGTAGCCTTGAAGAGCATGGACTGGTTCAGCCAATTGTTGTGCGATCGAAAGATGATCGATATCAACTGATCGCTGGCCAGCGCCGTTTGGCAGCAGCACGTCGCTTGGGGTGGGAAAAAGTTCCGGTGCGTTTGCTCGAAGTTGACGACCGGCAGATGTCCGAGATTGCAATCGTAGAAAACCTCCAGCGTCGTGATCTTGACCCTCTTGAAAAGGCAACTAGCTTTAAGCAATACCTCTCTACATGGGGTGGCACCCAAGAGGAACTCGCGAAAAGGCTGTCGGTCGATCGTTCGACGGTCGCCAACTTAATTCGTTTGCTGGAATTACCAGAAGTTGTTCAACAGAAACTTCGTGCCGGTAAAATTTCAATGGGCCATGCCAGAGCCCTTTTGCCTTTGGGTGATGAACACGAACAGGTGACGCTTGCTGAAAAAGTTGTAACGCAAGGGCTCTCTGTTCGAGCTGTTGAAAGTGAAATTCAGGAAATACTCCGGGCTGATGAAGTTGAAGAGATCACGGGGTCTTCAACTGCTGCTGTGCATGATCCACAAGCTTCGGGAACAACAGCATCGAAAAGGAAGCCAGGACGTCCGGCTTCACGGCGTTCAAGCCAAATTGTCTCACTTGAAAATGAGCTTCGGAGGGCTGTTGGTACAAAAGTCGTGATTCATGCAAACAGTAAAGGAGCAGGAAGAATTGTCATCCCATTTGGCAGTCCAGAGGAATTCGAACGCCTGCTGGAGTTCCTCAAAGACTAAAAACCTGCCTTGTTCCCGGGATTTCTGTTTACTACTCTGCCTTTTATCAGTCTTGGCTATACTCTGAGACTTCTTCGGCGGTTTCTGAATAGGAGCCACATTCGGGGCGTAGCTCAGCCTGGTAGAGCGCTTGGTTTGGGACCAAGAGGTCGCATGTTCGAATCATGTCGCCCCGACTGTTTG
>CAXEMW010000197.1:0-6088 GCA_963997395.1 uncultured Planctomycetaceae bacterium
TGGCGGTCGGACGTAGATGTATTCCGAAGGCTTCAGCTCACTTTGGCAGTAAGCTTGCGTGAAGTCGATGAAGGGCATCGACGCGTTCAAGCATGCCGCGACCGCGTCGATGCACCGGAGAGAAGAGTGCATCACGCACGGAGAGTGCGAGCGATCGTAGTGGAGGCCCCAGATCTGGCTGAAGCCCTGAACGCAGCAGCGCGTTTTAAGAGTACCGTCACGCTTGATGCTGCGTTGCATCGTGAGGCCGATGATCTTGACATGTGCGGGCAGGTCCGAGAGTTTCCAGACCTCGTTCTGTCCGGGATTGGCATTGCAGCCATGAGAATATCCGGCCTGTAGGCTCTGTCGTTTTACCTTCCCTCAAGATTCGTTAACTTCTTAATGCATTGATAATTCCTGAATCCTTTTACCGTTTGAGTTGCCGGTGACAGAATCTACATCGAGTCCCAAGAGTGTTCGTGAAAATGCTCGTGGCCATAACTTGGCGATCGCTATCGCACGGATCATAGAAGAAACCCGGGGGAAAGATATTCGGATACTGGATTTGCGTTCAGTCACTGAAGTGTTTGACTACTTCGTTATTGCGACAGGGTCGAGCCGTCGTCAGATGCATGCAGTCTCCGATGAAATTGAGCGTGTTGTGAAGGCTGAGTGGGGCGATGAGAAGCGCGGGATCGAGGGTTACGATGAGAGTCGCTGGATCGTCCTTGATTACGGTGACGTGATTGTCCAGCTTTTCGATGCCGATTCACGCCAATACTGGGATCTTGAGCATCTCTGGGGCGATGCGAAACGCGTGGAGTTGTCCCAAAGCGAAGAGAGCCTCCGAAGTACAGACAGTTGAGTTTTTCGAGATGAACGCTTCGGGTTGCAAGAAGTGTTGGGAACACAAAAACGGTTGGTACGGAAGTAAGTCGTAGTGCCCGCTTACGTGCTGGCCTAAGTTTCGTTTCGTTGGAGTATACATGCCTAGAAGATCGAATCCGCTGTCCGGAGGAAGTTCTGTGACAAATTTCAGGCGAGCGTTTCGTGATGTGCTTGCAGGTGTTCTTGAGCAAGCTGTATCTGGCGGAGATCTCAAAATCTCATCAGAAGAAATACCGGTTTTGCTTGAGCAGGTTCGTGAGACAGCAGACCCGAAGTTTGGTGACTTCACGGCAACACTGGCTATGCCGCTCGCTAAAAAAATGGGTGTAAAGCCACGGGATTTGGCAAGTGATTTGATTGCACGAATCAATAACGATCAACTCTTTGGGAGATATTTTCAGCCAATCGATGCTCCCGTTGGTCCGGGGTTTATTAATGTGCGCGTTCTCGATCAAGCCCTTGCCGATGCCGTAAGGATGGCCTGCTGTAATGATCGCCTCGGTGTGGCGAAGGTATCTCAGCCGCAGACTATTGTTCTTGACTATTCATCGCCAAATGTTGCAAAGCCAATGCACGTTGGGCACATTCGATCAACAGTTATTGGTGATGCGCTTTCACGAATCCTGCGGTTTCATGGTCATTCGGTGATTACAGACAATCACCTGGGTGATTGGGGGACGCAATTCGGGATGATTCTTTGGGGCTGGAAGCATTGTCGTGATGACTCTGCATACGAAGAAAACCCAACACAAGAACTGGGAAGGCTCTATCGGTTGGTTCGCAAGGTAGTTGATGCTGATTCTGAGGAACTTGCACACGACTCAATCGCGGCAGGACTGGCTGAGAAGTACCCCGATGCCCGACAGGAAGTGCTTGCTGAAACAGTCAAGTTGCACGAAGGAGATTCGGAGAACAACAGTCTTTGGAAGCAATTCATGCCGGCCTGCCGTGAAGAAATAGAACGGGTTTATAGCCGGCTCGACGTCACCTTCGATCACACAATGGGTGAAAGTTGCTATCAACCACTTCTTGCCGGAGTTGTCGACGATCTTACTGCTCGCGGGATGGCACGCGAAAGCCGCGGGGCAGTTGGCGTCTTTTTAGAAGGCTACGAATCACCGCTTCTGGTTCAGAAAGCTGATGGAGCATTTCTCTATGCGACAACAGATCTTGCAACTCTTGCGTGGCGGGCCGAGCACTGGAAGCCTGATCGAATCCTTTACATCGTTGACCACCGGCAAAGCCAACATTTCAAGCAAGTTTTTGCAACTGCCCGTGCCTGGGGCTGTCGTGCGGACGAGCAGTTACCGGGAATCGATCTGATCCATGTGGCTTTTGGTACAGTGCTTGGAGAAGACGGGAAGCCTTTCAAAACGAGAGCAGGAGATGCTGTTGGTCTGGAAGCTCTCCTTGACGAGGGGGTTCAGCGAGCATCTTTGATTGTTGGTGAAGGAGAGCAGACGCGACAGGGAATGGATGACGCCAGGCGGCAGGAAGTAGCCGAAGCCGTTGGGATTGGAGCCATCAAGTACGCAGATCTATCACAAAATAGAACCACAGACTATGTGTTTAGTTTTGACAAAATGCTTGAGTTGAAAGGAAATACTGCGGCGTATATGCAGTATGCGGTGGCACGTGTCGAAGGTATCGTGGCTCGAGGAGGTGTTGATCGAGAACTTCTGCGTCGTGAAGCTGCCGATGACCCATCAGTCTTGGAACTATCAGATCCGTTGGAACGAAGATTGGCTCTGACCTCGCTTCGGTTTGCCGCCGTGCTCGAGGATGTCGAACTCGACTACCGACCGAACGTGATGACGTCATGGCTTTATGAATTGGCAAGTTGCTTTTCAAGTTTCTACGATGCCCTCTCGGTATTGAAGGCAGAGGGCAACCAACGAACCACACGGCTTGTCTTATGCGACCTCACAGGACGGACGTTACGGCAGGGGATGGAATTGCTTGGCATACGCGTCCCCAACCAGATGTGATGCAACCCATGGCCTTTTGTTGATAAAAATCTGCAGTTGATTGCTTTCATCGAAGGGAGCGACTGCTTTTGAGCTGTTGTTAGAGGGTATGGCCGCCACATTTTCACGGTGAAGCCGGTGACGATGGCTCCACTGGAGGCTCCAGAACCCCTCGAATGCGTCCCCAAAGGAGAACACCCTCAATAATCAACCAAAGCTCGACAGTCAGCATGACCAACGCTATCACGACGAGCCCAAAGCTTCCGCCAGATAGCCATGCGTCAATGTTGTAGAACAACGCCCAGGCCGGTATCACTAGCATGAACACCATCGGAAGGCTGGCAATCCAGCTGGGTAACTTGCGGCGTCGAAGGTAGAAGCTCACAACGAGAAGTGAAAGGCCCGCAAGTAACTGGTTTGTCGCTCCAAAGAGGGGCCACAAGATGAGTCCGCCCGTCCCTATTGTCTCCAGCGACCAGCTTTTTCCTGGTGCCGGAACCATCGCAAGTCCGAAAGCAGTCGTAACAGCAAAGAGCGTTGCGCCATGAGCTGTTGCTAGCCAGTTAAGAGGCTGCGTAACCAGTGATGCTGATCCGTGTGCCTTCATTGATGTGGGAACTCGGTTCAGAAGAGTACGGGCTAATTCCTGTACAACATAACGCTGGAGTCGTGTGGCAGTATCAAGGGTCGTGCCGGCGAAACTCGCAACGAGTACACCAATGATTGCACGCGCCATCGTTGCATGAATGCCAAGTGATTCGAGGAAGTTTCCTGAGCCAACTACAAAGGCTGCAATGGCCTTGCCACCAGTGACACCCTTCCAGTCAGCATATAAGACCTGCCAAAGTGCTGTGCCAGACAGCCCCGGATACGCTTCTGGCCAACCAAGGCCAATGCCACCCCCTACGGCAACAATGACCAAAACAGCAAGAAATCCCTCGAGTAGCATTGAGCCGTAACCCACAACTCGTGCATCAGTTTCGCACCGGAGTTGCTTGCTTGAGGTTCCAGAGCTCACAAGGCAATGAAAGCCACTCACAGCGCCACAGCCTATGGTCACAAAAAGAAACGGAAATATCGGTGGGGCGTTGTGTGGATGCAAGTCGAGAAAAGGAGCAAACATTGTTAGAGCAGGCGGGGGAACAGCCGAAGAGATTGAACCCGAACCCATAAGAGCAGTAACAATCAGTCCAAAAACAACCAAGCCAAGGCTTGAGATCAATTGCAAGCTGTTGATGAAATCCCTCGGTTGCAGAAGTACCCAGACTGGGAGAACGCTCGCGACGTAACAATACGACAAGAGGATTGCCACCCAGAGCCAAATTGGCCATGCCGCGATGAAGAAGTTCATGTCTTGAATAGCGGCACCTAATGAGCCGCCCGTCCAAGTGGTACCGGGACAGCCTGCCCCAAGCCAAACAGTCCCGTACATGCATGCTAAAGCGACAAGGCTGGGGCCTCGTAGGCTGCGACCCTGTCGATGCACCTTGGTGCCGATCAGGATGGCGATGGGAATCTGAAGAAAAACGGGCAAAATGGCCTCAGGGAACTGCACGAAAACGTTGGCAATAACCCAGCCAAAAATCGCTAACACAACCCATAGTGCAAAGAGAAGGAGGATGAGAAAGAGTAGTCGGACGCGGGGGTTAAGAAGTCGCCCTGCAATCTCGCCAATCGTCATCCCGCGATTTCGAAGACTGACAACAAGAACGGCCATGTCGTGCATGCCCCCAATGAAGATTGATCCGAGAATGACCCAGATAAGCGCTGGCCCCCAGCCCCACATAATCGCAAGCGCAGGACCAACAATTGGGCCAGTTCCGGCAATGCTTGTGAAGTGATGTCCGAAGACAATTGGGGTCGGCGTTGGTACGAAGTCGTGCTCATCACGGAGCTCAATACTTGGCACAACAAAACTGGCATTGAGCGAAAATAGCTTGGTTCCGAGCCATCGTCCGTACAGAAAGTAGCCGCAGAGAAGAGAAGCTGCTGCAAAGAAAATAATAAGTAAGATAGTCATATGGCTGGCCAAGGCGAGCTATTCTCAAAAAGTCGGACGCAAGGTTTGGCTTAGGTAGTTAGACTTGTCACAATGTGACTCCCTTTCTCTTTACTTCGGGCACTGCTTTGGGAAATAAATATATGGCTTTTTAACTGCGAAACGTAGTTTAACCGACCGGCCCAAAGTGTTCTGTTTTTCATAGCCCTCATTACCTCTAGCAAGCAAACACGTCATTCATATGCCTCGTGTCCCTAGTAAATCGATCCAGAAGATCCGGAATATAGGCATCATTGCTCATATTGATGCTGGCAAGACAACTCTTACCGAGCGGATGCTTTTCTTTACAAAAGCAATCCACAGGTTAGGAGATGTGGATCACGGCACAACCGTGACAGACTTTGACCCAGAAGAACAAGAGCGGGGTATTACCATCTATTCTGCTGCTGTTTCTTTTCCGTGGCGAGATGCCGTTGTGAATTTGATTGATACGCCTGGCCATGTGGATTTCACTGCTGAGGTTGAGCGGAGCCTGCGTGTTCTCGATGGTGCGGTTGTTGTGCTTTCAGCGCGCGAAGGAGTTGAGGCACAAAGTGAAACTGTTTGGCGGCAGGCAGACCGATATGCGGTGCCACGAATGGTGCTCATCAATAAGCTTGATCGGGAAGGAGCAAGTTTTTTTGGGACAATCGATCAGATTCGTGAGCGTCTTAAGGCCGAACCACTTTTGTTGCAGATCCCTGTTGGAATCGGTCCACCGCACGTGGCGGATCCATTCCGAGGGGTGATTGATTTAATTACGATGGAAGCAATCACGTTTCCGCCCAAGGATGAGGTACTTAGTGGTGCAGCCGCAGCTGTTGAGCCAATACGAAGGAGCATTCCGGCGGAGCTTGAAGCTGAAGCTGCCAAGTGGAGGGAGCAACTTGTCTCGACCCTGTTTGATTATTCTGATGAGCTAGCTGAACTCGCGATTGCCGAGGCCGCGATCCCCGTTGATCTGATGCGAGCGACTGTCCGCAAAGCCACCCTTCACCGCAAGGTAATACCTGTTCTGGCTGGGTCCGCACTTGATTGTATTGGCGTTCAGCCTGTACTTGACGCCGTTGCCTGGTATCTGCCGAGTCCAGTGGACGTGCCTCCCGTGGAGGGGCTTGATCCAAAGAAGAAAGAGCCGGTCACGATACAACGGCCCCCCGATCCGGAGGCTCCTTTCTGCGGATTGGTTTTTAAGATTCTTGCTGAAAAGCAT
>CAXEMW010000198.1:0-6073 GCA_963997395.1 uncultured Planctomycetaceae bacterium
CTTTTCGAGGAGTTCTGTCGCCTGCCCTCACGAAGTCGGAATCAACCGAGGTGTAGCTTGCTCTCTGATGCCGTGCTGACTAGAAAACACGAGAAAAAACCAGAACAACTACTTGTTCCAGAGGTCAGAATAATCAGAGACGAAAATCTTTTTCAGATAATGCATGATGGTAGACAGAATGGGTTTCATAGACTCAAACCTTTCATATCTATGATTATCGAAAAGAGAAAAGGTTTTTTCTACCTCACGGTTGATAGGATGCGAATTCGTTAACTTCCCTACAAAAAGAACGGAGAAAAAGAGCAAGATCATTCTCTGTTTTATTGAAGATCGTTCCTGTCGTGGGTGAATGGTCGATGTGTTTGTTGGGCGGAGTAAGAGAACAAAACAACGTGTTACGGCAGCGATTTCAGGGTAGTTTGTATCAAGACTTGTGGAATAAAATTCATTTATAGTTATTCGCGTTGGTGGTATGATGATATCTAGGGCGCACTTGCCAAAAATAGTCCATCAGTCGTAGTAAGTAATTGCTGTGGCACAAGTCAGTTGTGACTTCAGTTAAAGGAGTACTAGAGTTATCGAATTTTCAGACTCTGTAGAGGGTGCATTGAAGCAATTGCAAGTGGCTGTACAGAAGGCACCAGTGTCTAGTCATCTCTCTGACAAACGTTTTGACGTAACTCATGAGACCTTTGAGCGTTCAAGTAGCCAGCAGCAACTCGTGCTCAATACGTTGAAGGAATTGATTGGCACACACGAAGGCTCGTCAGGGTCCTTGAGGGTCCTGAGTGTGGGGTGCGGCAGTGGGATACTCGACAATCAGTTGATATCGGCACTCGCGTCATCTGCTGGAACTTTTGAATATACAGGGGTCGATCCAAACCCGGTTGCCTGTCATCGCTTTCGTGAAAATTTCAAAAAGCTTGCTTTAGCAAATGTCAAACTCGAGGTTAAGACAGAGACAGTTGAGTCATTAAATATCAACGAACCTTTTGATGTTATTCAGTTGACTCACGCTCTTTATTACTTCAAGGATCCGGCTGATACACTCGAAAAGCTAAGAAGACTGCTGACTCCGGGAGGCAAGTTAATAATTGTACATGCTCCCAATGAGTACCTTAATCAGCTTTCAGAGTGCTTCTGGTCGCACCATGCCGAACAAGACATCTGGTTTAGTAATCGCCTAGAGGAACATCTTGTGAGGCAAGGTGTTGAGTTTACATCTCACAGAATACATGGAGAAGTTGATGTCACTCGTTGTTTTGAGAAGGGGTGTCCTCACGGTGAAAAGCTACTGGATTTTATCACTCAAAGTGATTGCCGAGAGTCTGATGCAGATGTGCGAGCGAGGTGCTTGCACTTTCTGAAAAAAATTAGTCGTGTTGATGGAGAGAGCCTCAAGGTGGGGCATCCCGCTGATGTCTTTGTTGTGACGTAAGCCTGTCAGTTGATATGTGTTCCTGTCATGTCAGTCCGTTCGGTGGTGGAATGGAACCAACAAATCCTGTCTTTTTAAATCCAGCTGTTTGTTGATTTAGTGTAGTGTCTTTTTTTTGGCCAAATAATTTTCACGATAGGCAGGAAAAGATGGCTAAAGAAAGTTCGTCCAGTTGCCCATCTTTATTAACTGGGACTTGTTCAAGTAACCCTTACGTGACGATTACTTGTTTGTCACTGCACGTTGCTGACAATGAGTATGCGTATCTGGTGGGTTTGCTTTCGGACGATGAGAGAGAGCGGTCATTACGGCGAGTGCCTGAGGTTAGACGGAGAGCTGTTGTAAGCAGAGGCCGTCTCAGGGTGTTGCTCGGTTGTTTGATTGGAGTTGCACCAGAGGAAGTCTCACTTACTACCGGGCACTTTGGGAAGCCGTATCTAAGTGATCCTCATCAGAGCAGTATCCAATTCAATGTTGCCCATTCAATGGATGAAGCAGTTATCGCTCTTTCGCGTCAGTGCACGATTGGTGTTGATGTGGAAAAACGAAAGACGACACACGACGAAAGGTGGGCACGACTCATGGCACCCACGATTCTCTCAGAAATTGAAATGAAGAAGCGAATCGGAGTGTCTCATGAGTTGAGGCCGGAGGAAGTGCTTGATTGCTGGGTTGCGAAGGAGGCAGTTCTCAAGGCGATTGGTACTGGCATAGGTGACAAGCTTCGTGCGTGCCAACTGCCATCTGATCTCCCAGAATTTGGAATGAGTGTTGATTCAGTTATTTCTTCATGCCGCCTCGCCCCTGTTGAATTTAAGCAGCAGGAATTTTTTTCAGGTAATGAGCTTGGCGTGACTCTTATCGATCTCGGTGCAGGAAGTCACCTCGCAGTAGCATGTCCGGCACAGTCCTGCAAACTTGCAGTGCGGAGTTTCGAACGTGTTCTTCAAGACGGCTTACCAGAAGACTGACCCTGTTGGTCACGAGGCACGTTCATAGTGTGGGTGATTATGGATCACCCGGCGGGATCCCCCCAAGAATTATTTTGGGAGAAAATACGGAAATAACCGGCTAAATCCGCAAGAGTAGTCATGTGGTAAGGCAGGTGGTTGTCGGCAAATAGGAGAAGTGTTTGTGAAAGAGAGGTGAAGATCGCTAATAGTTGACGATCACCGTAAAGAGCACGGGGTGTGTAAATGAATTTTTTGCCTGGCCATGATATCGGATAGCTTTTGGTGAGAGTACTTAGGGTTCCGTTCCAACTGTGTATCCTTTTGTTGACAATACTTTTCTTTCGTATTGGTGATGCTGCTTCTCTGCAGCCTCGTGAACTGAATACTGATCGTGATGCGTTTACACCGTCGACGTTCACAATTCGTCCGGGCTTTGCTCTGAATGAGATGTCTCATGTCTATATTCAGAATCGCGATGGTAATCCAACGAATAACTATCCTGAGTATATTTGCCGTATTGGTGCTAATGATATTTTTGAGTGGCGGCTCGGCGTTAATTATTCCGTTGGCTCACAGGGTAATGTCGTGACGAGTGTTGAGGCGGGAGAACTGCCAATAGGCGGGGGCGCGCTCTACGAATCGAATTTTCTGTATGGTTTTAAATTAGCAACTACTCAGCAAGACGGTCTGATTCCTCAGAGTTGTTTTATTATGGAGGCAACAACACCTATGTATGGGGAGGAATTTGGAACAGAACCTGTTGCCACCATGGTTTGTGGCTGGGAATTTCCCTCGAAATGGCGAATTGATACAGCTTTGCGTTATGCATACGCCGAGGGAGAAGAGAACTGGTTCAGTCGTTGGGGGCCATCAGTTGTTGCGCGTATTCCATTAACAAATAACTGGGAAGTCCACGCTGAGTATTTTGGAACATTTACACAAGGGCTAGCGGAAGATGTGAGTCGTCCTTTTTTTAGCCCAGGTACCCACTTTGTGATTACTGAAGATGTTGAAATTGGTCTTCGCGTAGGTTGGGGGATGACGGAAGAAGCAGCAAATTTTTTCTCAGATGCTGGCCTTGCAATACGGTATTGATTGCTTTCTTGCAATATATTCTTTAGAGTTCTGTCATTCTTTTGTTGTTACCGTCTGGGGAGTTCTCGCAATGGCTATTCACAAGTTTGTCTCAGTTGTCTATTTGTGGCTCATAAGCACTGGTGTGCTTTGTTGCTCTGTTGTTCAAGGAGATGATTCATGGAATACGTACCCTGGGCGCGAGGGTGCTGGGCACGGAAAAAGCGTGGTACTGATAAGTGGTGATGAAGAGTACCGCAGTGAAGAGGCGCTTTCTCAATTAGGGAAAATTCTTTCAACACGACATGGTTTTGATTGCGTCGTTTTGTATGCGATCGATGAAGAGTCGGGGGAAATTGCTCCAAACGAACAAGGGAATATTCCCGGCCTCAAGGCTCTTGGGAATGCAGACTTAATGGTGATTGCAACACGCTTTCGAAATCTACCCGGCGAGCAGATGAAAGAAATCGATGACTATTTGCGAAGTGGCCGGCCAGTTATTGGAATGCGGACTGCAACGCATGCCTTCAAGGTGCCAAAAGACAGTCCCTATGCTCATTACAGCTTCAATTATAATGGTGATAAGCAGGAATGGATTCAAGGGTTTGGTCGGGCGGTCCTAGGAGAGACATGGATCAGTCATCATGGGCATCATAAGCATGAAAGCACGCGGGGTATCATTGCTCCTGAGGCAAAGGGGCATCCGGTCGTTCGCGGTATCAAGAATGGTGACATCTGGGGGCCGACGGATGTCTACGGTGTTCGTTTGCCACTGCCAGGAGACAGTATGCCGCTGGTGCTCGGTCAGGTCTTGGAAGATATGGATCCTAATTCGGAGCCATTGGAAGGCGTACAAAAAAACGGAAAGAAGAACATTTCTAAAAATGATCCAATGATGCCAGTCGCATGGGTGAAGACGTACTCTGTTGAGGGAGGGGCTCGCGGCAAGGTTTTCACAACGACAATGGGTGCTTCAACAGACTTGGTTTCAGAGGGTGTCCGTCGAATGATCATAAACGCCTGCTACTGGGCAGTTGGCCTTGAGGATAAAATTTCTGGAGATCTAGATGTGGATATTGTTGGTAATTTCGAGCCAACAATGTATGGTTTTCGGAAAGGAAAAACTGCCGGAATAACTCCAGATGATCTACGGTAATCGTTATTTAATCGAGCCGCTTAATCCAGATGTTCCTAAACTTTACTGGGCTACCATGGTCCTGAAGAAACAGAGGCCCTTTGCCTGTTTCATGTAAATTCTTCTCAACTTTTTTTAAGTGAGTTGTGACTCCATGCTTGTAAGGAATATATGGAGAGCGTGGTTCGGTGAAGGTCACGCCATCTTGTACCAGCTTGCCATTAAGCCATGCTTTAAGAGTGCCCGGGGATTGGATCAGGCCGTTGGCATGCCTCCTTGGTGCGATGAAGCGTATGTCGTAAACCTGCCATTCGCCCGTGCGGCGGGATGCATTCACAAAAGGTTTTGTGAAGCGGTAGAGGCTGCCCTCGTCTTGCTGAGTAACTTTTTTTGTGTCAAATGAGTCATAAATTTGCATTTCGTAGTGCCCGTGAATGTAGAGCCCACTATTTCCGTGGGCAATTGATGATGTCATGAATTCAACATGGATATCTGCATCCTCAAATAGCTCGGTTGAAACAAGATGGTTCATGTGACGAGTGCTTCGTGCAGCGGTCAGAACACCATCTACTACGTCCCAGTCAATTGGCTCGCCATTCATTGCTGTAAATTTTGGTTTACTCTCTTTCCCGAGAAGGATAATTGCGTCTTCAGGCGGATTCATGGGTAAGGCATGCTGATCAGGATGAAAGTCGGACAAAAGCCGTCGGTTATTTGAAGCTAGCGGTATGTCTTTATCTGGTTGGGAAAACGTTTCCTTTTGAAGTTTTCTATCTGCAAAGTCTGCGAACCGATTCCAGTCAAACTGCAGGAGGTCATGATTTCCATTACGAATGTGGTACCCGATCATTTTTCCAATTGAGGTATTCTCAGGTGGCATTGTTTGAGTGCCGAGCCCCTGAAGATTGAAAAGCTTCCAAGCAGGGTCTGCGGCAACAGCTGCAAGAAACTCTCCTTTTGGATCTGCCCAACGATCATTTTGAGCGCTTGCCACATAAAGTGGTCTTGGAGCAGTCATTGCAAGAAGTGCATGCTGGTCACATGGGAGTTCACGTTCATGATCTGCAAATGTAGCTAGCCTTGGACAGAACCAGTGCGGGAATCTTTTTGTTATTACTTCAATTGATTCACCATAATTTCGTCGCGAGAGCGCCGCTCCACCACAGCCGGAATCATTTGAAATAACCATGGCAAAACGTTGGTCACAAGCTCCAGCCCAAAGTGCCGCCTTTCCAAGTCGAGAGTGGCCAAGGACAATGACTCTATTTGGGTCAACCTCAGGCAGAGTAAGAAGCCAGTCAAGAATCCGGGAGAGGCCCCAAGCCCATGCTCCAATCGCTCCAGGTTCATCATCAGGAACGTGTTCACCAGTTGGCCTGCCGAGAGACCCCAGAATGCTGGTGGCACGACCATCTTTGTGATCAGGAAAGAAATCGCCACAGTGGGCAGTCGCTAGTCCATAGCCACGAGTCA
>CAXEMW010000199.1:0-6054 GCA_963997395.1 uncultured Planctomycetaceae bacterium
GCACAAAATTTGTCACAGCCTGTCTGCGTCCGAACGAATGCCTGAAATGGCGTTGGCCGCATCGTTGCATCTCGATCAGGATCATAACTCTCGAAGCTGTCTACGACCTCTAACCGACTGCCTGATTTACGATCAAGACTCACTTCAAGCTGAGGCCCACTCCCTGCCTGAATCAAATCAACAAGAGAGGGCACTCTATGAAGTTGCCCAGGACCAACAACAAGATCAACCCATGGAGCTCGCGCACGGATCATTTCCTGATCTTTTTGCGCCATACATCCCAAAACACCAACGATTAGTTCCGGGTTTTTTTTCTTTTGTTTTCGTACCCGCCCAAGGGCTGAATAGATTTTATCCTCGGCATGCTGGCGAACACTACATGTATTAAAGAAGATTGCATCGGCGTCGGCCATCGTAGCCGTCATTCCCCACCCTTGACGACGTAATGCTGCTACGACAAGCTCGCTATCAAGAACATTCATCTGACAGCCAACGGTCTCAATAAATAATCGTTTTGTGGAAGACATGCTTTTGATCTTATCCTAAGGATTGCGGAGTGTCTCCATGGGCAACCGAAACAGGCAATTGGGAGCCTACTCGCAGGGCACTTCCACGAATAAAATCGGCTGCTGGCATAGCTCGCTTTCCTTCTGGTATCACTCGCTGAATAGCTAGTCGACTTCCTTTACCGCAAGCGACAATCAGACAATCTGGGCGTATCTCACTAACTACTCCTGGCGCAATAGAAGAGTTGTCTGATTGACCTGCAACAACTTCTGTTTCTAAGCACACAAGCCTACGAAAGACGTTCATGTGCGGAACAAACGCTGTCAAGCGCGGCCATGGGTCAAAGGCCCTTCGACGGCGATCAATTTCAGTAGCGGTCATTTCCCAATTGATTACCCCGTCTTGCTTTGTAATTCTTGGTGCCAATGTCGCTTTTTTCTCATCTTGAACCTGTCCGATTGTTATATCCGCCTCGTTGGTGGCGTGTTTCATTGCTTCCAAACGGTTGAGAGAGTCTAAAACCACCTCAACACCAAGTTGAGCCAACCGAGCCTCCAACTCAGCAGATGTTTCTTTTGATCCAATCAGCGTAGAGCGAGTTGCAATGACACGACCAGCATCAAGCTTTGGTGTCATGTGAATGACACTCACCCCTGTTTGCTTATCACCCAGAAGAATAGACCATTGCACGGGTGCAGCCCCACGATGCCGTGGAAGGATCGAACCGTGCAGATTGATGCCACCGAGAGGCGTCGTACCAAGAGTATCTGCTGAGAGTATCTGGCCATAATCACACACCAACATAACGTCAGCGCCGCGCGATCTTATTTCATCTTGCACGTCTACGGCATTTACATCCGGTGGATCAAGTAATGGAAATCCAGCTTTTTCCGCAGCTTCCCGCATAGGGTTTACTGGCGCTCGCCTTCCACGAGCAGCACGAGTAGGACGAGTGACAACTGCAACTATGCGATGCCTTGATGCCAAAAGCGACTCGAATGACGGAAGGATAAAGGGCCCCGTCCCCATGACCACAACAGATAATCCCTGATTGGAGTCCGATATACTCATGACTTACAACGCTGGTCTTCGAGCCGATCCAGTTCCGCCATGATTATATCTTCTGGTGGCAACTCACCACGGGATTGCTTTCCATGATAAATATCTTCAAGTAATTCAAGGTCGCGTTTCACTTCGAGACCTGCTGCATCAGGAAGCCTGTCCGTGAAAAGACGTCCTTCAAGATGATCAAATTCGTGCTGAACAACACGGGCCAGGAAACCATCCAGATCGATGCGTATTGGCTGACCATCTACACTCCAAGCCTCGACTACTACTCGCTGTGGCCGTCGAACGTCGGCTCGTAGCCCCGGAAGACTGAGGCAACCCTCCTCTTGTATCGCTGTGCCACGTGGACGAGTCAAAATTGGATTCAGAAAGGCTAGCTCCTCACCCGAATCAGGATCACCCGTAGCATTAACTACAAACATTCTATACGGCAGAGCAACTTGGTTTGCAGCCAACCCCACGCCATGAGATTCATACATGATATCGAACATCTGTTCGACGGCATCACGGACCCCTTCATCAATACGGAGAAGTGGCTTTGACTTCCGAAAGAGTGCTGGATGTGGATACTCAACCAGGCAAAGCTTGCCGATGGAAGACTCGGCAGACGGTTGGGGTTCAGGATTTTGTGAAGAGGACACGGAAAAACCTATACGATTGAAACGAAAACATTCCTTCCGAAAGAACACTTCTTATATGATACTGTTTTCTTAGCCTGCCAACAGGAACCACCCCGTGAATACCGAACCTTCTGATGCAACCAAGTCTGCTGCCTGGGGGCATCCAACTGTGGTTTTGGCAACATGTTTTTGGATTGGCAGGCTCCGTCCAGCACCGGGAACGTGGGGGTCTGCAGCAGCGTTACCAATTATCGCAGCACTTTCATTTGCTCAGATTCCTTTCTTTCTCGAATTGCTGTTATGGGTGACGGTGTGCTGCATTGCCGTTCCTGTCTGCACAATTGCTTCACAGCAACTCGGAGGAAATAAAGACCCCTCATCCATCGTCCTTGATGAATTTGCCGCAATGCCATTTGTGCTTCTTGTTGTTCCCCCCGAAGAGCGAATATGGCTGACCATGCTTCTCGCTTTTCTGCTCTTTCGGCTGTTTGACATCACGAAACCACCTCCTTGTCGACAGTTTGAAAATCTTCCTGCAGGTCTCGGCATCATGGCCGATGACTGGGCTGCTGCCGGGCTTGCAGCCTGTACACTTTTCGCGATTAGGGCTCTCATGCATTCCTACGGATAGCTCATGTCTTGGTTTGGCTGGTGGCTCTTGCCACAAACTAATCATGAGAAATTTGTTTGTGCCCTATCAGTTTATCAATCTCACCAGACAGAAGCGATTCCACGAAGGCTGATACGGTTCCGTAAATTACATTGCTCGTGATCTGGACCACCCAATTATGAATGAGCGGGGTAATTGTGATCACAAATCTTGCGTTCGTATGTGCCTCCCACATTTCGATTGCTGTTCCCATTGATGCCTCGGGAATGTACGCAATCAACACATCGAACTGTTGACACATTCGGATATGCTGGCAAAACACGTCCCGAGCACGACCGCTGCTATACCCCACTGACTCGGTGTGGTTCGCAAATGGATCATAGACTTCTGCCTTTGGCCAGTGCCCCTGTACAATATCGTGTAATGAATCACGATATGATTGATCATGCACACACGCCGAAACGTGCGACCCCTGCATAATCCCCGCAAGAAAAATTTTCATGGCACACTCCACATCAACAAAAAGAAAAACTTCCCGTCCATTGCTTCAAAAAAAACCTCGTGCAAAAGTAAAACGCACTGCACAACTTGCTGCACAAGACCAGTCAAACATACCCGAGATTGATTTGGGACGAGCACAAAAAACTGTTCTTGATCTTTTAAAGATTCCTGGCATTTCAGGAAAGGAAAAACAAGTCGCTGAAGCCATTCGAAAAAAACTACTCGACGCTGGCTGCTCAAAAAACATCATCTCATTTGATCAGGCACATAAAAAAACACCTCTGAAAGGCAACTGTGGAAACTTAATCATAAAATTCCCTGGTACGCGAAGAGGGCCACGCCGACTCCTTATGGCACACATGGATACTGTCCCTGTTTGTGAAGGAACAAAACCTGTCATTCGTGGAGACATCGTAAAAAGTGGTAATCCAGCGACGGGTCTCGGCGCGGATGACCGTTCCGGGTGTGGCGTCGTGCTCTCAACGGCGATTGAAATCCTACGTCAAAAAATTGACCATCCACCGCTTACATTCTTTTTTGCAATACAGGAGGAAGTGGGACTGTGGGGCGCTCGTACAGTCAAGGCAACTGACCTTGGAAAACCAAAGCTAGCCTTTAATTTCGACGGTGGGGACGTGGACAAGCTGACGATTGGGGCAACCGGTGGTGAGCGCCTCGACATCACCATCGAAGGAATCCCAAGCCACGCCGGAGTTGCGCCTGAAAACGGCGTTTCAGCAATTGCAATTGCTTCACTTGCCATCGCATCATTGCATAAAGATGGCTGGCATGGGTTAGTTGAGAAAGGGTCGAAGAGGGGAACGAGCAATATTGGAGTGATTCATGGCGGTGCTGCTACCAACGTTGTTGCAGAACGTGCAACGCTGCGGGCGGAGGCACGAGGACATGACACCGCGTTTCGAAACAGGATTGTTCAAGCGATCGAGAAGGCATTTAAAAAAGCAGCAAATCAAGTGAAATCGGCGAGCGGTCGTAAGGGGACCGTTTCAATATCAAAACGACTCGACTACGAAGCTTTTCGGCTCACAAAAAACGACCCCTCAATTACAACTGCACACAGGGCACTCCAAGCCCTCGGTCACACACCTTACTACGACATCTCCAATGGTGGCTTGGATGCGAATTGGATGGCAGCCAATGGCATACCAACAGTCACTCTTGGCTGCGGACAGCATGACATCCATACAACCAATGAATGGCTTGACCTCGAAGCCTACAAGGCTGCCTGCCAAACTGCGATTATGCTAGCCACGATGGATTAGAATCCGTTTCGTTTCCTTCGGCAAAGCAATTCGTCTTTCCGAACTGATTTATTACTCGTCTCAACACAACTTTTTCTGTGCCACGACGTTTCATACCATAATGAACATACCTCGGTGGAATATTGGGATTATTGGTGGAGGGCCGGGCGGCCTCTTTACTGCCTATCGTCTCGAGCAACTCTGCTCCACACCTCTCAGGATTTCTATTTTCGAGTCAAGCAATCGACTCGGAGGAAAATTGTTAACTGAGCAGTTTACAGCCAAAGGCATACAGTACGAAGCTGGTGCCGCTGAGTTTTATGATTACTCCTCGATAGATGAAGATCCGCTTCGAGAGCTCATTGAGCACTTTGGTCTTCAAACACAGCCGATGGGCGGCACATCAATAGTCCAAGAAAACAAGGTCTTGGGAACAATTGAGGATGTACACGACAGTCTTGGTGAGAGTGCTCTTCATGAATTCCTACAGTTCAACAACCGCGCGAAATCAGAAGTATCACCGCGGCAGTTTTATGCTGGCACTTCGACTTCTCACATCAACGCTTGGGGAACGAGTCTTCAAGAAGATCGCTTCAACACATCGCTCGATCGCCTATCGAATAAAACGAAAAAGTATATCCAGCAGCACATCCATAGCGACCTTGCCGCAGAGCCTGCTCAGACAAGCCATCGATACGGGCTCGACAACTATCTCATGAACGATCCCGCTTACATGCAGTTATACAGCATTACTGGGGGCAATGATCTTCTCGTCCATGCTCTCGCCTGTCGCCTTTCTGCAGACGTTCGATTGAATACCAAGGTAACAACTGTCAAAAAGGGCAGACAAAATACACTCGAACTCTCTTGGAACACAGAACATGGTCATCAGAGTGAAGAATTCGACGCCGTTGTCGTCGCTCTCCCAATCGACCCGCTGAAGAAGCTGATGTTTCTCGACAGCTCGCTTGCCTCTGCTGTGCAAAACCACATTGCGCACCATGATCATCCTGCTGATTATCTTCGAATCACAATCCTCTTTGAGAAGCCATTCTGGAAATCATGGCTTCATGATTCTTACTGCATGCTTGATGCTTTTAACGGCTGTTGCCTCTATGACGAGTCGTCACGAATACCGGAAGCACAGTATGGAGTCCTCGGCTGGCTGCTCGGAGGCACTGCGGCCCAAGAGATGGCCAATCACAGTGATGAGGAACTGATATCTGCAGCAATCAACTCACTCCCATCTCACCGAGAAGAAGCGAAAGAACTTTTCTGTGAGGCCAAAATACATCGCTGGCTCGGCGCAGTAAGTGCTCAGCCGGGTGGCTTCCAACAACGTGGAAATGATGCAAAACATTGCCCTGATGCTGGCATGTGCCCACACCTTCTCGTAGTTGGGGATTACCTGTTTGACTCCACATTAAATGGCGTACTGGATTCTGCCGATTATGCTGCAGGCTGGATCACATCGATGGCAGCAGCC
>CAXEMW010000200.1:0-5997 GCA_963997395.1 uncultured Planctomycetaceae bacterium
TATTTCAAGAGCAGGCAATGCGGCTTGCGGTAGTGGCTGCAGGATTTACTCCCGGAGAGGCTGATCAACTACGACGAGCAATGGGCGCTTGGCGCCGAACAGGGGTGATTCAGGAATTTCATCAACGGCTAGTAGATGGAATGGTCTCACGGGGGCTTTCGTTGACTTTTGCGGAACAAGTCTTTCAGCAGTTGAGAGGCTTTGGTGAATACGGGTTTCCAGAGTCACACGCCGCTAGCTTTGCATTGTTGGTGTATGTCTCTGCTTGGCTCAAGTTCCATTATCCAGCGGAATTTACAGCTGCACTGCTCGGTAGTCAGCCAATGGGTTTTTATGCCCCAGCCCAACTTGTTCGCGATGCTCAAGAGCATGGCGTGACTGTTTTGCCTGTGTGTATCCAGAGTAGCGGATGGCATGCAGGACTTGAGACTTCTGGTGGAACTTTTCCTGCTCTTCGACTTGGCCTCGAGCAGGTTCATGGACTTGGCCAAGCAAGTGGTCGTCAAATTGAAGAGGTTAGGAATGCAGGTCGATTCAAGAGTATTTATGATCTCACGAGGCGGTGTCAGCTAACACAGCCCCAAGTCCTTTCATTAGCTCGTGCCGGAGCTTTAAAGAGTTTGTCTGGAAGTCGAAGGCAGGCAATATGGAATTCAATGGAGCGTAAGCCAGAACCAGGGAGCATGCCACTGTTTGAAGGGCTGGCTGGTAATGGTTTTAATGAAACAGAAAGTATTTTTGATGAGACAGGGGGCTTGCCGACGACTTCACCTCTTGAAGAAGTGCTCTCGGATTATCGTGCATCAGGGCTTTCTCTCAAGGCTCATCCGCTGCAGTTTGTTCGTCCGCATCTTATACAGCACGGAGTCGTGACTGCTGCAGGTGCCTGTTCTTGTCCAGAAGGTCGCAGGGTCGTAGTTGTGGGCATTGTGTTGTCGCGTCAGCGTCCAGCGACAGCGAAAGGCACAATCTTTTTGACACTCGAAGACGAAACAGACATTGTTAATGTGGTTGTTCCGAAAGCTGTCTGGCAGCACTGTGATCCGAAAAACAGGCGGGCGACGGTATTAATGGTCAAAGGTCGAATTCAGCGGCGCGGGAACGTTGTGCATCTTTTGGCAAGGCGACTGGAAGCTTGGGGTGAAGATGATGCGAATGAACTCTCGCTTGTTGATTTACCAAGGATGTCACGGGACTTTTGTTAAGTTGTACCGCGGTGTTCTTGGATGTCCTTGGCGTTTTCTGTTCTTGTTTTGGTATTGTCACAGCCTCTCATCTACCGTTTCCAATGCACAAGAAAAATGGCCATGAACTCGTTCAATCAGTCCGCCGTTGTAGAAACTAATTTGCCTTTAGGAAAACCAATTCGTGGCAAAGTTCGGGACTGTTACCGACTGGATGTATCAGATGAACCTCACATGCTCATTGTGAGTACAGATCGAGTCAGTGCTTTCGACTGGGTTTTGCCAACGCCGATACCGGGCAAAGGCAAGGTGTTAACAACAGTTTCCAAATTCTGGTTCGATTGGTTGTCAGAGCAATCTGTATCCATTCCACACCATCTCGTTACAACAAATATTGATGAGATGGGCCTTCCATCAACTATTGATCCAGAACCACTTCGTGGTCGTTCCATGCTTGTAAAAGCAGCCAGCGTAATTCCTTTTGAATGTGTAGTACGCGGGTGGCTTGCGGGATCAGGCCTGCTGGAATATCAGAAGGCAGGCACGGTCTGCGGTATTTCGCTTCCACCCGATTTGCGTCCAGGTGACAGGCTGCCCTCCTCTATTTTTACTCCCGCTACCAAAGCAACTGAGGGGCATGATGAAAATGTTTCTTTTGGCACGATGGTTGAATCATTGGGCGACGAGCTCGCTTCGGAACTACGAGAGAAAAGTATTGCCGTGTACGATGCGGCGATAGATTTAGCAGTTGAGAAGGGGATTGTTCTTGCTGATACAAAATTTGAGTGGGGGCATGATACTGAAGGGCAATTGATGTTAGTCGACGAAGTGCTCACGCCAGACAGTTCTCGGTTTTGGCCAGCTGAGCTCGCGTGTAAAGGCGAAGTTCCTGAATCTTTCGATAAGCAATTCGTGCGCGATTGGCTGGCTTCCTCCGGCTGGGACCGAATGAGTACCCCCCCTCCTCTGCCGCCGGAAATAGTTGATGGTACGAGGCAAAAATATCTCGATGTATGCCAAAGACTAACAGGAAGCCTGCCTTGTTAGAGGCTGGATGTCGCTCTATGGTCAAAACGATCTGATGATTAGACTATAGGAATAGAAACATGCGTTGACTGAGATCGAGCTCGATTGTACTTCTGATTCGCTGTTTCGTTACACGTGTTTTACATACCCTCAGACTACAGATTGCCTCATGCTTCGATATTGGACTGCTGGTGAATCCCATGGGCCGGCCCTGACTGCTTTGGTAGACGGTTTTCCAGCGGGGCTCACTATTGATACCGATAGTATCGACAGTGAGTTGCAACGACGCCAAGGGGGGTATGGCCGTGGCGGACGGCAACGAATAGAGACAGATACAGTCACTTTTTTGTCTGGCCTTTGGAAAGGTAAGACTCTTGGCAGTCCACTCACGTTACAGGTCATCAATCGTGATGCCAAAATTGAGCAGATGGGTGATATTGAGCGGCCTCGGCCTGGGCATGCCGACTTGCCTGGTGCGATCAAGCACCTTGGAGGCGTGCGTCCTGTTCTGGAGCGGGCAAGCGCTCGTGAAACAGCAGCTCGTGTTGCTGCGGGTGCTCTTGCGAGGCAGTTACTGTCATTGTTTGGCATTGAGGTAGCTGGCTGGGTAACTGAGTTGGGAGGTGTTGTTCTTGGTGGCCGAGAGGGTGCTCTTCCTGAGTTACGAGACATTCGTAACTCCAGTGAGATTTATTCACTTCACCCGGAGCAAGACGATCACGTAAAGGGTCTTATCGATCGTGTTGGGAAAGAAGGTGATACGCTCGGAGGAATTGTCGAAGTTCGTGTGGACGGACTGCCAATCGGTCTTGGTACACACACCCAGTGGGATCGTAAACTCGATGGTCAATTAGCGCAAGCTGTAATGGCGGTTCAAGCTATAAAAGGTGTTGAGATTGGGATGGGCTTTGAGACAGCAAGACGGCCGGGTTCGGAGGTGCACGATCCGATCCATTATGACGAAAGTGAACGAGCGAAGCCGACGTCGGGTTTTGTTCGTCCTACGAATAACGCTGGGGGCTTAGAGGCTGGAATTACCAATGGGCAGCCTCTTGTCATTCGTGCTGCTATGAAGCCAATTAGCACGCTGCGGAAACCTTTAGATTCCGTAAATCTCAGGACAAAGCAATCTGAATCGGCAGCATATGAACGAAGCGATGTATGTGCGGTCAGTGCGTGTAGCGTCATTATTGAAAATGTTGTGGCGTTTTCAATGGCAGCAGCATTAGTCGACAAGTTCGGGGGAGACAGCATCGAAGAAATGCAAGCCCGTTGGAAGCTTTACCAACAACTCGTGGTGAGCCGATAGATTTCAGACTCTGATGCATAAGCCGGGAGGTGAACAAGGATGTTCGTCGAACAGTCAGCCGTAAAGATTTGGCGGGTCAGGTCAGCGTTTATCCTGCTTTGCATTGCACCGACGCTTTGCCTCTCCTATTGGGCTATCGTTCGTCAATCAGGAGCACATCGAGAGCACATTGCCGACAAGGCTTCAAGATTACTTGGTAGGCGAGTTCACATTGAGAGCATGACCTACCCGCAACTTGGGTGTTTGATCCTCTCAGGAGTAACCGTTGCCGGGCAGCCCTTTTCTGATGTCTCTGTCGTGACTTCTGAAAATGAGGTTCGGCTCACAGTTGATAGATTCGTTCCAAGAGGAGGCACGGCTGCATGTGTTGTTGGCCTCGTGAGGCGATGGCTTTCTGAGCCTGTCCAGTTCCATAAAAACTATTTGATAGATATTGAGAAGTTTTCTTGGCATGCAATGAATTCTGATGAAGAGGAGAATATGTGGCCACTTCGTATTGAATGCGTGTCTGCCGGTTCAGGGCGAGCCATTCGATTCTTTAAAAGAGGTAGCAGCCAAGATGAAATGCGGATTGTGCGTACGGTGAATTCTCAGGAAACCGGAGGACATGTAACTGAAGTTGATGTGAATACAGCTGATCCCATACCGGTTTCTTTAATAAGTGCTGTGTTGAGTGAGTGTGGTTCTCCGCAATGGCCGCTGGGAGAAAACGCCACGTTCATAGGTCAGGTTCACATTTCGAATGGAGGTGGCGACTGGACTGCAGAGTGCGTTGGAAGAATCAGACAAATTGACTTGGCTACAGCGACGTCATTATTGCCGTCACATATTCAAGGTGATGGAGAAATCACGCTCAACAGATTTGCGTGGTCGCATGAGCGTATAGAAATATGTGATTGCGTATGTGTGGCTGAACGAGGCGAGATTGAACAAGTCTGGATCGATCGCCTTGTCACTATCTTGGGATGCAGAGTCGAAGACGCCTATCACCAACTCAGCGGGAGTCGTGTACGGGCATTTCAGCGTCTTGGTTTCGGTCTGGTGGTCGACTCAAAAGGTCTGAAGCTACGTGCTTTACCTGGGCGATCTGGGTGTCTGTTAGAGTCTCAGGGCTTGCCAATTATCCTAGAGCCAACTGAAACGGCAACGCTCGATCGTCTGGCTTGGCTTCTTTCCGGTACAACCCCTCCGGCCGTTCCAGGGACGGACATAACCGCTTGGCTACTCTCTGTTTTGCCGAGAACGACTATCCTTCACTGACTTTTTTCTTGAAAACAACGTTTAAAGAAGCATGAAAGCGATATTTTGACGCAGTTTTGACATTTCTCCAACGGGTCCCCGACTAAGCGAGATGGCCGGAGTCGTGTACTTTGTAAGACTATACGTAAGAGGATTCCTAAGCCCGATGTTATCACCGTGCTGTAGTTGTTGTACTGATAGCGTTCCAAAAATTGGAAGATCAAATGCCTGTTAGTGAACTTTTAGAAAATAATAAGAAACAGATACCTCGATCCGTTGATGCACTTTACCAATCAGGGAAAGAAGCAGTTCACGATCCGGATGCCGAACCGCAGAATAGTAGGGTTCAAGAAAAAAACAAAAAGATTGAACCAAAACTAGACGGCCTTGCCGCTAAAGCCAAAGGCATCGATTGGCCTACACTCATTTGGATCGGTGGCATGCATCTAGCTGCCTTAGCCGCCCCATTCTACTTTTCTTGGTCTGGATTGGCTATTTGTGTAGCTCTGTGTTGGATAACTGGATGTCTTGGTGTAACTCTTGGATACCATCGTCTCCTTACCCACGGAAGTTTTGTTACCTCAAAACCTGTTCGCTGGTTTTTTGCATTTGTTGGCGGAATATCAGGTGAAGGTTCTGCTATTGTTTGGGTCGCTAATCATCGCAAACATCATCGTTTTAGTGATCAGGATGGTGATCCACATAGTCCTCGCGAGGGTGGCTTATGGAGTCACATTCTTTGGCTTTTTCCAAAACATACGAGCGATGAAATTCAAGCACACTGTACTCGTTGGGCCCCCGACTTAGCTAAAGATTCTGGTGTGATGTTCTTTCACAAAACATTTTTGCTTTGGCATTTTGTAATTGGCGGTGGATTGCTTGCAACTGGCTGGGCACTGTATGGTCCTGAGATCGGAGTTTCATGGTTGCTTTGGGGGCTTGCTGTTCGAATGGTTTACGTCTTTCATGTGACGTGGTTTGTAAATTCAGCCACACATATCTGGGGTTACAGGAACTACGAAACCACTGATGACTCTCGAAATCTCTGGTGGGTTGGTCTTCTTGCCTTTGGGGAAGGATGGCATAATAATCATCACGCGTTCCAACGAATGGCTGCCCACGGTCACAAATGGTGGGAATTAGATATGACGTACTGGGTTATTCTGGCAATGGAACGCTTAGGCCTCGTATGGAATGTTGTCCACACGCCTCGTGGTACAGGGCAAACTACTTCGCCCG
>CAXEMW010000201.1:0-5978 GCA_963997395.1 uncultured Planctomycetaceae bacterium
TTCCTGATGTCATGACACTGGCTAAAAGTCTGTGTGCTGGTATCGCTGGTGGCGCTATGCTCACGACATCCGAATTGGCAAAACATCTTCGACCCGGAATGCATGCCGCGACTTTTGGCGGCAATCCAATTGCTGCTGTTGCTGGCATCGCCGCAATAGAAATGATTGAAAGCCAAGACCTGCTCGGCAATGTAGCTAAGGCTGCAGAACTTTTCCGCAGTCAACTTAATACACTTAAAAGCACATGTGATTCTATCAGCGAGATTCGAATTCAAGGGATGATGATCGGTATTGAGCTTTCCGTTGATGGTGCAGCGGTCGTGCAAGCATGCCTTGATCGGCAACTTCTCGTGAATTGCACACAAGGCAATGTCATACGGCTGCTTCCAGCGATGACGGTAAACGCGGCTGAGGTTGAAGAAGGCTGCCAAAAACTTACAGAAGCTATTCTTGAAGTTACGAGCAGAAACTAAATAGCACCCAGCACTCCTAACAAGCCGCCTACTTACCTGTACAGTATCCAACCAGAATCAACGGTATTTTAATGCGTCATTTATTAGTAGTAGAAGATTTGACTCCACAAGAGATTGAGGGAGTCTTTGCGATATCCCAAGATCTTGAAACAAAATACACAGCAGGTGTTCGTGACGCACTTTTCCCAGGTCGTGTTCTTGCACTCGTTTTTGAAAAACAAAGCCTGCGTACACGCGTCAGTTTCCAGACTGCGATGGTACATTTGGGAGGGTCAGGGCTCTTCCTCGGAGAGGACACCGGGTTTACAAGTTCTCGAGAAAGTATTGATGACTTCGGTCGCGTACTCAGTGAATATGTCGATTGCATTGCATGCCGCTCGAAATCACACGCCACGATTAAGCAACTAGCCGCGTCATCAAGTGTTCCTGTTATCAACGCCCTCAGTGATTTCAGCCATCCGTGCCAAGCACTCGCAGATCTTTACACGCTCCGCAGGCATATTGGTCGACTGGAAGGACTGACATTCACTTTTGTAGGTGATGGAAATAATGTTGCGAGGTCGCTTGCAATCGCCTGCGCCTTGCTTGGCATGCGTTTTATTCTCGCTGCTCCCAGGCAGTACCAATTCGACGAATCTTTCAAGAAACGAGTAGCATCGTTGGCTCCCGACGCTTCTATCGAACAAACCGAAGATCCAATTGCGGCAGTTCAAGACGCGGTTGCTGTCTATACCGACGTGTGGGCGAGTATGGGACAGGAAAAAGAACGGGAAACAAGGAAAACCGCTTTCCAGCCGTACCAGATAAATAGCCAATTAATGGCTCATTGCCCGAATGCCATCTTCATGCACTGTCTTCCAGCTCGTCGAGGGGAAGAGGTCACCGACGAGGTAATTGACGGAAAGCAAAGTGTTGTGGTCACACAGGCGGCAAACCGAATGCACGTCCAAAAAGGGCTTTTAGCGTGGCTGCTTGGCCATCGCTAACGTCCTGTCTTTAAAACCCTTTATTCACTTGAGAAGTTCTTAAATTATGCTATTTTGGCTAATCAAAAAGTTTTTTTTGATTAGCCAAAAGCAGTCCGTTCTCGTCTGGTTTTACTCAGTGAAAAATAAACATTTGACTTCTCGACTCGTTGTACCCGAGCACGGCGACCCTCTTGTGCTTCTCGCAAAACATCCTGGCTTCACCCTTATCGAACTTCTTGTTGTTATTGCGATCATTGGTGTCCTTGTTGGAATTCTTCTCCCCGCGGTTCAGCAGGCACGTGAGAGTGCTCGACGAATGCAATGTGGCTCGAATTTGCGACAACTCATGCTTGCCATGCATAGCCATGAATCGGCTCTTCGACAGTTTCCTGCAGGATATCTCTCGGATACGTTACGTCCCGATCGAGACGGTGACACATTGGATGCAGCCCCTGGGACTGGATGGGGACTTCAGCTGGCTCCTTATCTTGAGGAGGCGACCTTAGCAGATAATTTTGCAAGCGTGAGTGATCCAAACCAAGGAGTACTTCATACAGGCAACCGAAGCTTAGTAGCTCAACAATTCCAATTCTTTCTATGTCCTTCTTCCGCCGGGGACCAAGAACCTTTCGTGGTCAAAGATATTAACGGAAATCCACTGGCACCTGGAATCGAACTTGGGCGATCACACTATGTTGCGAATGCCGGACATGAGGAACCTTGGGGAATATTCCCTGCATCTTCTTCGTGGGATGCAATTGCCAATGGACCTCTTTACAGGAATTCTGCCACTCGTCATAGGAGCGTGACCGATGGCATGTCAACAACCGTTTTTCTAGGCGAGCATACGGCGAGTCTATCTGAAAAGGCTTGGGCAGGTATCGTACCGGGCGGAGCAAGTCACCCTACAGAGAAATTTGCAACCCGTATTGGAACAGCAGCAGACTATGCAGCAACACTCGTTCTTGTACACAGTGGACCCGCTGCAGCTGAAACTGCTCTCTACGGATATGAGGTAATTCATCCCCCAAACAGTCCGGCAAGTCATGTTTGCCAGATGTACTCAGACCATCCTGGTGGAGCTAATGTTGCAAACGGTGATGGCTCAGTCCGTTTTGTTTCGGAATTCATCAATCAGGATGTATGGCGTTATGTTTCCAGCATCGCCGATGGTGAAGTGATTGTAGCAGGAGCGTGGTAATGACGACGAGGACATTGCCTCATTTATGGCTGACCGTCGCAACCCTCATGATCGTTTTTTTAGTCGGCTGCCGAAGACCGTACCCACAGCTTCCAAGGAAACAGCTCAAGCTCATCCAGGGCATCAGAACGGCAGCCAATACCCGCAGCAAACAACGCGTTGCTGCTGTCAAACAAGTGGTCGAAAACGCCATCACCGCCGGTGAGATTCCTCCTGAGACGCAACAAATCCTTCACGATCTCTTGGAAGACTGCTCCAATGAAAACTACAGTAAAGCGGAAAAGAATTGCGTCCTTCTACTGAAGGACCAGCTCCGGCAGTGAATTCGATATCGTAAAAAAGATAGGGGATTTAGGGCTTTCGTAGGGAACGTTTCGGTAGTTCTGTTTCACCGCGCGTATCGACAACGATCTTCAAGAGGGGTAGCCGTTTATTAAGCCGCCCCATCTACGTGGAGTGGCTGCAATGACGACATGGAAAGTGAGGAAAGGAGCAGCACTTTTTCTCGTACTCTTCATGCTGACAGGCCGTTTACCTCCTGCTGTCGAGGCGCAACCGCCGCCACAATCTGATGTACAGCCGGAGGACACCCGAGAGGCTTGGGAACGAACTGACTATGGGAGTGGGCCAGATCGGCGTCTTGATATGCCTCGCTTGGTTGAGAGAGATATCTATCTCTACGGATGGATTGAGTATGGCATGGGCGCAAATAACTGGGGTACGCCTTTCAATGGTCCAGTCACACTTGGAGATAGAAGTTGGCAGGGCCAACTCAACCAGTTGTATTTCGTTGGCGAACACGAAACTGATGGATCATCGGGCTGGGACCTTGGTGGCCGGGTAGACCTTTTGTTTGGTACAGACTTTTTCTACACCACAGCACTGGGTCTTGATGCATATCCGCTCCAACCACTTGGAATTGAAAACATCGCCTCCTGGGGATTTTCAAAAGACTATGGACTCGCGCTCCCGCAGTTCTATGCAGACATTGCCTACCATGACGTCACCCTCCGATTTGGACATTTCTACAGCATTTTGGGATTTGAAGAAGTTCCTGCAATAGGCAACTTTTTTTATTCACACTCTTTCTCAATGCAGTTTTCACCCTTTACGTTCACAGGATTTCTCGGCTCTTGGCAACCGAATGACCAGACAACTATTTTCGGAGGTATTACGACAGGCTGGAATAACTTTTTTGATGGCCAGCCAACAACTGGGGCATTCAGGATTCTCAATCCTGATTATCCCGGTGCAAGTGATACTTCAAGCTTTCTAGGTGGGATTAACGTTGAAAGTAGCGACAAGACACAAACGCTTTCAATCATGACAACGAGTGGCAATGAAATTTCAACGATTGACAGAAACCCTGCAAATGGTTCGCTCGTTGGTAATCGGACATTGGTGAGCACGGTTTATACCAATCGGCTAACCGATCGACTTATATACGTTTTCCAGAACGACAATGCGTGGCAGTTTCATGCGAATGTCCAACCAGGAAATGTTGGACAACAAGCCGGAACAGCGCAATGGTATTCCTTTGCCAATTACTTGTTCTGGGAATTCAGTCCTCAATGGGAAGGCGGAGTTCGCCTTGAATACTTCCGTGATAATAATGGGTACATAATTTCCGCCCCACTCCGTAATGAGAGCCAATTGAACAACCCGGGGTATTGGGCAGACGGATTTGCTGGAACCTTTTGGGAACTGACACTCGGCCTCAATTGGTATCCAAATAATAACTGGGTGGTTCGACCTGAGATTCGATACGACTGGTTTTCACCAAATGCTTCCACAACACCACGCCCTTACGGCAAGCCGCTTGGGCAAGCCATCGGGACAGGTGGGAATCAACTTGCGCAATTCTACGCAGGCCTTGATATCATCTGGCAGTTCTAGCCGAGATAGAACGAACGTAGACTAATCCCACCACCAAGTACCCAGAGGAATTGCCAAGCTATCACGCTCTTCGTGTAGCTCGCCGGTCTCGTCTATCTGTAAGGTACCTTGTGCGAAAGATTCTCCTGGAGTGATAACGACTCCACCACCAATTGGAGTTAATAGCCGACTACCACGTCGTACTGCATTCACCGCACAATCTATTTTCTTCGGGGCCACAAATCGTTCAATCGGATAGGCCGCCTCATCTAAGAGAACATCTGCGGACCAGCCAGCACTTTCATATGACCCATGTTCCTGCATATAGGCTGCCACGATCGCCAAATCTATTAAGGTCTTTAATTGGGCATAGACCGGATGCTGCCTGGCGATCTCAGGATATTTTAGTGTGAACGCTTGCGTAAACAGTTTACTCGCGCGACTTGGCTGCTGGGCACTCATCCTTCGACCATCGGGCAGAACCATCTCATCAGCCCCAATCAATTTCACACCTTCACCAACAAGTTCAATGGCAAGGTCATCTTCACTGACCCTAAGACACTCATAATTCGGGGTGAAAAACCATCGCTGTAATGCGTTTTTGGCGACACTGCCTGAAGATGTAAGGTCTATCCACGTACTCATTCTTACCGGTGGTTTTTCCAAACCAATGCCGATGAGTTTCATGCGATAGTCTGCTTCAACTAAGACCTGAGCGAAATGAGTATGAGGTGATACACCTTGTACAGTGACTGTCTGTGGCCCAAGCGATTCGCGCAGACCCCGAACAATATCCCCGTCAGTACCTTGTGGGTTTACAGTCCCAAGACGCTTCAGATAACTCTGCATACGGGCTAATCCTTCTCGAGTCGGATCGATCGAACAGCCGACGAGTTGATCTAATGGCTGTCCTGGTGGAAAAACTCGCATGGCAGCAGCCAGGTCTTCCAGCTGCACGATTGGGGTTTCAGATTCAACCCCGATTGGTCGCCCAAAAGAGTCTTCCGCCCACGGTTCTGCTGGGCCAGCGAGGACTACTTCACCCGGGCTATCAGGGGTTGCTGGATAAACGAAGACATACCGTATCTGGGTAAGACCAGCGAGGTTGGCCATTTCATCTGGCAATGCACCGTCCGCTTCAAGGGTTGCGGCCAGAGCTGTTTCAAGTCGTCCTAGTGCAACCTTGCGTAACTTGGAAGGACGCCGAAGATTTTTAGGGAGTTGTTCAATACTAGATCGTCGGCGAATTTGGCTGAGGCTGGAGTCTGACATAGTCAAAACCCGTAAAACTCCTTGTGGGTCAACGACAACACCTGACCCACCTGCCTGACTGCCTGTACCACCGCCACCTTGCTGGCCACCGCCACCTTGCTGACCACCGCCCATGCCACCGCCGCCCATGCCACCACCACCCATGCCACCACCACCCATGCCACCACCACCCATGCCACCACCCATGCC
>CAXEMW010000202.1:0-5909 GCA_963997395.1 uncultured Planctomycetaceae bacterium
TCGTCGCGCAGGTGGGCCTATGCAGAGTCTCGCCGCAAGTTCTTCGTGAAAACCCGGAACTACAAGCTCTACAGTTCAGGGGAGTTCTTCAACACTGATGCCGACCCGTTTGAAAAGTCCGCGCTCGATACGACAACGCTGACGGCCGAAGAGACTGCAGACTGGCACCTCCTAAGGAAAGCCGTTGCTGAACTGCGGCAAGGCAAATAATCCCTCAAGCGATTACCGACTTGCAGTTGGAAAATTATTTCGCCAACGTCAGCGAGGCCGAAACGCTTCACGAGTTGTGCTATCCGAATGCGTTAATTTTTCATAACCGAGTTCAGCAGCCGGATCGACTTCCCCTTTGAAGGTGATAATTCCAGACTTCTGAATTGCACTGGAGCGGCAGGCAGGTTGAATCTGACGTGCACGACATGTTCTTCGCTCGGTATCTCAACCGACAAGGTCTGCCATTCAGAAGACTTTTCGATAGGAATCGAAAGCCGATTTTCGATTACAAATGTTTTTTCATTTTGGTTTCGCCATTGCAATTGAATGGACTCTTCACCAACGGACTTGAATGTCATTTCGATTTTTATGGGCCCCGTCAGTTGAATTCCGTTGCGGATCAATGCCGGACTCTTCTTACCGTGCGGAACGATATCCATCGAGTCCTTCGTGAGGGTCAAAGTACCACTGCGCACCAACCAAGAGTTGACGGTACTTGCCGGATCCGTTTTCTTTTCTTGTCGCGGCGTTCGCGCAGAAGTCTTTGCAGGTTTGCCCTCAAGGTAGAAGTCATAGTACTCGTTCCACACGGTGGACTGTCCTGCTGTCGCCAGTCCCGGCGGCTCCAGCTGTTGTGACCAATTCGTCAGTTGTTGCCGAAGCTGGTCAGCAACTTCCGGAAATTCATCAGCAACGTTGTTCTTCTCTTCCAGGTCCGAGTGCAGGTTGTACAAGTATTCTCTGTCTCCACCTCGCAACAACTTCCAATCACCCTGCCGGATTGCTGACTGCGAAACCCAGCGCCACATCAACGCCTTGTGAGGTGCAGTTTCCTTCTGCCCAGACAGGAATGGAATCAGATTCACTCCATCGAATTCACTGGCTGGAGTCTCAAGCCCGGCGACGTTTGCCGCAGTGGCCGCTACGTCCAAAGCACTAATCGGATGGGCATAATTCTGTCCGCCGGGAATGTGGTCCGGCCAAGACACGACAAAAGGTACGTGCATCCCTCCTTCAGACAGCATGCCTTTCTCACCGTTCAAAGGATCGTTAAGTGATCCATCCCAACCTGGTCCGCCCCCGGGTGCATCGAATTTATGGATCTTTAGTGGGGCTCCGTTGTCGCCGATATAGAAAATCAACGTCTTTTTTGTCAGATGGTGTTTGGCAAGGGTCTCCATCACCAGACCAACACCGTCATCTACCGCGGATAGCATGGCGAGAGCCTGCCGCCGACGCTCCGGCATTTTTCCTGGGAAACGTTTCAGATAGTGCGGTGGGGCATCGAGTGGAACGTGTGGTGCGCGGTACGCGATGTACAGAAATAAAGGATCATCTTTGTGGCGGTCGATAATCGCTGACGCTGCGCGGCTACAGCCATCGATGTGGTACATGTCAGGTTCCAGTCGTCCCATCGGCAGATCCTTTCCAGCCGTGTTGATGTTGGCAAAAAAGGCGGCCTGACTGTTCTGGCTGTAGACGTATTTGAATCCATGCTGAGTAATCTCAGGCCCAGGACCCAAGTGCCACTTGCCAAACTGAGCAGTGATGTAGCCGACGTTCTGCAGTCGTTCCGCAATGGTCAATTCGCGATTGAATCCGTCCAGCGGCATGCGGTTGGATTCGACTCCGAACTTTGACTGAAACTTGCCCACCAGTAAGCCGGCTCGCGAAGGAACACATTGCGGCGCCGTGCTGTAGCCATGCACTGCCCGAACACCATTCCGTGCCAGTCGATCGACATTCGGGGTGCGAACGTCATCGAAGACACCCTGGCATGACAAATCAGCGTACCCATGATCATCGGTGTAAAACACGATGATGTTTGGGCGGCCATCCGCCGATGCAGCATGAGCGAATGCGATGCACAAAAGAAGAAGTAAATAACGAAACACGGGACATCCTTCAGAAGTGATGATTGGAAAAGGAAAGTGAGACGCACCTAAACAGCAGCCTTTTCAAAACCTGTCCTGGACGTCACCCAGACATTCGACTCGCATCGAAGACCGAAAGTCTTGAAAAGTTCCACAACAGACATTGTTACACTCCGCCTGGGACCCCCCAGTGTCCGCCGTCTCGGTATTTTCTTGTTAGTAACCCGTTGGCAACCTGGTCATTCGTAATTGACTCGGATGCCGGATCAATCTGCAGGGATTGCCCCGTGCGAACAGAAATGTTTGCCAAGTGGATCAGAGCAACAGATTCATGCCCGATGGCAATGTCCGCTGCCGGCTTTCGGTTTTCGGCTATGGCTTGAAGAAAGTCGATCTGGTGGCTCCGTGGGAGCCCCAGTGACTGATTGCTGAATTGATCTTTGGAAACCTGGACGTGTTTGTTCGCATCATCCCACAACTCCAGTTTGCCTCGCTTGCTGACAAACAGCGTTCCTTTAGTTCCGTAGAACTCGACGCCCGTGTCACAATTGTGCGGGTAGTTCTTTGACCAGATACGCATCTCAAACATCAGTTGTCTTCGGTGACCAACGCCGCCGTCACCAGGCCACTGAAAAACACAATTGGCCGTATCCGGGAACTGCTGATCGTCATCGAAGTAGAACTTGCCACCCATCGCGGAGGCGGATGAGGGCAGACCTGACACGCCAAGTCCCCAGCGTGCGATATCCATTTCGTGGGCACCATCGTTGCCAATATCACCGGTGCCAAAGTTGTGCCACCAGTGCCAATCGTAATGGAATCGATTCGATTGAAACGGCAGATATTCTGCCGGACCGACCCACGTGTCATAGTCAACGCCGCTGGGAGGCGTCGAAGGTTTTGCAGAACCGATGTTCTTGCGCCGTTGGACATTCCAGGCTTTGGCCATCATTACATCGCCAATTGTGCCTTCGCGGAGCATCTTGATCGCCCCCACAACGAGCGCATTATTTCTGCTTTGGGTTCCATGCTGAACCACGACTCGGTTTCGTCGCGCGGCTTCAACGAGTAACTGGCCTTCTCGAAAATTGTGACTACAGGGTTTTTCAACATAGACGTGCTTACCGGCTTCGCACGCCATAATCGCTGCCGGCGCATGCCAATGGTCAGGGGTTGCAACCACGATCGCATCAACCGATTTATCGTCTAGGACTCTTCGCAGGTCGCCTGTTGTCTGCTTCGCTCCAGTCTCTCTCTGCAGGTCACCGGCTCGAGGTTCGTCAGGATCGCAAGCCCAGGCAACTCGCGTCACCCCATTAAAGCCTCGGCGGAGATTTTTTGAACGTCCTCCGCATCCGATGAATCCAACGACCGGCTGCCGGCCATTTGCCGCCGCCTGAGCAATCCTTGTGTACGACATCGCCGACAAGCCGACAGCCGTGCTTGCGCTGATGAAACTCCGACGTGAGAATGCCGACATATCGATTCCCTCGTTATTTAGTGTAGTGAAACGTGTTACGAGCTTTGTTTGTTGCTGACGGTCAAAAATCTTGATGACTTTACTCCTGCGAGACCATCCAGACAAATCCACCGATGATCTGCACAACGTCTCGCCGTAAGACGCTAAACCAAATGACGAAGGTCTTTGATGGCGTCGGTCAAGTAGAAGGACAGGACGGTCGACCGCACATCAATGATAATCAATTTTTGTGAAAACATCATGATCAAGCCATTGTTTCGTACCATTTGCTTCCCGCCATCGCATTCGAAATCCTTGCGCGAACTTTGAAGCAGAGCAGGGCACGGACATCCTCATCGAAGCGGAAGGAGCATCTTCACTCTTGGCTATGGTTGCGATAGCTTCGCCCCTGGTTCGGAAATGAAATACAAGCAGGATCCGCTCTCCTTGGCTCTTTGAACGTGTCGTCTTCTCAAGAGCGACTGGAAATCGGAAGTCCGCGAACATCAGGAGGCAGTGGGAATCAGGCCAGATGCCACACGAGGCCAGCAGTTGTCTGATAGAATCTGTCTGTCTGATAACAACAACAACGGAAGAATGTATTTCATGACGTCTCATGCACCTCGCTCAATGCGATTGATTATCAATGGAAAATCAGCGGGTGACCCAGCGCTGCGATCTGCTGTAAAAGAAATCCGGAAGGCCGGACATCCACTTGATGTACGAGTCACATGGGAAGGTGGCGATGCTGCTCGATACGCCGCTGAAGCGACAGACGAAGGAATCGACGTAGTCATTGCTGGCGGGGGTGACGGAACGGTCAATGAAGTTGCCGGAGGCGTGCTCTCAGTAGGGGAGCATGAACAAATCAATACTGCGATCGCAGTCGTTCCGTACGGCACGGCAAATGATTTTGCTGCCGGGTGTGGCATTCCAATTGGCGATCCATTGGCGGCTCTTCAACTGGCGGCATCTGGCGAATCAGTACTGATTGATGCTGGCCGTGCGAACGATCAATTTTTCATCAATGTTGCCAGTGGTGGATTTGGCGCTGAGGTGACTGTGAACACACCTCCTGAATTAAAGAAGGCGCTCGGTGGAGCGGCCTACTCACTTATGGGTATTGTCACAGCGGCCAAAGCAACCCCACATTCAGGCCGAGTGACGCTGCCTGACGGAACGTCGGATACTGGGGATGTTCTGGTGATGACAGCTGCCAACGGGCGGCAGTGCGGCGGCGGCCAGCAGGTTGCCCCTTGCGCCTGCCTCAACGATGGCAAACTCGACTTCCTTATTGTGCACGATGTCGACATGCAATCATTTGGCCAGGTCCTTCGAGAAATTCTCACACTTGACGATGCAGCCAACCAATACGTTTCGTACATGCAGGCAGAGTCACTCAAGATGGAGTTCGACAAACCGTTTCAAGTAAACCTTGATGGCGAACCGGTCTCCTCGAAAACTTTTGAATTTAGTGTCATTCCCAATGCTATTCGCTTTGTACTCCCAGCATCTGCACCGCTTGCACCATAAATTCAATCGCTTGTTATGCGGCTCACTATCAACCACAAACAACCCTTAACAAGGACGTTTCTTGCAACGGCCTGCATGACCACAATGACAGTGAAGCCGCTCCATTGAACGTGCATACATAAAATTTTCCATGAACGACACAAAAAATGCCCACGATGAGCAGAAGCAGGCGGTACTCTACAGATCTTCTTTCAAATCATACGAGCACCAGCAAAGGAAATTCTGTCATGAACGTACCATCGACCTCAACGCGCCTGCTGCTCTTGCTCTTCCTCATATATTCCTTTGAAGCAATTGCAGCAGAAACTCCACGGCAAGCGAGCGAGGACTCCGCATTTACCAAGGCCGACGTGAACAGTGATGGCAGACTCGGGCCTGAGGAAGTCAAAAACGAAACACTGTTTCAACGAATGGATGCAAACTCCAATGGATTTGTATCCCGCAAAGAAGCTCAGTCGTTTATTCAACGCCGTCGCGCTCGCGAAAATGCAGGAACTGCCAAAGAGACATCTGACAGACCAGTCTTTCCAGCAAGCACTGAGGATGAGGCTGCAAAACGAGAACTTCTATCAACCATCGCCGACATAAGGTCTGGCGACACACGCCCACCAAATATCGTGTTACTGTTCTCGGACGACCTTGGGTACGGCGACACGTCGCTGTACGGATCTGAAAAAATCCCCACACCAAATATAGATTCTCTTGGCAAGCAAGGCGTTCGTTTTTCGAATGCCTATGTCACTGCAGCATCATGCAGCCCGTCTCGTGCCGGGCTCATGTCGGGGCAATACCAACAACGATTTGGATTTGAATTCAATACTGCCGGTGGCGCA
>CAXEMW010000203.1:0-5885 GCA_963997395.1 uncultured Planctomycetaceae bacterium
AGCCATATGGTATCCATCTGAGTTGGCATTGTGAGACCACTGAAGACGGCCGGCACACAGAGCACAACAGCACCGGCAGTCATTTCGAGACATGTGATGGCAAATGGATCACCGTTGGATGCAAACCGTTTATTCAGGGTGGTAAAAATAGCACTCAACAATGCGGCTGCAACGCCAGCGGCTATACCAAGCCGCATGTCGAGTGGCACTCCTCCTACAATGAGTACAACACCAGGCACTGCAAGTACACCAAGCAGAAGCTCCAGCCGCTCGTGTGGTCTCCGCATAACAATTGGCTCAATGATTGCTGCAAATATGGATCCTAATCCAAGGCATGCCACTGCAACCGATGCATTTGATATTTTGATAGATGTATAAAAGGCCACCCAGTGCGATGCAACGATCAACCCTATTGCCAAAAATGCAAAAATAGAGCGTCGTGACATACCGGCTACGCCGACCCACGTCCTACGTACCGCAAGCAAAACAACTGTGACGAGAGTCATTCTCCAGCACACGAGTTGCACCGCCGGAAGAGAAATGAGCCGTCCTAGAATCGCAGTGAAGCCCCAGAGGATCACGCAGGTGTGAAGTTGGAGATAAGCCTGACGTTCCTCGGCAATGATTTTTTTCACGTATTTCCCTGCGCACAGTCTTCATACGGGCACAAACCCACCGCGTCCTACAAAGGCATCCAACTGATACATGCAACCCGGAAATCATAGTACCACCTATGCCCTCACTGGTTGTAGCGTATGATCTAGTCAGGGTACGAAGGAGCTGGTCTCCTTTACGAGGCGTAGTCTTCGTGCAGTCGAACTACTTCCTGTAAGCGTAATTTATACCGAAGTATTTCTAATACCGTTGAGGGGTCCATGCCCATGCTGATTAATCAACGCCCATTCATTCTGGCCGGATTCCTCTTCTTTCAATTCTCCTGTGTCCTTGCACAAGGCACCAGAGAGGACTACCAAAGAGCAGAAGAAATACGGACTACTTTTCCTGATGCCCTTAAGTCCTCGAGTTTCAAATATCAATGGTGTGATCGTGGCCTGATTTTTGAGCACACCGTAGCAGGCCAAAAAAAGTACAGCCGTATAGATGGTACATCTGCTGAAACCATGACAATGAAAGAGGCGAAAAAAAAAGGCCGACTAGAAAACTTTTTCCAACTCCCTCCTCTAGGCAGTTGGTCTAAAAGTGGCGGACAACAGATCCCTGTCACGCTCACATTCCAAAACACCTTTGATCGTCCGGTCCGTGTTTTCTGGGTGCAGCACGACGGAAAACTCAAACACTATGGAAGTATCCCTGCTGGCAAACATCGTTCTTTTTCTACCTTCGACGGCCATCAGTGGGTGGTTGACTTTAGCCCGGACAAACTTACCGGGATTTTCAGTGCTTCAGCCTGGGACTGCACAGCAACGATTGACACCAACTCTCAGCAGCGTGCCATGAAGGGATTCCAAAAAAACCTTAAGATCAATGGACCCAATAAAGACAAACTCAAAGCCGAATTGTTTAGAAGAGACAATAACGTCTGGCTCCGCAGCACAGAACAGGACCACCAGATAACGACTGACGGGCATCAGGATGACCCCTTCTTGAACCGGTTTCACTACGCACCAAACGGAGAGTATGCGATTGGTTTTCAGGAGACCCGAGTCACCGGTCGTCAAATTCCCTTGCTCGCGTCAGCACCGCACGACCAACTTCAGCCAACGATGCAGTGGATAGAATACGCAAAGGCAGGGGACACAGTTCCGCAACGTCGCCCAAGACTTTTTAACCTCATTGAACAGCGTGCTTTGCCTTGCGATGACAGCACTTTTCTGGACTCGTGGAACGTTCGTTTTCTACGGTGGTCACCAGATAGTGCACGGGCATACGTCTTGTTTAATCAACGAGGCCACCAGCAATTAGCACTTCGATCAATTGAGGCACAAACAGGCCTCCTTCGAGACATCGTCAACGAGACATCAGAGACGTTCATCGACTACTCACAAAAAACAATGATTCGTTGGCTTGACCAGTCAAATGAATTGGTTTGGGCCAGTGAACGAGACGGCTGGAACCATCTTTATCGATTTGATGCTGTCACGGGGAATCAAATCAATCAGATCACCAAGGGGGAGTGGGTTGTTCGAAGAATCGAACATGTGGATGAAGACCGTAGCGTAATCTGGTTTGCAGCTATGGGAATCTACCCAGACCAAGACCCTTATCATGTCCACCTGGCTCGAATAAATTTTGACGGAACTGGCCTTGTCATTCTTACTGACGGAGATGGCACACACCAGTGGGAATTCAATGCAGATCGATCGCTCTTTGTCGACCGGTGGTCACGTGTTGACCTTCCAGAGATTGCACAGCTACGAGCAGCCAAAGATGGAACTGTCGTAGCAGACTTATTCACCCACGATATTTCGGAAGTGAGGCGCCAAAATTTTACCTCGCCAATCCGGTTCTCAAGTGTTGGCCGTGATAATCAAACCATGATTTATGGGACCTTAATACTCCCCTCAAATTTTAATCCAGAAAAATCATACCCCGTTATTGAACATATCTATGCTGGCCCACACGACTTCCATGTACGAAAACAATTCGGAGGCCATATTTCTCAACGACGACTTGCTGAACTTGGTTTTGTCGTCGCCCAAATTGATGGCATGGGAACCAACTGGCGTTCAAAAAAGTTTCACGATGTGTGCTGGAAGAATCTTTCGGACGCCGGGCTACCCGATCGCATTGCCTGGTTAAAGGCTGCCGCGAAACAATACTCCTGGATCGATTTATCCCGTGTTGGCATTTATGGTGGCAGCGCTGGGGGGCAAAACGCCCTCGCCGCCATGCTGCACCACGGCGAGTTCTATACAGCGGCTGCGAGTGACTGCGGATGCCACGACAACCGAATGGATAAAATCTGGTGGAATGAGGCATGGATGGGGAAAATTGGGCCTCACTACAAGCAAAACTCGAATGTCACTCACGCGAGCAAACTTCGTGGCAACCTTTTCCTGACAGTTGGAGAACTCGACACAAACGTCGACCCTGCATCGACACTTCAAGTGGTTGATGCCTTAATCCAGAACAAGAAGGATTTTGAATTTGTTCTTGTGCCCAACGGCAGGCATGGAGTTGGTGAAAGTGACTATCTGTTTCGCCGTCGCCAAGATTTTTTCGTCCGATCACTCCTCGATGTCGAGCCCCGCAGATGAGACTATGACGACGAACTCGTTTTGAGCAAACTCAGACCGCGTCCTCGTCGCCCTGTACCATTCCACAATTGAATGACTGTTACTGAATCAACCAGAGAGACCATCATGTATTACTCGCGATATTTTCTACTCTGCATTTTTCTTTCCGCCGCACCAACTATTACAAGTGGAGAAGAACTGTCTGCAACCCACTCACCTCAGGATTGGATTTCGATATTCAACGGAAAAGATCTTTCTGGCTGGACAGTAAAAATCACAGGACATCCTCTTGGAGAAAACTTTGCTGACACCTTCCGCGTCGAGGAGGGTGTCCTGAAGGTTTCTTATGATGACTACCAACAATTTGACAATCAGTACGGTCACCTTTACACCGACATTCCGTACGCAAAGTATCGCCTCCGCATGGAATATCGATTCATCGGAAAGATGATGCCAGATGCTCCAAAGTATGTGAATCTAAACAGTGGTATTATGATTCATTCGCAATCGCCGCAGAGCTTAGATCTCCACCAGCACTTCCCGGTAAGCCTGGAGTTCCAATTTCTTGCTGATGAAGGAAACGGTAGGCGAGCGACGGGCAACGTCTGCACCCCGGGAACGAATCTAGAAATTGATGGAAAACTGATCACGCAGCATATCGTGAAATCATCGGCGCCTACCTTTCCCGCCCAGGAATGGGTCGCCATTGAGATTGAGGTACAAGGAAATGAGTACGTGATCCACCGTGTGAATGGCAAGGAGGTCTTGCGGTATGAGCATCCACAAATCGATCCTGAGGGGAGAGTCGAATCAGCTAACAAACTTTTACAGGCCGGAGCATCGACCCAACTCAGTTATGGATTCATTGCCTTACAGGCAGAGGGACAACCCGTCTGGTTCAAAAATATCGAATTACAGCCACTCGAATAGTTTTTAGCCTGACTTTTACATAACAAACTCTTGTCGTCCGACATGGACAAGTAAAATCTTCAGCGAAAGAAGATAAACTGAGGGCTCACAGCCAACCCTCACTCTCTCCATGAAACGTCAGAACTGTCTTTCATAATTTCCACCATCATGAGTTCAATGAACGCTGAAAGTCCCTCTTCGATATCATCTTCCCGCACAGTTTCAAGCCAACTAGACCGGCCTGAAACCGCCAGTAATGCACTCATACGGCAAACGTACCCTAGTCTTTCTTTATCAACTTCGAACCAAGCTCTTCTTACACATGCTGAAGCTATTCTCAGGCAAGCAAATATCAGCAGCAATGAACGCCACTTGCGACTTGAGATTATTCGAGCCGTCATGACCGGCACGGTGATTAGACCATCAGATGACTCACCAGAAATGCGTAACCCTGCCTATTGGGTTCTTGAAAACGACTGCTTCGTTGTTGCCCCTGGGATTCAACCAGTTGAAGCAATCGAGGACCTCTGGGTTCTCCACGGTGCCGATGGAACTCCCGTTCCTCGCATCCGTTGCCTAAAATACACAACGTTAATTTTAATCCAGGGCATCATCCAACATTTTCGCACAACAGAGAACGCCGATGGCATCGATGCCATGAACGGCTTTCTGGGGCGGAAGGTCATTCCTGATGAACTTCCGAACAAAGGGTATGACATTCTTTGGAAGCGTCATTATGAGACAGACCGGCTCCTGCCCGGTGACCAGGTATGGTTTGATAATCCATTTTTCGAACGTGGCCGTGAATTATTTCGTGAGCAGTTCCAGCAGGAAGCCCTTCATGCGGGGAAGGACCCTGACTCAGCGGCGAACTGGGCCAAACTTCGTGCCAAAGCGGTCACCGCAGGCGAGGAAGGAAGCAATGCTTTTTATGTTGGCAACGACCACTTCGTCCTCGGCGCTGATTCACTCGTCACGGCATTTCGTGGCCCACTACTTTCTGAGAAATCAAATTCGCTACCGGCACACGAACAGGTATTCACGAAGAAAATTTTTAACTTGGAGTGCTTCCGTGAACACATGATGGAAGACAACTTTTCAGTGCAGGCTGTTCTCCGCGCAGACTCTCACAGTGTGGATCCCGAGTGCTTCACAATTGAACGAGTACGGACCCCACTCGACCCGAAAAATTTCCTTCAATACTATACGAACCATCTTCCTTCGAAAGAAATCAGCGGCCTGATTTCGAACATGGCTAGCTCCAACTCTTCCCCAGTGATTCATCATGAGGGTGAAGAACTCCTCGCTACATTCGAGGCAGATTATGATTGGCAGGAGCAGGACCGCGTGCGTTTGGCTATCGATGCTGCCATGAAGGCCGACCCCGATACTACCTGGTGGACTCTTCATGACAATCGCGATGATGACCGATATGTGCTTACAGCCAGACGAGGGACCGAGGTACGCAATTTTACTGTAGGCATGTTATGTGGTGATCTTGCCTACACAAGACTCTGTCTTTGTTTCACTCGTCGATTACCACTTGTGCCGGGGCGACTTCCTGACTCGTTTCATCCGGAACATGAATTTATTCATAATGAGAAACAGTGGCATGCTGATGGCACTCCCCTGTTTGCCATGCAATCGATGCTCTGCAAGGCCGCAATCAAAGAATGGAAACACGTTGAAGCAACTGAACCTGGTGAAGATGGAAGGAGCCATCGTTTTTCACAAGAAGAAAAAACAAAAGTGAAAACCAATATTTTAATAAAATTTAAT
>CAXEMW010000204.1:0-5859 GCA_963997395.1 uncultured Planctomycetaceae bacterium
CGCTGCAGGCCCCGTGCGGCGCGGCACGACCTCCCACCCTCTCAGCACACGACGAGTATTACGCGCAGACACCAAAGATCACGCACTGAGGGCTGCTTGCGGCCACAGAATGAGCGGCGGCACGCACCTTCACCAGGAAGTCCCTCATAGAACATTTTGGGGCGAATGAAGGGGAGAAGTATAAATGGAAGAATAGCTGAAACTATGAATAGAATCTGAAAGCTTCGATACACCATTCTAGAAATTGGGCGAGGTGGAGGTCGTTTAGGAACAATAAATTCGCGTGCCTGCTCTCTCGATTTTATCAACTCATCGTTTAGCTTACGAATCTTTTCCATCATTACAGGCGCCACTTTCTTGCCAAGCTGTACGTTCACCTGTAGCTCACTCACTTGTTTCTGGATCGACTCCACACGTCGCTTCGCCTCAACCCCGGCCTGCAAAAATTCTTCCTGCTCTGCAACAGAAAGTTTGTCAAAAGCCACCCGCCGTGGGTTCTTGGACTCACCATATTGCCACCATTGAAGCCCAAGTAAGAAAGCCATAGAGAATGCCCACATGAATGCAAATGCATATCCATCTGCATTCGGTTTCATCCGCAGCTCACGTCCAGCCACTTCAAGAGAGTAGCCACTCAGATCCAGTGTTCTTGACATCGTGACGCTTCCTTTATTTCCACATAAGCTGTTCCCACGCGACGCCCTGTTTATTCATCGCAGGAAGCACTTAAAGAGCGTAGTCTCTCAATAGCGCTATCGAGAGACAATCTGCCCACGTCTTCTTGCTGGCTTGCTCGAGTTGCTTCGGCAAGAAGCATGACGTGATCAAAGTCAGCATGAACTGAGAGACGATGCCGAGCTCTATGCCCAAGTGTTCCATTCGTGTAAGCAGTTGCTACGTCTCTCGCTTCTATCAACCACGCTGTTCGGCTCGTCACCAGACCATTGGCCGCTTGCAGAATGGCTTGAATTGCGTTCCGACGATTAATGATTCTTCCAGCATCAACAAGGAGTGCCGCTGTGAGTAACTCTTCATCAAGCGGCTGCTGTTTCTCGACGTAGGCAAAAGAAAGAAGGGTTGCCTCAAGCAGGGTAATTGTATGGGGGCGGGACATGTCGAGCCGCATTGCCGAAAGAGGTCGTACAAGCGCAGCAATTTTATCAAACCGATCACCAATAAGTGATACGAGCCCACCGGAACGATCTTCGTCGTCTACAAGTCGCTGACGCGACAATTCTCTTGCTACTTCACTCGGTGACGGCAACTCATCAGCGGGCACCCACTCTCGGGAAAGTCTCCGTGCTGCACCAAAACGTGCACGATGAATATCTCCGCCTCGCACGAGACGCCGTGCGGCCTCTGCGGCGATCTTGCCCCGTTTTTTATCACGGTGTGACATCTCTGTTTTCCCGAGCCCTATCCCTTTTACTGAGTCGCCGATACTGTAGGTTTCGTAATCGGGCAGTTGTTGCGTACGTCGCGACACCGAGAGGCTTGCACATAAACATCTCAGGCCGAATCGAAATTTCTCGCCCCGCCCTTTCCTGAACAATGAGTTCCTCGCCATCAAGCAGGCAGGTTATTGAATCTGCCTCAACGCGGACCCTAATGGAATACCAGCGGTCGTCATCGAGTTCCATATATTGATTGGTGTCATTTTCTGATGCATCCAGTCCATCAATTGATGACAGTCCGACGAGGCCACCACCCCATCCCCCAAGAATAAAACTGCAGTTATCTTGCCCTACAGGAAACGTCAACCCACAGAAAAAATCAAAACCTTCAACTCGCTTTGCCTCAAGCGACAACTCATAATTGTCTTTTGGAAATTCACCCTGCCAGGTAATTCCGCTCAATGGATCGCCCATGCCTATCGAGATTTCCCCATTGATCACTTCCAGAGGCCCGTCGGTGCCAAATTCACTTGAATGCCATGCACCAAGTTTCTGTCCATCAAAAAGTGGCATCCACGCAGCGTCGCCAATTTGCCTCGCCTCGTGTAGTTCAGCTACCAGTTCCACCGCGTTATAGACATGTTCAAGTGATTGCATAATCGCACCAACCGAGACCGAAATCGCGCGAGCCCGATCGCTGTCATAGGCAATATCCAGGACCAGGGAATCTTGATTGCCATCAAAAATGACACCCACAAGTTCACTCGCGACATTCACAACCGGACTACCAGAATTTCCACCGATGATGTCCGCGGTCGACAGAAAGTTCAGTGGAGTCGATAACACGTCCAAATCGGTCAGGGTATCTCGAGCCGCCTGCCACGATTCCGGTGGATCAAACGGCACTCGACCCTCTTCTTGATCCACTTTAGAAAACAGATCACTGATTGTTGTCCATGGTCTTGGCTCACTCGCCCGCCCCGCAACACCCCGCACCTTTCCGTACGCCAGTCTCAGCGTAAATGTGGCATCGGGAGCAAATGGTGCAGATGCTGCTTGAAGCCTGAGTCGTGTGAGTTCAGCATGAGCCTGCTTTTTAATTTCTGTATTTTCTTCAACGATATCGCGAAGGTGGCGAGATTCATTGTCAATCAGTTTCGCAAGCGCAATCATTGTGTCGTCACTTGATTCAATCGCAGCGAGACCACCTTGATAGAGATTCTTGCGATCATCAGGGGCTTCCTTCGTGTTCCCAGGACCACGCCTTCCAAGGGTTGTGCCGGCGACGAGTTCACTTGCACGATCTGTAGGCGATTGCCCATTAAGAACGTCTTGCACAAGAGGGTCGTCGACTCCGAGTTGCTTTACTAGAAAAGTCAATGAATCGGCAAGCCCGAGCGTTTCATAGTCGTCATACAACGGCTGGTCTGAGAAGAGGCGAAGTTTCAGTGAGAAACGAGCAGCATCACGATATTCACGAAGACGCTCACCATCTGCCTTCTCTGACTCGGTCGCCAGCCGAAGGAGGGTCCTGGCGTTTGAAAAGAACCGACTGCGAAAACCCATTGCACCTTCGAGAAGATTGTATCGAACAGCAACCGCATCAATCGCCTGCTGTGCCCGTTGTATTTTTTTCCATGGACTTTCCTGACCTTGCTCCTTCCACTCACTGCGTAATGTGTCTTCAGCTTTTTCAAGGCGTTTGAAAATGTCTGGCCGCAGGAGCGACGACAACAAACCGCCCCGAGCTTTCCGGCTGTTCTGAACTGAGAAAAGATCCTGCATCGACCGCTGCTGCTCGACATGCCCTTCTTCCGCGTAGGACTGCAACAACACCTCTCGTCTATTTAGCCATTCCAATAGAAATGGGAGGCTTCGGCCACGCATCGAACGGATTTCTGCAATCGTCTTACCACGATCGGTATGCCCAGGATGACCGGCAACAAAGACCGCATCATTTTGTTTCACATCATTTTCAGCAAATGGAAGAAACGATTTGCTCGAAAGCGGTTTACCTTTTTCATACACCCGAAAAAAACAGATGTCGAGACAATGTCTTGGGAATTCAAAGTTGTCTGCATCGCCACCAAAAAAAGCAATCTGCCTCTCAGGTGCAAACACAAGGCGGACATCGGTGTACCGTTTGTATCGGTAGAGGTGATAGCGACCACCACCGAACAAGGTAACGACGTCACTCCGAAGGCCTGTGTTTACAAATGACTCCTGCTCAATAGCAGCGAGTGCAGCTCGTCGTGCTGCCAACGCATCTGATGAACTTCCGGCCCCCGCAACGGCCTCTTCCACACGTGCCGTAACATCTTCAATCGAACGAAGCACGTTGAGTTCAAGATCAAGACAACGAATTTCTTCCTCGTAGGACCGTGCGAGATAGCCGTCACGGGCAAGATTTGTCTCTGGTGTCGAAAGTTTCTGAAGACTGCTGGCAGCAACATGGTGATTGGTCAGTACCAGTCCATCTGGTGAAACAAAAGCACCGGAACCACCACTATTGAAACGAACGGCCGATCGCTGAAGGCGATTCAGCCAGACATGCGAGGGCACAAACCCTACGTCTCGGGACAACTGCTCTTCTGGAACCGCATTGAAAAGCCACATCCCCTCATCTGCACGCCCTGACTGACATGTGAGAGCAACGAGCGCGACGACGTGCATCACGAGAGAGCCACGCCACCCTCTACAGATATGAAACCAAATATCTTTCACCTGTTATGTCCCTCTCTCCATCACACGTATTGATCACCAGCGAACGAAACAGACCATTCTACCGCGTCCTTCGGATTCTGAGTGCCTCGGGAAACAACAAGCCCTTGCTCAAACAATCGACTTGCCAAAATATGGTGTACGCCCGTACACTCTCAATTATTGAAAGGCCTCGCCTGTTCTCCCCCCACACGCGATTAAAGGAACTCCCCCCCTGATGCTTGCTCGCTTACAGACTTTTTCATTGGTTGGTGTTGATGCCATATCCGTTGATGTGGAGGTTGATGTTTCCGGCGGGGCGCTGCCGGCGACCATCCTTGTAGGTCTACCCGATGCAGCTGTTCGCGAGAGCACTCATCGAGTAGGACGAGCTATGGTGAACTGCGGATTCAGTCGACCGACTGATCGAATTGTAATCAACCTGGCGCCTGCCGATCTTCCAAAACAGGCGGCTACTTTTGATCTACCCATAAGTCTTGGAATCTTAGCTGGCAGTTGTCAATTTTCATCCAATCGATTTCGTGACTACGCCGTTGTTGGCGAGTTATCTCTTGAAGGCTCAACAAGGCCAGCACGTGGTGCCCTCTCAATGGCAATCCGTGCGGCAAAAGAAAATAAACTCAAAGGTATCGTTGTCCCAACAGCAAGTGCAGGTGAAGCTGCAGTCGTTGAAAAAATACAAGTCATACCCGTCACCTCACTTCGTGAGGCTGTTGATTTCTTTTCTGGAAAAATTGACATCACGCCTACCGCCCCACGCGTCGAAGAGTGTTTTCAATCTTCCGAAACATACACCGTAGATTTTTCTGATGTGTGTGGGCAAGAAACGGCTAAACGTGCTCTCAGTATTGCAGCGGCTGGTGGCCATAACGTTGCCATGCTTGGTCCACCTGGTAGTGGGAAAACCATGCTCGCAAAACGTCTGCCAACTATACTTCCACCACTTCGAACAGAAGAGAGCATCGAAACATCTCAAATATACAGCACACTTGGGCTCCTTGAATCAGGGCAGCCGCTTCTTACGAAGCGCCCGTTCCGTGCACCACATCACACAATAAGCGAGGCCGGCCTCATTGGCGGTCGGTCGGTGCCGATGCCCGGTGAAATTAGTCTTGCTCATAATGGCGTTCTATTTCTCGACGAATTGCCCGAATTCAATCGCCGCACACTTGAAGTGCTTCGCCAGCCCCTCGAGGATGGAACCGTCACTATTAGTCGAGCCCGTTCGACAACATGTTTTCCCTCCGCATTCATGCTCATTGCTGCAATGAACCCTTGCCCCTGTGGATATCGTGGGGACCCAAACCGCGACTGCCAATGCACAACGCCGCAAGTCGAACGGTACATGAGCAAGATTTCAGGTCCTCTTCTCGATCGTATTGATATGCATCTCGAGGTTTCCGCTGTTCCTTTTAGCGACCTAGCATCAAAGCAAGCAGGAACCTCAAGTGCGGTAATACGAAACCGAGTGCGTGTTGCTCGCGAGATCCAACAAAATAGATTCCGAAAGTCAGGGACAGCCGGGCACCGCTGGAATGCTCACATGACAACCAGAGAAATCCGTCACCATTGCCATGTTGAGAAAAACGCACTAGAACTGCTTCGCAGCGCTGTTTCAAACCTTGGCCTCTCTGCCCGCGCACATGACAAAGTACTTCGAGTTGCGCGGACAATTGCAGACCTGGCTGAAGTTGAAGCAATTCTTGCAGACCATATCAGTGAGGCAATACAATACCGTCTGCTT
>CAXEMW010000205.1:0-5838 GCA_963997395.1 uncultured Planctomycetaceae bacterium
CTCGATGCTCCCAACACTTGTTGGCAACAATGATGGCCAGAAAAAGCACGAATATCTCTACTGGGAACATCCTCAAGCGGTCAAGCGAGATCAAGCAATCCGCGTGGGACCCTGGAAAGGTGTTGTCCGTGGTTGGAAGAAAGGCTCAATCGGTGCCTTTGAGCTTTATAATCTCGACGATGATCTGAGTGAGCAGCATGACGTCTCTTCACAACACCCTGATATGGTGAAGGAAATGCAACGCATGATGTCAGAAGCACATCATGATGTTTTATAAATGATGGTAAACAGCCGGATTGCATGCATGCGGGATCAATCACCTGCTGCAGCATCTCGTTCATTCATTGCTTCACGTTGATCACGTGAGTCCGCTGCTTCGGCATCGAGCATTTCGTTTTGCATCTCAATCTGATCCCGCTGGGTGTTACTGCCAGTCGGCTTTCGGGGTGCAAAGTTGAACGGGTCATCAGAGTCACGGTTTGGCATGGCTTCACTGTCTGCATCAGGAGCAGGCTGACTCTGTGGAGGGTCTGTTCGCCGTGGCCCATCTGCAAATGGGTCATCGCCGAACGGGTCGTCAAAGAGAGCCTTTGTTTTTTTGTCAGAATCATCTGCCGCGGGTTCAGATTTTTCAGGCATCCCAGAGGTGTCTTCCTCGGTGTTGCCAAAGAATGCATCAAAATCACGCTGCGCTTTCTCAGCACCGAGCGGTTGCATCGGTTGAGCCTCATCAGCTTTCTCGGCTACAACGTCGACTTCAGCCGATTTGTCTTCTGGCATTGGCTCGAGTTCAACTGCTGGCTTTGGCAGATTCTCCTGGTTCTCAGTGCCCCCAATACCAGAGTATCGTCGTCCGCCAGATAGAAAACTCTGTCGGGTGCTGCTGAGTTGTGGTTCCTGTCGCTTGGCAAGTACCAGGCGCGCCTTTGAACGGGATTGTTCCAGTAAGAGGCGGTCCGGACCTTGAATTCTTTCAAGCGCACGTGAAACGCTTCGCGTGTTCCCCCGTTCGGCTTCAAAAGTTGCACCTTTTTTGAAATCTTCATGTGCTTCAGTCTGACTTCCAAGTCGAAGCGCACTTAGACCACGAAAGTAATAGACACGTGGATCATCGGTGCCGATGTCAACAACTTGTGTTAAGTAGTCATGGCTTTGCTGGAAGTTACCAGCATAAAACGAGTGGACACCGTCACCATAAACAGCACGAACGGATGGGTCCGATGCATGGGCGTAGGTCATCCAGCAAAAAACGAATGCAAGAGTAAGGAGTGTTTTATATTGCATAGTAAAACCCGATGCTTTCCAAAAATGGTGGCTGATTAGCCATTATGTGGCGATTGATGGTGTCACCACGAATGCTTTGTATCCTACCACGATTTATTTGTGTGTGTTGGGGTCAGTTCAGCTTGTAGAGTATGTAAAACCCGAAAATTGCTCCAGCATAAGCAAGCGGGAAGGCCCAACGGCAGATCTTGTCATATTGGTTAGCCGTTGACGTTTTATCGTGTTCAGTAAGGCTTTTCACATAGAGGCTGTGGGGTATGGTCAGTGACGTTATGAGAAACGACACAAGAAGTAAGGTGTCGGTGAAGGTCAGATATGAATTACGCGGCATGTTATCAATCACTACAAACTGGTAAGCGACAATTGTCAAAATGCCGACAAAGGAAATGTTTAGGCGGTCAGAAATGGACTCGGGATCGAGCCAGAAAGTTGACCATGCCATCGATACCAGCACGACAAGCGGAAAGAGCAGTACCCAGACGATCTGCCAAGACTGACGTTCGAGCACAATTGTCGTCACCATTCGCGAAAACGTGGGTGCTGTTTCATGCAGTTGTAATTGTGTTGAATCTACGTCCATGTTGAGGTTTAGGAAATCCCATCCAGCAACATTCACGGTCGATTCCCGTTTTGCATAGCTGTCAGTTGTTTCTCTGTAGCGATCATCAACTTCAAGAACAACCTCTTCAGACATGTTGCCGAATGGAATCATAAAGGCGCGAAGATTCTGGATGTCGAAGGGGTAATCATACAAAGCCATTGGCGTTTCTAAGCGAACATTGCGTTGTTCAAGATAGGTGACTTCTCCGTTTGGGAGCACTGAGATTTTTATTGCATTGGTGTCACCCCTTCCGATTTGATTGATAATCACGAGTTGTGGCCACCAACCAGTAAATATTTCATTAAATTGAAATTCACCTTGGAAGATCTTCTTATCAGTCCCCTCTTCCACTGGATCGAAGGCCAGTCGTGGGTCGTCCCAGGTGGCTACAATGGCGACTTCTGCTTCGAACGTTTCATTCACATCATCGATATCAACAATATCAAGAACGAACAGGCCACATTTCACTATTGTCGGCTTTGATGGCGGGTTCGGCATACCTGCGTCAATTGCATGAGCCGCTGGTAGTGAAAATATCAGAGCGAGTGATGCAAACAAAAAAGACAGAAAGTGCATGTGTCCGCTACTCGTTTCGCCGAAAGAAAAAAGTTTTGAAGGATAATTCATATCAATAAGGGTTTTAAGGAATGATTAGGAGCACAGTGTAGTCGATCTTTATTTACTAAGTCGGACGGGTGTGCCGATACGGGCGGCAAGATGGTGATCAGCCCTGCCCTCTACAACAGCGATCTCGAGAAAGCCTTGAGAGCCAACTAACCCGACGAGGGTGCCTTTCTTTGCCTCACCGTAGGTTGAAACGATATTGTGAATGGGTGTCCCATCGCAGCTTAATTGGCCAAGATCTTGAAGATCTCGGGCCAGCGTGTCTGGTAGGTTCGTAATCAGGTTGCCGAAGTGGTCGATATGAATAATCTCCCCGTCCATAGACCCGTGAAGTGCTGTTGGTTCAGGCCAAGGAAGTGAAAGCATCTCTTCGATTGGTTTACCTAGACACGATGTCTGGCCGAGCGTGATATATGCAGCGACGGGGGCAAAGATGTCCCGGCCATGGAAGGTCTTTGATGCGGGGTGTGTCGCCTGAACTGGACGAACGGTCGTGCCTGTGTGCTGCCTGGCGGCGAGGGAGAGTAGCCCGTTGTCGGGAGCAAGGAAGCGTTGGTCGGCAATCTCTGCGTAAATAATATTTCGCCGTGTTCCCACTCCAGGGTCAACAACAATCACATGTAATGTCTGCGGTGGAAAGTCGAAGCAGCTTGCAGCAGTAAACCATGCCGCCGAACAAATATCATGTGGGGCAAGGTCGTGAGCAAGATCAACCAGTCGACAGTCAGCGTACCGTGACGTGTTATCAATGGTACCTTTGTAGAGTGTTTGGAAAAACGTGCCCTTCATCTGCGCGACATACCCACTCGACGTTCCAAAATCAGTCGTCAGGGTCACAAGCGATGCCATGTTTGCAGCGTCTCACTATGGAAGTGCGCGAATCATTTCAAGAGCCAGGGCGCGTACCTTGCCAGGGTTGACATTGGGATTCTTGCGTTTGGCCTGGCCGATCAGCCCACCGGCGGCCTGCTCTTTGCCGCCTTTGACATCAGCAACAATTTTTGGGTTTTCAGCAATGAGTTCTTCACATAGTTTTTGAAGGTCGTCCTCATCAACTGCTGCGATTCCCATGCTTGCCACAACCTCGTCTACTGGCTTGCCGGTTTCGAGAACTGTGGCAAAGATTTCCTTGCCCCGCCCAGTATCAAAGTCGCCCTTTTTCACTCGTGCAATAATATCGGCAACAGCCGCTGGTTGAACGGGAAAATCAGCAATGCGACCTCCACGCTCATTGAGCATCCGTAAGACGTCCTGTTGCATCCAGTTGCTCGCAACTTTTCCTTCACCGACTTTTTCGGCGAGGTCTTCAAAGTATTTCACAAGCTCAGGTCCCTGATTAACCAAGACATCTGCGTCGTAGGCAGGAATTTTCCATCGTTCTGCGAGTGTTTTTCGAAGCACAGCTGGGGGCTCACCCATTGTTGCCCGCACGGTAGCGACCTGTTCTTCACTGACTGTCACTGGCACCAGATCGGGCTCGGGAAAATATCGATAGTCACTCGACTCTTCTTTATGTCGCTGTCCACGCGTCACGCCGGCAGAGTCGTCCCAGCCACGTGTCTGTTTTGGCATGCTGCCAATCTCAGCGTGGGTGGCCTGCCATTCACCCCATTGCCGCTCGGTTTCATAGACCAAGGCGCGTTCAACGGAACGAAATGAATTCATGTTTTTGATTTCAACAATGGGTGTTTTTGCAACTCGGCCATCGGGCTGCGGTATATGAAGGTTGACGTTGGCATCAACACGAAGGCTCCCCTCTTGCATGTTGCAATCACTTACACCGAGATAGACAAGCAATAACTTGAGTTCGTTAAGCCATGCGCGGGCTTCTTCAGGGCTCCGCAGATCTGGCTCAGTCACAATTTCACACAGAGGCGTTCCGGTTCTATTCAGGTCGATGCGGCTATCAGCTGTCCCAGCGGTTTCGTCGTGCATGCTTTTGCCAGCATCCTCTTCGAGATGCACGCGAATGATTCGCACGTTTCTTGGTTCAAATGCTCCCTTCGGATCAGTTACCTCGAGATGGCCCTCATATGAGAACGGGAGGTCAAATTGGCTGATCTGGTAGCCTTTTGGGAGGTCGGGATAGAAGTAGTTTTTCCGATCCCATTTTGTGAATGACGCGATTTTGCAGTTCAATGCCAGGGCAGCTCGAAGAGACAAGTCAAAAGCGCGTCTGTTCATCACGGGCAAAGAGCCTGGAAGTCCGAGGCAGGTTGGGCATACCTGAGTATTCGGCGCACTCCCGAAGGTAGTGACACATCCACAGAAGAGTTTGGTCTCCGTCTGAAGTTGCACATGAACTTCGAGGCCGATAACAGTGGTAAATGGATGGTGAGATTCAGCAGTCATAGTGGTAGTAGGAGACGCAGAGTTAGGAGGAGATCGCGGTGGTTCGTTGAAGGTGCCAGTCCGTGGTCTGTTGGTATTGATGAGCAGCCTGAAGTAAAAGTGGCTCTGAAAGGGCTGGGCCTTGGAGTTGGAAGCCGACTGGCAGGTTGCTCTTGGTGAAACCACAGGGAAATGAAATGCCACCAATACCAGCGAGATTCGCTCCAACTGTGTACAGGTCAACAAGATACATGGCGACTGGATCGTCAGTTTTTTCACCAAGTTTGAATGCTGGCGTCGCGGAAACGGGTCCCCCGATCAAGTCAACTTTTTCAAATGCCTGTGTAAAATCGTTTCGAATGAGTCGTCGTACTCTGAGCGCCTTGGCATAGTATGCGTCGTAATAGCCGGCTGAGAGTGCGTAGGTACCAAGCATGATGCGGCGTTTGACCTCAGGGCCGAATCCCTCTGCCCGGCTGCGGCAGTACATCTCAACAAGTGGTGAGTCGAATGTAGTAATACCCTGATCATCCGAAGGGGTGCCATCCCAGCGGTGGCCATAGTGTGCACCATCATAGCGGGCGAGATTGCTAGAGGCTTCACTTGGGGCAATCAGATAATACGTCGGGACACCGTAGGTGGCGTGTGGCAACTCAACTTCGTGGATGGTCGCTCCGGCTGCTTCATATGCTGCAAATATTTTCGGATTAAAAAACAAATGGACGAATTGTTATTAAATTTTAGCAATTGTGAAAATTTAAGCTCAAATTGTGATCTTAATAAAAAACAAGTAGTTATAAGATCTGGTAAAATAATTTTTTTAACAAGAAAATGATTCAAAAAATAGTTATATTTATAATTAGTATATTAGATTTTTTTCATAACAAAAAAATAATAAATTTTTTAAAAAAAAATAAATATACCAACTTTAATTTAATTTTTGATATTGGTGCACACAAAGGAGAATCTATTAAGTTATTTTTAAAAAATTTAAAGGT
>CAXEMW010000206.1:0-5826 GCA_963997395.1 uncultured Planctomycetaceae bacterium
AATTCAGGCGTACCTAGCATGCACAGCGATGGTTGATGACCTCGTTGGTGAGATTGTTGAGGCACTCGAAAAGTCCAAGTATGCCGACAACACCATTGTCGTTTTGTGGAGCGACCACGGGTTTCATCATGGTGAAAAGGGCCGCTGGGGAAAATATTCTCTGTGGGAAAGAGCGACTCGGGTTAATTGCATTTGGGTTGTTCCCGGGGTGACCAAGGCGGGTTCGGTTTGTAGTAAGCCGGTCAACCTACTTGATATCTATCCGACCCTGGCTTCGTTGACCGGCTGCATGCCACCTGTGAAACAACTTGAAGGAAACGATCTTTCAGTCTTGATGAAAGATCCCGAGGCTCAGTGGGATGAGGCAACAGTTACCACGTTTGGATATAAGAACTATGGCGTTCGGTCAGGTCGGTATCGGTATATCGTCTACGAAGATGGCTCTGAAGAGTTGTATGATCACGCCAATGACATGTGGGAGTGGAAGAACCTCGCAGGCAATCCGCAGTTTGCTGCCGTTAAAAAGAATATGCAGAAATGGATTCCTGTTCACCATGAGCCACCAGGGCCCACCTACAAACCGCCGAAACGGCAGTGGTGACGACAGGTGTAAACTTTTGAGTTGATGTGACATGGGCTACTAAGAAGCAAAAGATGTACCTGTCTGCTATGTAATCCTCAGGTCAGATATACGGACTTTAATGGGAGTGAAGAATGAAGAGTGTTGTAAGAACAAATCAAATGTCATTTTTGAGTGTGCTTGTTCTGGTTGGGGTAAGCATTTTTGGTATGCGTTGCTATGCTGCTGCACCGAATATTCTCTTCATCGTTTCTGACGATCATGGCTGGGGAGACTTGCCGTCCAACTGGGACGATACTGAAGTACGTCTTCCAACGTTGGATGCTCTGGCACGTACTGGCGTACGGTTTCCGAATTACCACACTGTTCCGCTTTGTGGCCCTTCTCGGGCATGCATGTTTACCGGACAGTACTCAACTGAAAACGGCATGTGGCGTGGCCCCGGTAGTCAGCCACCCGGTAGTTCTGGGTACCGTGGAATTAAACGAGATGTGAAAATGCTCTCTGAGTATCTTTCTGAGGCCGGTTATGCAACGGGCGCCTTTGGGAAATGGCATCTTGGTTCTCTTGAGGGCGAAGTTCCAAATGATCGTGGGTTTGATGAGTTTCGCGGTTTTCTGGGTGGCGCGCACCCATATTGGATTAGTGGATCTCGTTCCAAAATCATGCACAATCGTGAACACGATCCTCTCGCAAAGGGGCATGCCACCGAGTTGTTCACCCAATGGGCAGAAGACTTCATTCGAGAGAATGCCGGTAAAGAATCTCCTTTCTTCTGTTATCTGGCCTACAACGCGGTGCATGGCCCACTCCGCGTTGAGAAGTCAAAACCAGCCTCGGCACCAGAGGCCTGGGTGAAAAAAGCTCTTGATCGTGGAGTGAGTTTTCTTCGGAGTGACTATGTTGCGATTCTCGAACACATGGACCACAACATTGGTCAACTGGTCAGTGTGTTAGATGAGCTTGGTGTTGCCGAAAATACGCTCATCGTTTTCGTCAGTGATAACGGTGGCTGCACCATGGAGGAAGGTGCTGCTGGCGGAAGGTTTCCCGGGAACAATGGTCCACTACGGGGAGGGAAAGCCACAACCTATCAGGGTGGGCTCAATGTTCCTTTTCTCGTGAATTGGAAAGGCAAAATCCCTCAGAGTGGCCTCGTGTCTGATAGTCACGTAATGCACTGCGATATATTTTCTTCATTATTGGATGCGGCTGGTCTCACTGTTCCTGAAAGCAATGGAAAGAATCCTCTTCGAGGGATGTCTCTTTTACCTCACATGCTTTCAGATGGAGAAACGCCAGTTCCAGAGCGGACTATGATTTTTGAGCTATGGGGAAATATTGGTGTTCGGAGGGGCGACTATAAGTTGTGGGCCAGTGTAGGACGTGATTATTCTCCAGATTGGGATGCTCTGGCGGCTGAAATTTCTCAGAAAGATCTCGAGCTCTTTGATCTTCAGCGTGATGTTGCTGAAACGAATGATCTGCGGACAGAACACCCTGAGATGTATGCATCACTGAAGGCCGAGTTACTCGATCATTTGTCCGGCATTAACGCAGACTATCCTGCAGTTGTTTTGTCAGATGTCAAAAGCAAGGCGATGCCAAAGCAACAAAAGCGGTCAAAGGCTATCCCGCCGAAGGATAGATCGCCAGAAAAATTTTTTCAGGCCCGTGACCGCAACAGTGATGGTGGAATCACGCTTGAGGAATTCATTGGCAACCCTGATGGCCGGAATGTTGCAGCACTGACCAAACGTTTTCAGCAATTCGATGCGAATGGCGATGGTGCACTTGGTATTGATGAATTAAAGAACAACTAGGACGACTAGGTTAGAGTAGGTAAACAGTATGCGGGCGTATCATTTTTTGGTCACAGTTACGATGGCTTGGAGTTGTAGTTTCTGTTCCATTGGTCTTGGCCAGGAAGGTGCCTTGCCAGTAACGACAGATCTACATGCTCATGGGTTGAACCAGCAGCAGCTTGATTCACTCGCTGGTGTCCTGCAGCACGCTGTTGACCAGCAGGCCATCGCGGGGTGTTCGTTTTTGATTGCACATCAGGGAGAGGTCGTTTTCCGAGAGGCATTTGGGTTTGCAGATATTGAATCGGAGCGAGCCTTCACTACGAATGAATTGGTGCCAGTCGCTTCTGTTTCGAAGCCGTTTTTCGCCAGTGTTGTCATGGCTCTTGTGGATCAAGGGAAACTCACGCTGGACGATCCGGTTGAAAAGTATTTGCCCGAGTTTAGAGACATGAAAGTGAAAGGGGGGAAGCATCTCGCTCGCCGGATGACGATTCGGCACCTTCTTTCACACACAGCAGGCTTCTGGGGAAACAAGGGAATCAGTGCTGAAAAGCTTGATTTGATACGCAACTTTCAGCGACCACTTGGTGAAGCTGTCAGTCGTATGGCGACGCATGAACTTGAGTGCCAGCCAGGAAAAAAGTTTATCTACTCCGGCTCCGGTTTTTGTGTTGCAGGACGAATTGCAGAAGTTGTACTTGATCAGTCACTTGAGGAGATTGCTCAGGAGGTGCTATTCCACCCCCTAGGCTTCAGTCGTACGACATACCTACCGTCAAAAGAAATTCGAGAGGCTGTGCCGACGGCCTACAGTAGACAAAGCCGTGGTGTGCTGGAAAGACAACCATCCCGCACAGGTGGAGAGCTTCGTTTTATTCTGCCTGGTGGATCACTCTTTACGACACTCGATGAACTGGCAGCATTCGGAGTTATGCACCTTGAAAATGGAGTGTGTCATGACAAACAGGTGCTTTCAAGGGAATCGATTGATGAGATGCGGACATTGCAGTTGCCACAGAAGGTGACGCGAAGGTACGGGCTTGGTTGGAACTGTGATGACATCGATAATCAAGATTTGGCAGATCGTGTGTTTCACGGTGGTGCGATGGGAGCCTATCTTGTTGTTGATCGGAAGCGGCAGCTGGTAGGTGCATTCCTCATCCATCAGCCGGGGCAAGAGGTTGCAGGTTTACGAAACAAACTTTCCCAGCAAGTTGGTAAACTGTTTCGAGTGTCTGATTGATTTTTTCAGCTGCCAAGTTGAGAGCGTGGAGCTTCTTATTTGGACATGTTGATTTCAGGGTGGGGAAAGTTTCATGAAGTTTTTTGTTGGTTTGCTCATTGGGTTTTGGACATCAGCGCTGGTGGCTGCTGATCAACCAAATATTCTCTTTATTATCGCTGACGATGCCTCACGGGATAGTTTTGGTGCATATGGATGTCAGTATGTGAAGACGCCTGGTTTTGATCGAATTGCGAGAGAGGGCGTGCTCTTTACACAGGCATATAACTGCAATCCAAAGTGTGCTCCAGCACGTGCCTGCCTGCTGACGGGGCGTTACTCATGGCAGTTGGAGGAAGCTTGTAATCACAATCCCTTTCTGTCTGAAAAGTGGAAGTTTTACCCTTATCTGCTTGAGGAACATGGCTATGCAATTGGCTTCACTGGTAAAGGGTGGGGGCCAGGTATCTGGAAGACCGAAGATGCTGGCAAAAGCCGGAAAGCAGATAACCCAGCAGGACATCCATGGAATCAACTTCAGAAGAAGCCGCCGTATAAAGGGATTAATAGTATTGATTATGCAGCAAACTTTGAAGCATTTTTAAAGGCAACACCAGACGACAAGCCGTTTTGTTTTTGGCTTGGAACAAAGGAGCCGCACCGAGGGTATGGCTTAGATAATTGGAAACTAGACGGTCGAGATCTCGCTGACGTCGTTGTTCCTGACTATTATCCCGACAATGAAACCATTCGAGGTGATCTCGCCGACTATGCCATTGAAGTTGAGTGGTATGACAAGCACATCGTGCAATCGCTCAAACATCTTGAAGCCTGCGGCAAGCTTGAGAATACGCTGATTATCGCAACGTCAGACCATGGCATGCCGTTTCCTCGAGTCAAAGGCCAGATATACGATGATGGGTTTCATGTTCCGTTTGCTGTTCGTTGGGGTGATCGTATCAACCCTGGTCGGACGGTAACCGATTTTATTACCTTTCCAGATCTTGCACCAACGCTGTTGGAAGTCGCCGGGGTGCCACTGGATGATCAGATGACAGGGAGCAGTTTTGTGCCACAATTAGTGGCCACTGATTCCGGCAGGATTGATGCAAAGCGAGATCACACGCTTTTGGGGAAAGAGCGACACGATATTGGTCGGACCGATGGAGAACTCCTCTCAGTCGCGTATCCATCACGAGCCCTACGCAATGATCGGTATTTATATATTCGTAACTTCGAACCGCATCGATGGCCGGTCGGTGATCCCGAATACGGACTGCTTAATTGTGATGACTCACCAACAAAACAATTTCTGACGAACCTGACTCACGGCACCGCAAAAAACAAATGGTACGACATGAGTTTCGGGAAGCGGCCTGCTGAACAATTGTTTGACATGCAGAACGACCCTGATTGTGTTCGAGATTTGGCAAGTGATCCAGCCTTCGCAGACACTGCGAACCAACTCTGGCTTCAACTAAGGGCCGAACTTGAGGCTCAGGGGGATCCCAGGGTTTTGGGGCAGGGTGAGATTTTCGATTACTACCCAAATTGTCGAATCGATCGGCAGCAGAAACTGTATGGCAAGCCAGACTATGACCCTGTGCAGATATTCGAGGAAAAGTTTGAAAAGACTTCACTCGATTAGATGCTGGAGAGTCATCGAGGGTGTTTAGTCTTTGGTCGACTCCAAGAGCAGTTTGCCGGTTGGCATTGCGTAAGAAACAAGATGCTCAGAGGCGGGGTGATCATTACACAAGCCCAATAGCTGAGAGATTTCGTTCATTGCGTCGGTGGCAAGTGATCGGTATTGGTTCGAGTAAGAAGTAATCTACTCACTCTATTGTTGTGACAAAAAGACGGAGAAGAATTCTTTTGCAAAAGGTCATTAGTAAAGAGTTAGCAATGGTAAATTGGCACGTGACGGTACCGGTTCCCTTTGGTAAGTCGGTCAATGTGATATGTAATGAAAGACATTCGTGCAAATGGTTATGGCAGTGTGATAATTTTTTGAAACGTACTCAATGGGGAAGTGACCGAGTGATGGGGAATGGCTTCTTGTTTCGTTTTTTGTGTTGGCAATCGCTTTACCTTCAGATGGTAGCGAGGTGTCTGCTAATCAAGAGAATTCTGATAGCTCTGATAAGTATATCAGAGTGCCAATATCTTTAGATACTAATAATAATATTTTGGTCTCAAATTCATGGATTTCAGTT
>CAXEMW010000207.1:0-5817 GCA_963997395.1 uncultured Planctomycetaceae bacterium
GCACTATCCCGATCAACGGCTGCTCTTGCGTTCGCTGTCTTCATCGGAAGCCAACTGAGCGTCTGTTCCAGCGGGCTTGCAGCGAGTATCGATGTAGACAACGTCCGATCAAGCCTCATGCTCAAAAGTGAGCCAGCAGGTGCGATGACACCAACAGCGGCAAAAGCAGCCGTTGCAAAAGCACCAAAACAGCTCGTCATCGCAGGACGTATTGCCGGATCGAAGGGGATGAATCCCTTCGTCAAAGGCAAGGCTTCGTTTGCGATGCTTCAACTTCCGGATGACCATGCCAGTCAGCCAGGCCATAATGCGGACGACTGTCCATTTTGTAAAAAGCGACTGGCTAAGGCACCAATGGTTGCTGTGCAGTTTGTTGGTAGCGACAACAAGGAACTGCCAATTGATGCACGCGACTTGTTCGGTGTCAAGGATGGTGAAGAAGTAGTAATCCGCGGTGTTGCCAGTTTCAATGCCAAACTTGCTCTTCCTATCATCCAGCTTCAGGCTGATGGCATCTATATTCGCAAGTGATAAACCCTGATTCGGAACACCAAAAGATCGGTCCGTCCACTGCGTTTAAGGAGTGGGCGGTAATCTGTAGGGCACTCATTACTGGTCGTCAGGATATCATCCTGCGAAAGGGAGGAATTGTTGAGCCTGGGGGAAGCTTTCAGCTTCTGGCAGATGAGTTCTATCTTTTCCCGACGTTTGTTCATCAATCAAAAGACCACCTCATTCCGTCTGCACAGGATCTACTCATTACAATTGATGAGGATCGACCTCCAGAAGGAACCGTCGAATTTCGACACAGGATTCACGTTACCGAGTCATTCACCATTTGTGAACCGGATGAACTCGCTGCTCTCCGCCCTCGTCATGTCTGGTCCGACGCGATTGTGACCGAGCGATTTCATCGCTGGGAGCAAAACCTTCATGTTCTGGTTGTCACTGTCCACCCTGTAACACCGGCAATCTGTATTCCTTGGGAGGACTCCTACAGTGGTTGTAAATCCTGGATCACATTTGATTCAACCAAGCCTGGTAAGTAATGGTCGGCAGCAATAGCCTCAGGGACTTCCAAACAACTTTCGCGCTATGAATCAATTCAATACTGCGTGGTGGAAAAACAAACAGGCTAAGCCTCTTACTTACTTGGGCGCTGTCCTAGTCGCCAGTGGGATTATTCATCTCGGAATATATTTTCTGTACGGCGGTCCATGGGAGGGCGAAGTAAGCTGGCGAAAACCCATCCTCTTTGGAATTTCGGCCGGACTTACAAGCATCTCAATGGGCTGGGTCTGGGCGAGTCTTTCTCGATGGAAATATGACGGTTTCCTAAGTTCGACAGCAGCCTGGGCGTTACTTATAGAAGTTGGACTGATCGATTTGCAGCAATGGCGAGGAGTTGCGAGCCACTTCAACCGTTCCACACTGGTTGATTCTGCAATTTATAACCTGATGGGGTTACTCATCCTATGGGTTACAGGAGTCATTATTTTTCTAACTGTGCGGTCATTCATAGAGCCTCTATCACAGCCCACACCAATGGTTATTGCGATTCAATATGGCCTCCTCTACCTGACCATCTCGTGCCTTCTTGGAATCGTTATCAACATCAGCGGAGACCTCCGCATGCAGCATGGGCTGCCACCAACTCAATTTGGCGCTGCGGGGGTACCAAAATTTCCGCATGGAGTGGTTATCCATGCGCTTCAGTGGCTCCCACTTTTATCATGGGGTGCTGCCTGGGCTCACTTTTCAAAAACTTTTCAACGCCGACTCATTCTGCTTGCAAGCCGTGCGTCGGGGCTCTTACTCATCTATGCATCAATTGTCACACTTCTTGGACGGGCTCGCTTCGACGCTCCACCTGCTCTCGCGGCAATCCTTTATGTGGCAGTGGCAGGCCTTTTGGGCCTCAGCACGGTGGTCATTCTTGGGGTCGCTAAACATATACTGGCAACGCGCCAGAACCCCACATAGCGTGAAGCACTAATTTCACGCCTGCAAGAACAAGGACGCAGGCAATGCACCCTCGCAGTAGTTGCGGCGTCAAGTGAAATGCACCCAGACGAGAACCAACGAACCCACCGAACACAACTGCAACGAGAAGCCCTGGAGCGATACCTGGCAGCGTATTGCCTGCGGACATCCATCCGACAAGCCCGGCTATCGAATTGACGACAATAAAGACGGCCGATGTTGCAGCTACTTGTTTCACTGGTGCGACCCTCATCGCCAAAAGAGCTGGCGTTAGAAATACACCACCACCTACACCGGTCAAGCCCGACAGAAGTCCGAGGAACACACCTGCCATAACGAGTGTTACTCGCACCAACCGCGACTGCCTATTCATTGTATTTCCCTGCAGGTCCTTGTTGTATCCAATGCGGACTGCCGAGAGAATAAGGACACAGCCCACAATCATCTCCAATACTGGAACCGGCGGGGTGAGCCACCCACCGACCAGAGCTGCAGGAATACTGCCACAGATGAGCGGGAGAATGAGCTGTGTTCGAAGGTAACCTGCCCTCGAAAATTGAACAGCGGTAATAACACCGACAACAACATTCAAAATGAGAGCCACAGGACGAATAGACTCTGCCGAAAGACCGAACAAGGTCATGACCGCGATGTAGCCAGTCGCTCCAGCATGCCCCACTGTTGCATAAACCATCGCCACAAGACCAATGGCAAGCGTCATGACAATCACATGGCACCACAAATCGAGGCAACAAACCCATTTCGATCATAGGAAGGAAACACGTACAACGTCACTGTTTAAACCAACCCTCATATTTCGATTGATCACTTCACTTCTGAACCACGGTGCCTTCAAGGTTCCGGCCTAAAACGACTCGATGAGAGTAAACCCTTTTGTGTACTATTTCATAGTCTTGAGCCAAGAAATAACCTTGCATTTTTTGAATAAAGATAGAAATGCGTATTCACATTTGTACGATGTCATACCAACTGCAAATTTGAATTTTTGCAAGAATTACATCGGCCCAATGAAATGTTTCTTTCGGCGATTGTCTTTTACCAATATTCGACGCAACAAATGCTCATTCCGGCAGTTTCTATCAAAAAAACTTTTTTGGGCCAAACAATTCGAAAAATGCTGAAACGAATCTAGGAAATTTCCTAGAATGGGATGGGAATATCTCAAACAAAAGGTCCCGACGCACAGAATGAGTGATCCATGCAAATTTTTCTCCGCAGTTGCCTAGTATTTTCAACGTATTTTGCCGTTGCCTCTGCCGTGAACGGCAATCCAACAGCCATCTTTCTCGAAGCAGAAAGCTTCAAAACGCATGGCGGCTGGAAACTTGACACCCAGTTTATTGAAGAAATGGGGTCGCCCTACCTTCTCGCACATGGGCTCGGCAAGCCTGTATCTGATGCCGCAACTACATTCCAAGTCGAATCAGCTGGGCTCTACCAGGTCTGGGTACGGACCAAGGACTGGGTTGCACGCTGGGAAGCACCTGGCACACCCGGTGTGTTTCAGATTGCAATCAACGACACCTATCTATCTCAACCATTTGGTAACGCGGGGATTAACTGGCACTGGCAATATGGTGGCTCGGTCAAACTGCCCGAAGGCAACAATACAATTAAACTCCATGACCTCAGTGGTTTTGATGGACGGTGTGACTGCATCGCACTCACTCCAACCAAAAAACCACCACCAGATGACCCGAGCGTACTTCCAAGCTGGCGGCGGGCTTTGCTTGATATACCTGAATCACCAATCACACACGGCCCCTACGATCTGGTTGTCGTTGGTGGTGGATACGCAGGCACAGCCGCAAGTATATCAGCCGCCCGCATGGGGCTAACTGTTGCACTGATTCAGAACCGTCCCGTTCTTGGCGGCAATGGATCAAGTGAGGTTCGGGTCTGGGCCAAAGGACTCATTCGCCGGGGCAAGTATCCTCGCATTGGTGAAATTGTTGAAGAATTTCGTGACAACGCCAAGAAAAGCCCTGGAACATATGAAGAGTTCGGTGACTCAAAAAAAGAAGCCGTCGTTCGGGCCGAAGATCGTATTGATCTCTTCTTAAACATGCATGCTTTTCGTGTTGGGACAGACCAAGGTCAAACGCATATCGAAGACGTAACTGCTCTCGATACACGAACCAATCAGGTTCATCTATTCACGGGCAAGCTTTTCTGTGACGCGACTGGACACGCAACTATTGCATTCAAAGCGGGTGCTGAAACGGTCATGGAACCAAACGGTCGAATGGGCATGAGTAACATGTGGGCCTGGGCTGATACCACAGAACAGCAAGATTTCCCTGAAACTCCTTGGGCACTGCCGCTCACAATGGACGACTTCCCCTATCCACGGGATCACCATGGGCAATGGTTTTGGGAAAGTGGCTTTGACAAAGATCCTTTGCACGACGCGGAGGGAATTCGCGACTGGAATCTCCGAGCCGTGTTTGGTGCGTTTCAGGCAATGAAGAATGGCGGCGGTGCACAAGACCATACAAACGCCAAACTGACATGGATAGCTTACATTGGAGGACCACGCGAGAGCCGTCGGGTTCTTGGTGATGTTGTCTTGACGCAGGAGGACATTGTCTCAAAGCGTGAATTTTCCGATGGGTGCGTGCCCTCTACATGGTCAATCGATCTTCATTATCCTAAAGAACAATACGCTCAAAAATTCCCTGACAATCCCTTCATTTCAATCGCTGTCCATGACAGACGCGTGGATCGCTCGTATGGGTATCCAATTCCATATCGTTGCTTGTATTCCCGAACGATTCACAACCTTTTCCTGGCGGGACGTTGTATCTCCGTTACGCATAGAGCTCTTGGTACAACACGTGTGATGCAGACATGCGGCATGATGGGTGAAGTCGTGGGCAAAGCGGCCAGTGTCGCAATCCGCCACGGTCAGACACCTCGTAGCGTCTACAAAAATCACTGGGCAGAATTAGCTGAACTCTTACGCGTCCCGGGAAAAGCTTGCCGCGAAACGCCTACGGCACCGCTCGAAATACCTGATGATGCTATGCCGCTGGCCAGCTCAGGTGGACCACCCACGGGTATTGATCCAGTGGGGCTTGCAGAACGACTCTCTGGCATTGTTCAGGATGATCATGACGCCACCTATCAGGGAGCATGGCAGACCAGCCAAGGCTTGAAGGGCTACGTTGGACATGGGTACCACTACGCACCTGCCGGAAGTAATGCAACAGCTACTTTCACACTGAAGTCACCAGCAAAAGGGAACTATGACGTCCTTGTTACCTGGCAACCACACCCCAACCGAGGCAATTCTGTACCAGTCTCCGTTCACTCAAGCGATGCGGTGACCTCCATCACATTCAACATGAAAAAAGTTCCACCCATCCAAGATACCTTTGGCAAGGCTGGGCAGGTCGAAGTTGAGAAAGGTGAAAAGATCACCGTGACAATTGGCACAGACGACGCTGGTGGTAATGCTCACGCCGATGCCGTCCTTCTGGTGCCCCAAAAATAACAACACGTTTCTTAAGGAACTTCTGGGGGCATTTCGCTACCACTGGCATCTACTGGATAGAGCGCCGATTCAGCTTGTAACGAGGCTGCCAGTGAAGCCATCATTCTCTTCAATACCTTCGGTTTAGTTCCCGCCAGGTTCTCATTTTCGTATGGATCAGTCACCAGATTGAAAAGTTCATACCGTGTCTTCGCTGGATTATCATTCGGTCGGTAGTGATAAATGATCTTCCAATCACCGTCACGGTAGGAGGTGAAATAACTACTCCGGTGCTTATGCGGAAAATGCATAAGGAACTGTTCTTTTCGACCTGTATC
>CAXEMW010000208.1:0-5690 GCA_963997395.1 uncultured Planctomycetaceae bacterium
ACTTCATCAGTAGGGCTACCCAGGAGAAATGTACCCGCCGGAACTGGTACCATTTGAAATGTAACGTCTGAACCAGGAATCGTTTCTTCGTAGGGCACAAGCCATCCATCTTTATGACGTATAGCTGGAGGATTTGTATCAGGTTGCGTATCTCCTGGAACGAAACCCGGAATTGCTACTTCTTCGGCTAGCGAATGGTTCGCAACATGAAAACTCACTCCCAAACAACAAACTCCAAAAAACAATACTGCTACGTTTTTACTTTTCATTCTTTTCCCTATTGCACAAACCTCAACGGCTAAAAACCATTGCCTGATACGAAATAGTCTAGCGCAAATCAATTAACCATCCAATGTCGAAAAACCACGGTCTCTTATGAATCGGTTCTTCGCTCCTTACAATCCAGATGTTTTTATGCAGGAACGATTAATCGAATCATATCGCATGATGACGATGAATGACTCGGTGGAGTGGTACGGCGAGTAGTGCACCAAGAACGGGGGCAACGAGGTAGACCCACAGAGAGTGAATATCACCAGCTATGATTGCTGGCCCGAGTGACCGAGCAGGATTCATCGAAGCTCCACTTATTGGACCTGCAAATAACGCCTCAAAAGCAATCACGGATCCGATGGCAACGCCAGCTAACAAACCCGTTTCTTTTGCACCAAAAGAAACGCTCAAGATCACGAGCATTAAAATAAGAGTGAGAATAATTTCTAATACAAAAGCCTGAGAACTGGCCCCACTTGGCACGGTTCCACCAAGAGATGCAGCGGCAGGAAAGAGCAATCGCACGGCACCGCTTGCCGTCAGGGCACCTGCGCACTGGGCCGCGATATATCCGGGGACACGTCGTCCATCAAAGCGACCTGAAGCCCAGAATCCAACAGTCACTGCCGGGTTAATGTGAGCCCCAGACACATCACCAAAGGCATAAATCATTGCGAGTACGGTTAAGCCAAAAGAGAGTGACACGCCAACATGAGTAATATCGCCACCCGTCATTCCATTGACAACAAGTGCGCCAGTCCCAATGAACACGAGGCCAAATGTGCCGCAGAACTCAGCAACAAGGCACTGAGAAAGAAGCGGTGCAGCTGACGAGGTATCCGCCTTGTCGCTCATGCTCACAAACAATGCCCTCTTTCTTTCATAGCTTTCAATAACAAGAAATCATCTTCTTGAAAGGGCGAGGCGTCAACAAGGCAAGTCATTCACACTCATCCGTGCCACCTTGACATGAAAATGTTCAAATTCATTCAACAGGTAAGAGCCAGCCTCGTACTCTGGCATGCACGTTGGCAACTCGACCCATGTAGTGATCCATACTGTAGGTCTCGGCCGCTTGGAGAATATGATCTTTGGCTTTTCCAATATTTCCATTTACCTCAGCGTAGAGACCAAGATAAAGATGAGCGTAACACAACTGATTGCGTTGCTGCTGACTATCCCCGCGGGCTGCATGCATAAGCACATTCTCTTCGCTGCCATCTCCTTGATAGAGCTCGAGTATTTGCTTCATTGGTACTCGTAAATCCTGTCCAACAGCAAGCATATGCTGACGAGCATTTTCTGGTGATGTAGCCCGGGCAACGCACAGATAATGCCAGGCAGGGTTTTCAACATCATTTGGGTTGACCGTGCGATGCAATTCGAACTGCTTTTGGCCTTCTACAAACCTGTCGGCGTAGTACAGAGCAAGACCACGCTGCCAGAGGCCTGGCTGGCACTCTGGCTGCACCTGAATGAGTTGATCAAAGACAACTGCTGATTCGCCAGGCTTCGCATCGAAAAATAGTGAGACTGCTTTTTCAAAGATTTGGTCTGGTGTGCCGAATATTTTTTCTTGCACAGTGATGGCTGATGCCTCCTGTGCGTGCAGCACAGAAAACCCGCCATGAGTAAGGAAAAGTGCAGTGACCACAAAGACACCTTGCTGCACGTACCTTTGCGTGGCGACTTGATTCAGAAAACGTGAATGCAGTTTCATGCCAACCCAATATCCTGAGTTGTTCGATAGGCACCAATTGCCCATTTCCCTGATGAAAACCCTGGGCTATTCACCATACCGGAAATCGTTTCACCTTGTTTGCCAGTAACCTGCGTCACCCCATAATGCTGGTGAGACAGCCGACCATTTCGTAATTGTCCAGCCGCGACAAAAAAAGTACCTGATTCTTTGAGCTTGATCGTGAATGAAAACACAGTTCTCCCACCTGCCGTTTTCATAGCACTTGCTGAGAAGGTAATCACAGAATCATTAACTTCTCCAGCGAGTGGAATTGATTCAGTACTTGGTGAAAAACCTGTATTTCCAGAACGTTGCGTCGAGGTCGACTGCTGCCCTGACGATTTATTCTCTTGAATTGCGCGCATTACCCAGAAGAAGAGCAGCAAAGCACCAAGCGGCACACCGAACGCGGTCGGTTTCTCCAGAAAACTTTCGGCCATAACGAAACAAACAATTCCGACTGGCAATTCACTCAATACAGCCATATGTAAACTCGTAAAAAGTTGATTGAATCATAGTGATACCGTGTCTTCTTACATTTCGTTTTTTACCACAGGAGCCAGGTACATATTCCGGTACTTCACGCTTGTATGGTCACCCTGTAGATAGATAGGCCCTGGCTTCGTTGGATTTGTGAAGACAGCACCGGCTGTCGGCCCGGAAACAGGCTGATTATCAATCACTTTTTCACCATTGAGGACAACCGTAATATGCCGATCAACGAGAGTGATATCGTATGTCTGCCATACGCCCCCCTCTTTGCCCGCATTCCTTGTCGGCTCGATTCTTCCAAAGATGGCACCCACGCCTTGCTTGCCCTGCATTCTACTGTCTCGATCGACAACTTGTGCTTCGTACATTCCCCTCAAATAAATACCACTATTGCGTGCTTCACCAATATTGAATTCAACATGCAGCCAGAAATCCTCAAACACTGCGTTTGTGCATAAGTTTGCGAAGGCGCCAGTCGCACTGAAGTCGGTCTTTGGGGTCGTGTTCACAAGATCACCATCTTGAACACTCCATCCCATTTTCTTGTCCGGCTCATAAGGCTTCCATCCTGTTAAGTCTCTACCGTTCAAGAGTGCTATGGGAAGACCGAACCGAACTTTTGAAAGGTCTGGCGGTGCTGCAGGAACGGGTGGGATTTTCATGCCAGTAAATGAATCATTATGGACGGCACCATCCTGTGATGTTGTGCAGACCACTCCATCGAGGACCCCGTTCCTCATACCGACATCGACTGTCTTGCTATCTGTTGCTTTTTTGTTTTGACGAAGTTTGAATGTGAGCCGTCCATCCGTCATTGTGACATTCGAGTGGGGACCATCGGACCCAACATAAAGACGCATTTTGACGTCCCACCTTCCCTCCGTTTGATTGATGCTCATCCAAGCCGGTGTTCCTGAGCGCAACTGAAGCGACCAATCCCCAATAAGTTCATCACATGCCAAAGCACTCACGGGGGCCAGCCATAGAAACAACATTGTGTTTTGGGCAATAACTTGGGCCGCTGTGTGCAGGTGTTTCGTATTGCTGATCACTGCAGATACCTTTGCTCTTCTAAATTACTGTTCATGTTTTGTTAGGAGCATTGCCCTACCATCACACGCTCGAGGATTCGTTCTCAAAACCTAACCTGTCAATGTTTTTTAAATTTAAAAGCACTCTCGGAATGACCCAAAACAAGTGCATTCCAAATGCCCGCTATTATGCCTTCGGAATGACACTCCTGGGATTCTCATTTGATTTCCTCTGGGAGAAGGAAATAATTCGAACCGTCCTGAAACAGTATAACTTCAGGCACAGGATGCCGTTGTAGTGGGGAGCACCGTACACCAAATCAATTCATGTAATGGGGTCAAAACCCTGGCATCATTTTCCAGTACCAATGTTCGCGGTTGAACGAGTTACTTCCGAAGAAAGGCCGAACCATGAGTGATCGGATTGCAATCGTCGATGGCGTACGAACACCATTCTGTAAGGCTGGCACTGAACTCAAGGGTTTCTCCGCGCAGAAATTGGGATCGCTCGTTATCCGAGAGTTGCTCGATCGTCTGTCACTTGATGGGGACGTTATCGACGAAGTTGTTATGGGCTGTGTCGCAAACCCAGTCGATGCAGCCAACGTAGCACGTGTGGCATCTTTAATGGCCGGGCTGCCCGAACGCTCTCGCGCCTATACGGTCTCACGCAACTGCGCTTCTGGATTTGAGTCGGTGACCAGTGCATACGAAAAGATCGCCAGTGGATTCGATGACGTTGTGATTGCCGGTGGAACGGAGTCGATGACGAATATTCCACTCATCTATAACGAGCACATGACGGCATTGTTTGCCGGGCTGATGAGATCAAAAACAGCATTTCAAAAACTAAAAATAATACTGTCCTTCCGTCCGTATTTTCTGAAGCCAATTGTTGGCGTAGTCTGTGGATTGTCTGATCCCGTATGCGGTCTGAATATGGGCCAGACTGCAGAGAACATTGCGAAGCAGTGTGGGATTACACGGGAGCAACAAGACGAATTTGCACTCGACAGTCATAACAAGGCTCTGGCAAGCCGTGAAAAACTTGCCGAAGAGATCATGGCTGTACCGGTGCAACCGAAGTATGCAACGGTTTGTGAAACTGATAATGGTCCGCGTGAGGGGCAGTCACTCGAAGCATTAGCGAAACTCAAACCGTATTTCGATCGAAACTCCGGCACCGTGACGGTTGGCAATGCCTGCCCAATCACTGACGGAGCCAGTGCGCTTCTGATGATGAAGGAATCGAAAGCCGTCGAACTAGGACTGTCGCCACTGGGTTACATCAAATCGTATTCGTACGAAGGGCTGAGCCCCAGCGTGATGGGTCTTGGTCCGGTCTATGCCATTTCAACAGTTCTCAAAAAATCCGGTATGGAGTTGGATCAAATGTCATTTGTTGAGATCAACGAAGCATTTGCTGCTCAGGTTCTGGGATGTGTGCAGCTGATTGAGTCCGATCAATTCGCACAAAAGGAACTCGGCCGGACCAAAGCCATCGGCAGGCTCGAACACAACCGACTCAACGTCAATGGTGGAGCCATTGCACTGGGCCACCCGGTCGGAGTCACTGGCAATCGTCTTATCCTGACGGCCTTGAAAGAGCTTCGTCGTCGGCGTGACCAATATGCGTTGGTATCGCTGTGTATTGGTGGAGGACAGGGCGGAGCGATCATTCTCGAACGAGCATCATGACCACACAGGGGCACCACGTGGCCCACAAAAAGAAACACTTTTACAAACATCAAGGCAAATCGTTCGGCATGAACCATCAGCGACGACCAAAAGCACTGCCATCAACGTAGAAATTACCACCACTGACAAGTCAGCACTGCTATGAGTTTTTTCAAACGAATCATCGACGGCGAAGTTGAGACTCTTGAGTTCGATACTCCGGATTCCAGCGTGAACATTCTTAGTGGTGCCGCTCTGACAGAGCTGGAGCAGCAACTCGACGAGATTGCCGCACGTTCCGACATCAAAGTGCTGCTGTTTACGAGCGCAAAGAAGTCGATTTTCATCGCCGGGGCCGACATCAAAGAGATCGATTCGATCACTAACCCACAGGAAGCCAGCGAAAAATGCAACCGTGGCAAACAGGTTTTTGAAAAGCTTGAGAAACTTCCGCAGATAACCGTGGCTGTAATCAA
>CAXEMW010000209.1:0-5649 GCA_963997395.1 uncultured Planctomycetaceae bacterium
CAAATCTTGAAGGATGGCATGACATTCTGCATCGGCTCCGCAACCCTGAGCACGAGATTTCAATTGCTCTCGTTGGCAAATACGCCGAGCACCGCGATGCCTACAAAAGCATCTATGAGGCTCTCGATCACGGAGGCATTGCGAACTACACACAAGTTCGAGTTCAGGCAATCAAAAGCGAAGAAATTGAGCAGCATGGTGCCGAAAAAACACTTGCCGGATTTGATGCACTGATCGTTCCGGGAGGCTTCGGCGAACGTGGTGTTGAAGGGAAAGTCGAAGCTGTTCGTTACGCTCGAGAACGGAATCTTCCTTTCCTCGGAATATGCCTGGGCATGCAGTGTGCGGTAATCGACTTTGCCCGCAATGTTGCTGGTCTCACTGACGCACACTCGACAGAGTTTTTCCGGGACACCCCGCATCCCGTCATCTGCTTGATGGACGAACAGGAGGGCGTGACCGAAAAAGGCGGCACGATGCGACTCGGGAGTCAGCCTGCCCTGCTCAGTGACGGCAGCAGATCCGCGTTGGCATATGGTGTCTCTGAAATTTCAGAACGTCACCGCCACCGCTACGAATTTAATGGTGGCTATAGACAGCAACTTGAAGAAGCTGGTCTTGTGATTGCTGGCACAAATCCTGATAAAAGTCTTGTCGAAATTGTTGAAGTAGCTGATCACCCCTGGTTTGTAGCTGTACAGTTTCATCCAGAATTTAAAAGCAAACCAACAGCTGCCCATCCTCTCTTTGCCGGTCTTGTTGCTGCAGCTGTGGATCATCACGCTGGTGTCAAAACCTGATCAACACCGCACATATTCTCGCGCTAAATCCTTTTACTCGAACCTCTCGGATGCCCTCATGACTGAACCACCAGTTCCATCAAATGATAACGGCCCTATGAAAGCTCCCCCTGCTACTTTTGAGTTTCTTGTTCAGACAATGTTCACGCAGGCATTGATGGCCTTTGGAAAAATCCCAAATCCTATCACGAAAGAATCTCTCAAGAACCTTGACACTGCGAGACACTTTATCGACATGCTTGAAATGCTTGAGAAGAAAACAGCTGGGAACCTTGCCAACGACGAGAAGAAACTCCTTGAGGAAATTCTGCATCAACTTCGTATGACATTCATGGACGAGCAGCCCAGTTAACCAACAAGAACCTCTGCATCGAACACGTTTCATGCACTCAGAGACTGCTGTGAGGTCTTTGATTATTCCAGTCCCGGAGAGATAGAGATGACGGCTCAGCGGCTCGATGGCCGAAAACTTGCAAAAAAAATTGAGCATGACCTTGCGCCGAAAGTAGCGGCACTGGCTCGTGAAATGGGCCGTCCCCCCCGGCTTGTGGTTGTTCTTGTGGGAGATGTTGCCGCAAGTGCCTCCTATGTAAAAAGCAAAGCATCTGCAGCAAAACGGGTAGGGATTACAGCTGATGTCTTTTCAATCCCTGAATCAACTACAACAGCAGAACTTATATCCACCGTGGAAGCAATCGGACGAGACGAACATGGGCCAACTGATGGCATTCTTGTTCAGTTGCCACTCCCGGATCATGTCGATGCCCGGGCCGTGCTCGATGCAGTGCCTCCTGACCGTGATGTTGATGGCTTTCATGCTGTCAACGCTGGGCTCCTTTCTCAAGGACGACCTCACTTTATTCCCTGCACTGCTGCAGGAGTACAAAGAATGCTACTGGATGCTGGCATTGAGACTCGGGGCAAGCATGCCGTTATCGTTGGCCGTAGTGATATTGTGGGGAAGCCGCTGGCACTCTTGCTCGCCAGCCGTGGACCAGGCGGAGATGCAACTGTATCCGTCTGCCATAGCCATACGTCAAATTTAAAGGAAGTCACCCAGCAAGCTGATATTCTTATAGCCGCTGTCGGCATTCCTCAACTGATCACGGCCGATATGGTAAAGCCTGGAGCTGTCGTAGTTGACGTCGGTATAAATCGTGTTTCAGACGGGAACACAAGCCGTCTTGTTGGTGACGTTGACTACGACTCCGTCGTTACTATTGCAGAAGCAATATCACCAGTACCGGGAGGGGTGGGACCTCTCACTGTTGCAATGCTTCTGGAAAACACATTTTCTGCGGCTAAAGAGCGACAAAATCTTTCACAAACAGCTGAATAACCACTGTTTTCGGCTTGTTTTCAACCAGTCTCTCAGACTACCCTTCCCCCTTCGCTTAGCGAAGTCTGCGCAAGAATAACGTTTTGCGTAGATGGAAAACCTTCCAAGATCATCATGCATAAATTCAGCTGGAATCAAGGAGCCATTCCGACGAATAGATATTCAAAGGTGAAATGCCGCAACCTGCCCTTTCCCGAAATCATTGACGTAACAGCCTGCGTTTTCCATCCATTTTAATCCCTGATATATCAAACCGAGTTCATGAAGTATTTTCTTCGCGCCCTTCGTGATGCTTCGAAAAGCTGGCCACTGCTCCTTGCGGCATTTCTTTGTTCTGCTGGTGTTGCAGGACTGTGGGGTGCAAACATTGCAGCACTCTTTCCAATCATCGAAGTCACCCTAAACGGAGAATCTCTTCAAGATTGGAATCAACAAAGAATAGAAACAGCTGAATCAAAGCTCGCAAATCACGAACAGGAAATTGATCAACTACGCGAGCGATTAGCTGGTGGTGCGAGAACAGAAGCAGAGCAGCAAACGATTCAAAACAAAATAGACACACTCACGCTCGAGGATAAAGGCCAGGGAGCAATGCTCTCCTCGGCTCAAGCAATCCAGCCATGGCTCGAAAGCTATATTCCGAGAGATCCTTTTCAGACCGTACTTCTTGTAGTTGTCCTGATCGTCATCAGTACCTTCGTGAAACACTGCCTGCTCCTCACCGGCACAATGCTTGTCAGTTTCGTTGCAATGGGGATATCGAGAGACCTCAGAGTTAAAATTTTTAACAAAGCTCTTGAGTTGGATCGCACGCAATTCATGAAGAATGGTTCCGCTGGCTTCATGGCTCAAGTCACCCACACAGCCGATATGCTATCGGGTGGTATTACGACTACGTTTGGTGGCGCGATTACCGAACCCTTGAAAATCATTGCGTGCCTGGGCGGGGCTCTCTGTATTTCATGGCAGCTAACGCTCGCGTGCCTCACGATGGCGCCAGTCGTCGGGTTTTTAATGGTCTGGCTCAACCGAAAAATGCGCAGTGCTTCGAAGAATATTCTTGCTCAAGCACTTGGTTTTCATCACGTGATGCTTGAGGCACTGAATAACGTGCTCACTGTTCAGGCCTATACGATGGAATCGTTCGAGCGAGATCGTTTTCGGGACAGCACAAATCACATGATGAAAATTGGGCTGCGTCACAACTTTTATCGAGCGCTTGCGAATCCAATTACTGAGGTTCTTGGCATTGGTATGGTCGCGACCTCGATCGCCGTGGGGGCCTGGTTGGTGATCAATCAGGAAACCCAAATTTTCGGGGTTACCATGACAGAACAACCAATGACTGTTCCTGGAATCATGGTCTTTTTCGGGATGCTTATTGGAGCTTCAGATCCAGTCAGAAAACTCTCTGGAGTCATAACAGGAATAAACGTGGGGATTGTTGGAGCACAATCACTGTATCCACTTCTTGATACACCATCAAAACTAAAAGAAAAATCAAACCCGTACTATCTTCCATCACCGCATCGAGAGATTGCGTTGCGGAATGTATCGTTTTCATACGATGGAATCGACACGGTGCTAAAAAATGTTGATGTCGCCATTGAGTTTGGTGAACGTGTGGCAATAGTCGGTCCCAACGGGGGCGGGAAAAGTACGCTAATTAATCTCATATGTCGATTTTACGATCCCACAGAAGGCACTGTTGAACTCGACAACGTTCCGCTCACGGAACTAGCAGTGAAAGATTTGCGCAGACGAATCGCAATCGTCACCCAACAAACAGAACTCTTCAACGAAACGATTTTGTACAACATTCGATATGGCCGATGGGACGCTACCGAAGAAGAAATTGAAGAAGCTGCTCGAAAGGCCCGTGCTCACGACTTCATCGCTGAATTTCCTGACGGATACAAGACAAAAGTTGGCCCAAATGGCTTTCGGCTCTCTGGTGGTCAAAGGCAGCGAATCGCTCTTGCTCGAGCTTTCTTAAGGAATGCTGAGATACTCGTTCTCGATGAAGCTACCAGTCAGATAGATGTAGCGAGCGAGGAACTGATCCATGAGGCTCTCTCTCATTATGTCAAGAACCGAACGGTAATCATGATTACGCATCGGCCAAGTACTCTTGCGCTCGCTGATTCAATTCTTGAAGTTGAGCACGGACAGGTGACCAAACGACCTGCCGCAAACTATCGAGCAGCATGACGTCACCTGTCACACACTATCGCATACCCTGTCCTTCTAATCACATTGTTATGGTGCCAGCAAGGCTCCTTGGCGAAGAACTGATTTGCCCTCAGTGCAACTCTCGCTTTGTCGCTGATTTCGTAGCCAGTGTTGAATACTCTGACGAGCAGACTGAACGGGCTGCATACCAATGGCTTGTAATCGCGATTGGTACGGTTGTGGTGCTGATAACCGCTGGGATCATTGCCTTGGCATCACAACTTCTTCAGTAGGAACTGGATTGCACGAAAGGGCGATGTTCCAAAGACAACTATCGGCCAGCACATTGACTGATTCGTTCTTTCCACGCTGCAACGTTTTGAGGCTCATACGTTATTGGATCGAAACTATCTCGCACCACAGAACGTACACTTCGTAAATCAATTTTCCCATTTTCAGCGAGAATCTGAACAAGCAGATTTCCTATGGCAGTTGCCTCGACAGGACCTGCCACCACCGGACGATTGGACGCATCAGCTATCATTTGACAGAGCAATTTATTCTGAACGCCACCTCCAACAATATGTACTCTACTGATACGACGTCCAACGAGTTCATCTAATTCCTGTAAGGTTCGAGATACATCCGCGGCAACGCTTTCCAAGGCTGTGCGCACCACGGCACCGGTAGATTCCGGGACTGGCTGATTACTCTGTTGTGCGAGTTCTCGTATCGCTTGAGGCATATCATTTGGGGCGACAAGCGACGGGTGTCCAGAATCAATTATCGTTTGTAGTGGTTTAGATTCCGCAGCTAGAGCGGTCAGTTGTTCCCAGTCCCAGTTTTTTCCAGATCTTTGCCAACTCGCTCGACATTGTTGCACGAGCCAGAGTCCACTAAGATTTTTCAACAACCTTGTTGTTCCCCCCACTCCACCCTCGTTTGTAAAATTACGAGCAAGGCACTCAGGGGTTACCAAAGGCCGATCCAATTCCGCGCCAACAAGTGCCCACGTCCCAAGACTGATGTAGCACCAGTCTGGTCGTGATGAAGGCGGTTCGAGTGCTGGGACAGCAGCTACTGCGCTGGCAGTATCATGGGAACCAGGTAGCACCACTCGCACATCTCCTAGCCCGGTATCAGATGCAATATCTGCGCGAATACTACCAATGTCATGTCCCGGTTCAGAAACCGGTCGAAATAAATCTGTAGGAAGTCCAAACCGCGTCAAAAGGTCGTTGGCCCACTGCCCGCTCTGAGGATTAAAGCACTGAGTCGTTGAAGCAATTGTTCGCTCATTGGAACGCTGTCCTGAAAGTAACCAGTGCACAAGATCTG
>CAXEMW010000210.1:0-5640 GCA_963997395.1 uncultured Planctomycetaceae bacterium
GTGAGAAAACACGCATGGTCGGTGACAGCCCTGCCCTTGCAACAATCACAACACAGGTTGAGCGGGTTGCGAGTACAAAAACCACGGTCCTTGTTCGAGGCGAAAGTGGTGCTGGTAAAGAATTAGTCGCACAAGCCATTCACGATGCAAGTGATCGCAAGAGCGGCCCTTTTGTTTGCCTGAATTGCGCTGCGCTGTCAGAGACGCTCCTGGAGAGCGAACTGTTTGGTCACGAGAAAGGTGCCTTCACTGGCGCGACTGATAAAAAGGCTGGGAAATTCGAACTGGCTGATAACGGAACACTCTTCCTCGATGAGATCGGTGAGATGAGCCCCACCATCCAGGCAAAATTTTTGCGAGTGCTTGAGGGCCATGCATTCGAACGAGTGGGAGGCAGCACCCGACTCAAGGTTGATGTACGAGTCGTAGCAGCTACAAATCGTCACCTCGAAGATGCTGTTGCGAGTGGTGGATTCCGACGAGACCTGTACTTCCGACTCCGTGTGGTTGAAATTGCAGTGCCTCCACTGAGAAAAAGACAAGAAGACATCGAATTACTTGCAAATCACTTTGTAGACGTATTCAGTCGAGAGACCGGCCGAAAAATTGAGGGCTTCAGTTCTGCAGCCATTGGTGCAATGCAAGAATACCATTGGCCCGGAAACATTCGTGAATTACGAAACTGCATCGAACGTGCTGTCGTCCTGAGTTCGAGCAGCATTATTGATGTTCCCGACCTTGCCCTGAGCACTCTTTCCTCCCCGGGAGATACCGGTCGAATCGAATCCGTTGACAACAAGTTTACACCAGAAACGTTAGCCACTATCGAAAAACGTCACATACTGGCAACGCTAGAGTGTACCGGTGGCAACAAAACAAAAGCAGCGAAACTATTGGGCATTGAACGATCTACCCTTGATCGTAAATTTGCTCGGTGGGGTAAGACTGACTGACTACAGATTATCTAGCTAAAGACCAAAATATCGCTTCCATGCTTCAACGTCTCCTGGCCCTGGCTCCGTTGGCTTGGTTTCTTTCTGTCGAAAGCGTTCGTTCATCATACGACGCTTCCCTGTGAGCCATTCATGGCTATCGACAGCAATCGCACGCCGACGGCGTGCTGCTGCCTGCACTCGCCGATCACTCGACACGACAACCAGGCCCGATGGTGATTCCTCTTCGACCATTTCCTCGATGAGCGAATCTGCATCTGGATATTCCCGAGCAAACCATACCCGGATAGATCCGTGAAGATATCTTGCGGGAAGACCATCAGGGGCATGGGCCGCATCGAAAACGACAATTGTCTGCTCCGCCTCAGCCCCAAGTAACTCCAAAAGGTGGTCAAGAAGAGCTCGACGAGACTGCTCAAATCCGAGTGGCCCTCGCGCTTCACCAAACACACCTGAGGCATGTAATAGGTTGTACCCGTCAATTATGATCATTGCTCTACAACTAGCTGGAGAGGCGATATTTCACTTTCCCGTGAACAATTGTCGCAACAGCTCGTCCGCGTAGCGTCCATCCATGAAATGGTGAATTCACGCTTTTCGATGAAAAAGAATTGACATCTACTTGCCACTCACGAGATGGATCGATAATCGTCACATCAGCAATCGCACCTGGCCTGAGAGTACCTCGATTAATACCAAGGATTCTCGACGGGAGTAGACTAATGGCTTCGACAAATCGTGACCAATCAATACAACCAGACTCAATCAGGCGCGTCACAGAGAGGCCTACCGCAGTTTCCAGCCCAAGAATGCCAAAGGGCGCTCTGTCTAATTCGAGTAGCTTTTTTTCTGGTGCGTGTGGAGCGTGATCCGTTGCAATACAGTCAATTGCGCCATCAGCAAGCCCTGCAAGAATACCTTCGACATCTTTTGCTGTTCGTAGCGGTGGGCTCATTTTAAAGTTTGAATCGAACCCTCGAAGAGATTCATCCGTCAGCGTAAAATGGTGTGGGCAGGCCTCCGCAGTGACCCGAACGCCACGTGCTTTTGCCTCACGGATGAGACTGACGCCCTGAGCTGTTGAAACATGCATTACATGAAGGCGACCGCCAGTCACATCTGCGAGTGCAATATCTCGCCCGATCATGACTTCTTCTGCTGCTGCCGGCATACCCTTCAGGCCAAGCGACATGGAGACAAGGCCTTCATTCATTACGCCACCATGAGAAAGCTCTAAGACTTCTTCGTGGGCCAGAATTGGTTTATCGAACATTCGACAATACTCGAAAGCCCGACGCATCAACTCGGCATCGTAAACAGGTGATCCGTCGTCACTGAAAGCAACAGCCCCAGCTTCAACCAATTGACCGATTTCGGCAAGTTCCTTCCCTTCTCGCTCATGGCTTACACATGCAACAACAAACACATTGCAGGTATCTGCTCGTGCCGCTTTTTGACGAATAAACTCTACGTTGGCCTGAGTATCAATTGCCGGCTCGGTGTTGGGGATACAGGCAACACTCGTAAAGCCACCCGCCAGGGCTGCTTTGGTCCCTGTCTCAATAGTTTCATCCTCTTCACGACCTGGTTCACGAAGATGCACGTGCATGTCGACCAGTCCCGGCGTAACAATGAAACCATGGGCATCAATCGTCTCATCAACTTTCCCAAGCGGCTGACTACCATCGTGACCAATAGACATTATCAAGCCATCACGAATTAGCAGATCGTCTACTCGATCAATCCCCTGATCTGGATCAACTACTCGTCCACCACGAATTACCATGGATGCCATTACTTTTGCCCCTTGTGTTCTGAAGAATCTATTGTGAGGCCATTTCTCTGCACTCCACAGATGAGCCAAAGTACTGCCATTCGTACGGCGAGCCCATTTGTAACCTGATCCAAAATAAGCGACTGAGGGCAATCTGCTACATCCGCAGTCACCTCAACACCACGATTAATGGGACCAGGAGCCAGAATAACCAAATCATCCTTCGCACGACGAAGACGGTCCCGATTCATGGCGTACAAATGGGCATATTCTCGGACTGAGGGAAATGGTCGTGTTTTTTGTCGCTCAAACTGTATCCGTAAAAGATTGAGGACATCGCATCGTGGTAAAATAGCATCAAGGTCATGTGACACCTCTACCCCAAACTCTTGCCAACCATCAGAAACAAGAGTGGGTGGGCCACAAAGAATCACTTTCGCACCAAGTTTTGTCAGGCCCCATAAATTCGACCGTGCCGTTCGACTATGCGCAATATCACCAACCAGGCCAACAGTAAGGCCTTTAAGATCACCAAGACGTTCCCGAATTGAAAAGATATCCAACAATCCCTGAGTCGGGTGTGCATGCGGTCCATCTCCAGCATTGATAACACCAACATCAAGATGGGAAGCAAGGAGATGAGGTGTGCCAGGTGTTCCGTGCCTGACGACTACGGCATCGACTCCCATTGCCTCAAGATTCTTGGCAGTGTCAATGAATGATTCGCCCTTGGACAAACTGCTTGTTGAAGCCGAAAAATCAATAACGTCTGCTCCCAGGCGGCGAGCCGCCAAAGAGAAACTTGTTTTTGTTCGAGTGGAGTTTTCAAAGAACAGATTCACAATAGAAGCACCGGAAAGGACATCGATTTTTTTGCGACATCCTTGTGTGGCCTCCTTGCACATTACGGCAGTATCAAGAATCAGGCTGATTTCCTCAGCTGAAAGTTCTTCTAAGTCGAGTAGATGGCGATGCGTCCAACCCCTCGGCGGGAGATCCCCCCGGAGTACCACTGGTGCGACGGTGGACGATTTTGATTGCGACATGAAACGGGCCCTGCACAACAGTTAAAGATGGGCAAAAGAAGTCAGCCAGGCAGAGTCTACCAGCGGTCTGCCGCGTCGTCATTACCTGAGAATGCTGGACTTGCTCCAGGCCCGAAAAAAGATCTACCTTCTCACCTGAAATGCCTTCCAGCTGCTGCCGCTGTCCCCACAAAACAGCGAGTTGCCGTTGGGAGGACGGTTGCTTTCCTCGGTACAAAAAACTCCATGCACCGACCATATACAAAAATTCTCATTAAACACCCTTCCCCGCGAGTCGATTCTTGTAGCGATTTCCTATACGGAATCGGTTTGCGCGTAACGCTGCTTGCCATCGGTATCGGGATAACAACTGGCTGCAGTTCTGCCATCTCGATGAGGGAAGCACTTCGGGACAGCATCGAGCAGGCCGCGGCAGTATCCCAACTCACTGTTCTCAGTGACGTTGAATCTGCCCCATCGACAAAGATGACCTCTGACGAAGCCGCCACTGCTTCGTATGCACCAGAAACTCCTGACTCCCCAACGTATATCGACGAGGGTGAGTTTGGAATGGATGAGTTACATGACATCTCTCTCGATATCGAAGCAGCTGTCAGCACACTATCAGAAAAAAACAGTCTTGATACTGCGTCAAAAGCAGCGCTCATTGAAACACTTGAAATGACCCCGCAAGCTGATTGGCCAGTTGTCATCGAAGAGTTCACCGCCACGCTCAACGCCCTTCGAACGACAGAGACAGCACCGGCTCTCTACCTAGACACCACAGAACCAGACACCACGGAAATCGTGCTGAATACTGGGAATAGCATCTCAAACCTTCCCGCGATCGATGAAGAAGGTACCAGCGTGACGGCTCTTCAGGAGCCGGTAGAAACAATGCAGTACGCTCCTTCCGAGACCACAAGTGACACGATTGAAGAAGAAATAGACAGTACGTATGACAGCGTAGCCATCATCTCTTCTCCGATGCGGTCGTCCTTCCAAGAGCCGGATGCCGAAGCTCAATCGAACCAACCACTATCAACGAAGGCATTAAATGTTTCGCAGATTGATTTGCTCGAGGACGACCATGCCGAGGCTTCACCAGCGCAACAAACACCTCTGGCCATCCACAGACCATGTCTTGCTCAGAAAGTACTTGGCTGGGGAATGGTTGAAGATTTTCCTCAAGACGAACTCTGCGCTGGCAGTGAAGTCATCGTTTACTTTGAGCTGACTGGGATTGAATCAAGCGAATCTGACGAAGGTTTCGAAACCAACATTGAAACAGCTCTACGGCTTGATGATGCTGCCGGAAAGCGGCTCCACAGCTGGTCACTCCCTCCCCTTGTAGAGGTCTGCGCTTCTGTTCGACGCGATTATTTCGCACGCTTTTTCGTGAATCTTCCAAACAACCTCCTCCCTGGCGACCACCAACTCGTCTTGACCGTAACTGACTCGCATTCGGGAACCACGGCAGAAACAGTTCTGCCACTTGCTATCGCTCCAAGCGGATTTGTTGCTGGAACTGCAAGGTAAGAAAGACGCAGAAGGGCTCTATTGTTACTGCAGTGGCGGAGGTATCAGTTCCGGTGGCTGTCTTTGCATTGCCCCTTCTTGCTTTACAAACTCAAGGTCGATCGCTGCAGGTGTCGACATCGTGAGTGGAAAATCTTCTAGCTGAAGCAGGTTCGCAATTTCAGCTGCACTTGTCCACCGAGTTCCCTGGGATTGAACATACGATAATTCTGTCTCTGTCAGGATACGCTGTGCTTCAAGCAACCTCAGGAATGTAAGCTCTCCTTCAGAGTACAAAAACTGAGTGACGCGGACGGTTTCTCGTGCCTTCGGTAAAATCAGTTCTTGATACCACTCCGCCTGCCGGCGA
>CAXEMW010000211.1:0-5632 GCA_963997395.1 uncultured Planctomycetaceae bacterium
TGGAGAATGTTACCGCTCCAAGGAACGATGCATTGCTCGTGCTTCCGGCAGAAGGGTTCGCCTGGTTTGTTGGCAAGCCAACGTCCCAGTTATCCCAACCGTTGGTGATACCAGCGATGATGGACAACTGATCGTTTGGATTCCACGTGCCAAGTACACCAGTATGGGTAAACGGTTCGCCATACTGCATGGTGTATGCATGCGTTTGGAAGAAGTTACCGATCGCCGGTACAACTTCATAACCAATCAGCGTGTAAAAATGTCCAAACTTGACATTCAGCGTTTGGTTTCCGAGTTCACCATAAAGCTGTGGCATAGCCAAGCCATAGTAACGTCCGGTATTCCAATTCGAATCAAGTCCACCAGCTACGGTGTAAAGAAAGTCAGTACCGTAAAGGAGGTCAACTCGACCACCCAAACTGATTCCTTCGTCCTTCAGAATCCGCTCGTTGATGAGGTAGAGCTGATTCATCTGACCCTGCCAGCTACGATCAGCAAATGTGATCGGGCCGTTCCAGTCAGCTCCCCAACCATTGGCACCAATACCAATGTCAACGAAACCGTAGGTTTCAATTCCTCGGTTTAATAAGAAGTCTGTTTCGAGGTAACGTGTTGCTCCCTCTTCTGCAGCGGCTTCGTTTGGAGCTGCTGCACGATACTGATAGACGTCCTCATCGGGTACGCCTTCACGAGGCATAAGCGTGACGGGCGCTTGCCCTTCAGCCTGTGCAAATGAATCATAAATGCTGGTGTCAACTTGTGACGGTATCGTTGGTTCTGCCCCAACAACCGTTGAAGTTACCAGGCCAGCTGCTACCCATAACGGCAGCTTAAACTTAAGAAATCGCATCTTCGAAAGTCCCCCAATCCTTAGGTATCAATCATCAGGCGGCATCCGTTGCTACCTGTTAGGCGTGTAGGCAGGAATGAAATTTTCCGCCAAGAAATTTCACTAACAAACCTACGAGGTGTTTCTCGTCACAAGAATGTGACAGATCTGATTTTCAATGAAGAAAGCCGTACACTTTTCCAAACCGGTACGACCGGCATGTGAAAATAGAGAAGAAGGGAGGGTCTTAAGGTTTCAGGACGCCCTCCAGCATCGCATCAACAAAAGCTTCAGGATCAAACGTCGCAAGATCATCTGCTGATTCACCAAGCCCGACAAATTTCACGGGCAACCCAAACCGTTCGGCTACGGGCACAATCACCCCTCCGCGAGCGGAACCGTCGAGTTTGGCAAGAACGATTCCGGTGCAGCCAGCGGCCTCCTTGAAACCCTCTGCTTGGGCAAGAGCATTCTGGCCGGCTGTTGCATCAATAACAAGCAACACCTCATGGGGTGCATCAGGAATCTGTTTACTTATCACGCGACGGATTTTCCCAAGTTCCTGCATCAGGTTTGATTGATTCTGAAGCCTGCCAGCTGTGTCAATGATGCAGATATCAAAGCTTCCTTCGACAGCCTGCGCGACTGCCCGATGGGCAATACTCGCAGGATCAGAACCAGGATCGCCACGCACAATCTCCGCCCCTAAACGACCTGCCCACATTGATAGTTGTTCGACAGCGGCAGCACGAAACGTATCACCCGCCCCAAGAACAACACGCAGACCCGACTCAGTAAAGCGTCGAGTAAGCTTCGCAATTGATGTGGTTTTTCCTGACCCATTGACACCCGTTACCAGAATAACCGTTGGCCCGGATGATGACTTCATGAGGTCTCCAGTCGTTCCTGCGAGTTTTTTAGAAAGCGTTCGACGAATCGACTCGACCACAACCTCTGGGTCAACAACTCGGGATCGCAGCCTTTCCTCAACATCTTTCACAATGGCTTCGGCTGCAGAAGGCCCCATATCAGTCCGCACCAAAGCACCGCGAAGTTCCTCAAGAAATGCTGCATCGACATGTCGTCCTTCCTGCTTCAGCAGGTCTCGCACGTCTGTATTGAGAACCTGTGCAGTCTTTGACAGACCAGCCCGAAGACGATCAAAAACACCGGGCTTGGCTGCAACAGGCTGTTCTTCTTCACCTGATGACGACTCGGACGCAGATTTTCCAAAGCGAAATAATGCCATGACTATTTATTTATCGTGAAAGAATAGGAGGAATGAATCACATGACCTAGGCATCGGCTGGGTTTGCTTCTTCTTGCAATGACTTTCGAAGTTCTTCCCGATCGTCGAGGCAACGCCCGAGTATTCCGCTCACGAATGGAGCTGAATTGGCTGAACCATAGCGACGCGCAAGCTCAATACCTTCATCAACCACAACTGGGCCAGGCGTGTCAGAACAGGCAAGCTCAAATACCGCCAGCCTTAAAACGGCACGGTCTGTTGAAGCCATTCGGCTTACTCGCCAATGTTCAGACCGCTGATCAAGAAGACCGTCAATCTGCTGTTGGTGTTGCGAAACACCTTCAACAAGTGCCTTCGAAAAAATGACCGATGCTGAGTCTTGAAGCCGTGCGTACAAAAAAGGTTTGTAATCTATTGAGGCAGCTGACGGGTTAAGATCAAACTGATACAGCACCTGAAGAGAAACTTCGCGGGCACGACGGCGGGTCGACATAGTTAAGCAATCCGAACAATTGAATGGGAATCGAAAGTATAAACGATAAATATAGTGGAGTCTTAGGAGAGGCTGAATCAATTCTTAGGAAGATCTTCCAACAGGTTCATCATGGCAATCGCAGCCTTCGCACACTCATCGCCTTTGTTGCCCACATCACCGCCGGCCCGTGCCTCTGCCTGGCTTCGCGTCTCACACGTGAGCAATCCAAAAAGAACAGGGATCCCATGCTGCCGACCAACACGCTCCACACCATTGGCAACCGCTGTATTTATGTGTTGATCATGAGTTGTCTCACCGCGAATGACTGCACCAAGGCACAGCACAGCTGCGAACTGCCCACTACTGGCAAGAGCATGAGCAGCAAGCGGCAACTCGAAAGCTCCTGGGACTTCTGCTATTTCAATTCGTTCAGATGAAACACCGGCGGCATTGAGCGTTTCGACCGCCCCGTTTACCAGTCGACCTGTGATTGCCTCATTATATTTCGACACAGCAATAGCGACGCGCACATTGCCCGGAGCTGACGCCGTTTGTAACGCATGTATTTTGCAGCCTGCAACTGCTTCGCTATGTGGAACAGATTGTGGTGGAACCCGCATAGTTGCCTCAAGACTTTAGGCTTTGTAGGAACTCATGGTTTGAGCTCGTTTTTGACAAACGGTTGATGAGCAACTCCATCGCGTCAGGTGGATTCATTTCACTGAGCACTCTTCGCAATACGCTTGTTCGTCGAAACTCATCACTACCAAGCAGCATTTCTTCGCGTCGCGTGCCAGATCGATTGATATCAATTGCCGGGTACACACGTTTATCGACTAAACGGCGATCAAGAACAATCTCCAAGTTGCCGGTCCCCTTGAACTCCTCGAAAATAACATCGTCCATTTTACTGCCCGTATCAACAAGGGCTGTCGCAACAATCGTCAGCGAACCGCCCTCCTCTACTTTCCGGGCGCTCCCAAAAAACCTCTTCGGCCTTTGCAATGCGTTGGCATCCACACCACCAGAGAGAATCTTCCCCGAGTTTGGAACCTCAGAATTCCAGGCTCGTGCAAGACGCGTGATCGAATCGAGAAAAATAACGACGTCTTTCCCGTATTCAACGAGGCGCTTTGCCTTTTCGATCACCATATCGGCTACCTGAACGTGCCGACTCGCATTTTCATCAAACGTGGAACTAATTACCTCACACCCTGGCCCCTGCACATGGCGTTCCATGTCGGTAACCTCCTCTGGCCGCTCATCAATCAGAAGCATGAACACAAACGCCTCTGGGTAGTTCGCCAGCACTGCCTTCGCCATCTTCTGCATAAGAATCGTTTTCCCGGCACGCGGAGGACTCACAATAAGCCCCCTCTGGCCAAAACCGATCGGAACAATCAAATCAACGATGCGTGTCGACAGCTCTTCGGAAGTGGTTTCGAGTTGAATGCGTTTGTCCGGATGTAGCGGCGTGAGATCATCAAAGAACACGTTACTCGAAAGGCGCACAGGATCGTCGCCATTAATTGCTTCGATCCGTAGCAGAGCAAAATAACGTTCGCTTTCTTTTGGCGGGCGAATCTGACCAGCCACACTCATGCCATTGCGAAGACCAAAGCGTCGAATCTGGCTTGGTGAAACATAGATATCATCCGGGCATGCCAAGTAGTGATAGTCAGGACTTCGTAGAAATCCAAAGCCGTCTGGAAGAATCTCAAGCGTTCCCTCACCGAACATAAGCCCGTTGAGTTTTACCCGTTCTTTCAGAATCTTAAAAATAAGATCGTGCTTTTTCTCACCTGAAATTCCATCAATCTTTTCAGACCGAGCAAGCTCGATGAGTTCTGCCATGGAGAGCTTTTGCAATTCCGCAATTTTTGTATCAGTCTGCTTGAGCAGGTCATATCGCTCACGTACTTCCAGATCATCATCATCAACCTCCGTCGCAATTTCCTCTGCGATAGACAGTGGCTTGTCTTCAGAGTCAGTTGGCAGATCTTCCGGAGTACGATCGTTGTCTGACATCAGTCTTCAGCTCTCGAAATGAGATTTGCTTTGCAACAACGCCAATTAATTGAGTGGACACAGCCTGATGCCAGGTGATCTCAATACCAGCTTGTTGAAGGCAAACCAAAGGAAGGAAGTGGAGGCGGGAATCGAGAACGGGCTAGGACGAACCGTGCGTGAGTTCCTCCCAAAGTTCCTCGATCTCGTTTCTAGTATAGGCAATATCCACTGATGTATCCACGGTGGAAACCGCTTGGAAAGAGGGCGAGTCGTCTGGAAACCCTTGACTCCATGCTTCTTCTCGTGCAGCAACCTGTTCAGCAGAAAGCCCACGGGCAGCTAATCGCTGATGTCTTACAGAATCCTCACATTCAAGCCTGATAAGCCGATCGCAACGATTATGAAGCCCTGACTGCACGAGCAACGGCACATCAAGCACGACAACCGTTCTTCCCGCTCCATGAACGACTTCTCTCTGAGCAATCGCCTGCAGCCGTGCTTCGAGCCCACTCCGAACCCTCGGATGAATTATGGCCTCCAAATCCTTGAGCGCATTTTTCTGTTCTGGTTGATTGCCAAATACGTATTCCGCTAAGCGTGAACGATCAATCTCATTGCCCGTGAAGACACTGGTACCAAAACGAGCTCGAACCTGTTCCTGAACACTTTCATTCCTGAGCGCATCGTGCGTCAAAGCATCAGCATCAATGACCATGGCACCATGGTTTCGAAACAGATTGGAAACTGTTGTTTTCCCTGCTCCAATTTTCCCGATAAGACCAACGACAGTCATTCAGACGACCTTTATTTTTCACACTCAGCCCATGTTGATCCAGTCTGTACTGAAACTTCCAGCGGCACTTCAAGATCCATGGCACTTCCCATTTCATGTACAACAAGTGACTGAAGCGGCTCTGATTCAGCATCCGGATATTCAAAGAGCAACTCATCATGAATTTGAAGCACAAGAAAGGACGACAACTTGTCACGAACAAGCCGACGGGCCACTTTCAGCATCGCCAGCTTAATGAGATCTGCGGCAGAACCCTGCACAACAGTATTCACTGCA
>CAXEMW010000212.1:0-5624 GCA_963997395.1 uncultured Planctomycetaceae bacterium
CCGGCGGGGATTGTGCCGGAGTCGACGCGGGGCTACAAAATTGACGAGCAGGAGCGCGGCCTCGGCGACAACATGGACGTGCTCGAGGAGGGCACCAAGCTGTCCGAGAAGGTCGAGAGCTACAACACGCGGCGCGGCACGACGCTCAAGATGCGCGGCAAGTCGACCGTCGTTTTCCCGGCGTCGGTGCTCAAGGGATTCTTCACGCCCGTCGTCGACAACATCAAGCGCCACGTCGCCAGCCTGCTCGCCCAAAACCCGATGAAGACGATCTTCCTCTTCGATCAATCACATCATCGAACCAATTAGCCGGCCTCCTCGGCGGACTCACAATCAATACTGATATTGTCCTCAAGATTCGCAACTCAAAAACGTCCCGGAAGGTCCGAGTCACAACCGCACCTTTCCCTGAAAAACCGCCAAATGAGGTTCCTGAATTCGACGCAACCAATAAGGCCACCCCACCACCTGCAATCGTGAAGCTTGAAATCCCAGAAGTAGCGGAACCTTCGTGGGCACTTATTCCGGAACGGCGGGATGGCCCGCCGGCTGGTGTTCTCGTGTTTTTTGACGAGCCATCTGGGATGCTCTCAGAAAAAGCTGTGACCGTCTGGACATCAAACTGGCGGGAGGCTGTTGCCCAATATCGAGTTGCCCTGGTTTTAATACCATCTTCAGATTCCGGCAGTTGGCGGCAAGCAGATCTGGAGCGGGTCGGAAAGACAATTGGTGCATTAGCACAACGCTGCGAAATTGATCCAACCAGAATTGCCTTTGCCGGCTCAAAAGCAGGCGGGACATTCGCTTGGCTGGGAGCAAATCGATTCGACACGATAGCTCGCGGGGTCTGCCTGATCGATGCTGACATACCTCGCCGAACAAGGATCCGCGAAGCCTCACCAGATCGTTTCCGTTGGGTGCTCTTTGGCACTACGACCACGGAAAAAAACAAAGAGGAAGGGAGCCAGCAGTATCAAAAAACCCTGAAACGACTTCGCCAAGCCGGTCTCCCTGTCGGTGAGATCGTGTTAGGAGATGAAACGGAAAGAGCATCTAAGCTCTGCCAGTGGGTTGAATCGATCGGCGTGCTTTAGAACCGATCATCAGTGAACGTGGGCCTCAAGGCCGTCTTCGAAACTTTGTTCCAATACCTCGAAAATCTGCCGAGATCCTTTACTTTACTGGCGTCACAGAAAGACGGCCAATCAAAAGGAACAACTGGCGTTGTACTAGCCAGCCTGTCGACAACCTGACGCACGGCAGGACAAGATGTGTTCGCCACACTGATAGCATTCGCATTATTCGCGCGAGCTCTCTCCTGCAAAACCGTAGCAGTATCTCCAAACCATATTTCCACATCTGGAAGATCTGCTAGACACTCACAAATAAACGCTATGCGCTTAAAGGAGGGACGTTCATCAGATAGCCAGTGCTGGTCAAATACAAAAATTGCCGGTGATTCTGGAAAGTGAAGTTTGGCAGGAGAACAAGCCGAAAGTGAGTCAAGAGTCATCCATACAAGCGATTTACCAGGAATGTCTGAAGAGCACCATGACACTACTGGCGGTATCGTAAGTCTCACTTTTCGCTCATCAGAATCATTCATAAACAACTTTTCATTAAGCTGTTCGTATGTCCCTTCAAAATCACAATGCCCGAAAGCAGGGCACGTTTCACAATAAATCCCAGCAGTAAAACGCTCCAAATTCTCGCGGTTAAAAATATATGGCTTGCTTGAGAACGTTCCCGCAATCCACTGCCATGAAAAATTATTACTGGCGGGATCAGCGTCGAGCAGATGCTGAAGAAACCAGGCGGCACCCACCCTCCAAGTCACTTTGCGAGTATGAACAAGCCACGATGCAAGCCACATCCGTTCGTGATTGTGAAGCCAACCATCGTGTGTAAGTTTTCTACAAAATGCATCGATGCAGTCCAAGCCAGTTTCCCCACGCGCAACCGCATCTGGAAGATGGTCAATTACCTGCCCTCGATGCCTTGTGGCGGGAGTTTCGAAATCATGCCACACTCCCTCAGGGCGAGCTGCACGAACCCGCTGCCAATAATCTCGCCATCCCAATTCGGCAATAAGTTTTTCAGCTTGCGATGCTTGCTGTACTTTTGAAAGAGCTGCATCACGAACCTCTGTTAGGGACAACACTCCGTGGCGAAGCCACGGAGACAACTTCGTAACATCGCCTGAGACAAAATTCCTTGTTCGACCATATTTAATTGGCTCGATCTTCTGTAGCCGTTCAATTGCTTTGAGTCGTCCTCCGCGAAATTGGCTCCCGGAGAAGTTTTCGATTTCGACGGCCGTCGGAGGCGGCAGCTCATGCCCCGTTACGAGATGGAACTCACGAGCAATGCGTGAATGCATCGCCTCAGAGTCATTTCTGCATGACTGGAGATTCTTCATAACGGGACCTTTTTCACCTGCCCGAAATACAGGCACCAAGTGCATGAATACGGGACTTCAGTGGAATCTTGACTGACCAATAAAACGTACAAACGGGAACACACAGGCAAGAAATACAGAGTCTTACTGAACCCCAGTTTCTGCGGCGATAGGCACATGCCATATCGGCACAGAACTTGCAATGATTCATTTTAGGATTGTGAGGAAATATGCCCACGAGAGCGATCTTGAGTGCGTAACCAAACATTCTATCGTGATGCCTCAATGATTAACGCCCTCGCATTTCTTTGAAAACATGACGTGTCTGCTGATCCTTTCAAGGAGCACAGTAGTCATAGATGGCAACAAAAATCGTTATTCACCAGCTAAATACACGTGAGCAAACCATGCACCTGTGTCTATAAACCCTCCATTTATGGATGCCCCAATGGCTTGAGTGAGCAGTCCGCCTAGCTCGCTCAGGTCGGGGCATCCGTATGCTTAGTCCTAAAAAGGGTACCATGACGTACGCTGGTTATTATTGACACAAACTCAAAGGCGGATCCGGTGAAACTGATTATTGCAATCATCCAGCCCGACAAACTCGAACGAGTCAAACAAGCCTTGTCAGACGTTGAGGTCTTTCGTTTGACGATCCTCGATGTCCAAGGCTTCGGCAGGCAACTTGGTCACGCGGAGACTTACCGTGGTCATGAAATTGCAATTAATCTCTTACGCAAGGTCCAACTTCAAATAGCTATTAATGATGAATTCGTTGAGCCAACCATCCAAGCGATTCAGAAGAGTGGCCGATCCGGATTAGCTGGAGAGATTGGTGACGGAAAAATTTTCATTCTACCGATGGATGAATGCGTACGCATTCGCACAGGAGAACGAGGAGAAGAAGCTATTTAAAAACATGACCCTTGAAACGAATCACAGAGCGATCAGAGCTGCTGAGGATGAAGCCTTGGCTTGCCTCCGATGGCGACACGATTCACTGCGGCAAGAAATGCTTTTGCTGACGCTTCTAGTGAATCAGTTGACACACCTCTCCCTCGGTGCAGTTGTCCTCTATATCGCTCAGAAGTTGCTTCAAGCTCAACGGACACTTCTGCCTGAGCGTCTTTCCCGACTGTGACGGCCTGCACCCGAAAATCACGGCAGACCGTTGTGATGCCTGTTATTTTTTCAATCGCAAGAAAGATGCCATCAATTGGACCGTCGCCACTTGTTATCGACACTACCTGACTTTTTCCATCTTGTTTAACGCGAAGCGTCACTGTCGGCGCATTGCCACTTTCGCACGAAACCGAGTACCCTTCAAAAACGAAAAGCTCTGGCAACACGGCAAATTGCTGTTCACAGAGTGCTGCAATATCTCCGTCATAGATTTCTTTCTTCCGATCTGCCAGCAGTTTAAATTGTTCGAAAACTGTCTGAAGCTGTTCTCCTGTCAACTGATAACCAAGAACGGCTGCCCGGTCTGCCAGAGCTGCTCGACCACTGTGTTTACCAAGCACCAGATCAGTCCGTTCAAGCCCAACGTCCTCTGGACGCATGATTTCATATGTGCTTCGATCTTTCAGCATGCCATCCTGATGAATGCCCGCCTCATGGGCGAACGCGTTCCGTCCAACAATAGCCTTGTTTCGTGGCACCTGAATTCCTGTGATATTCGCAACAAGTCGACTCGTTGGTACTAACCGCTGCGTAGCAATTCGACTCTGGCACTTATACAAGTCGGCTCGAGTCTTGAGAGCCATCACGACTTCTTCAAGTGAACAATTCCCAGCTCGTTCGCCAATCCCATTGATAGTGCACTCAACCTGACCAGCACCAGCCTGAATAGCTGCCAAGCTGTTTGCAACCGCCAACCCAAGATCGTCATGACAATGAACACTCAGAACTGCCTTATCGATATTGGGGACACGATTCCGAAGCGCATGGATCACATCAAACATTTGCTGCGGCGTAGCATACCCAACGGTATCTGGAATATTAACGGTAGTCGCTCCAACATCGATGACCGCCTCAACCACGCGACAAAGAAAATCTATTTCTGTACGAGCAGCATCCTCTGGCGAAAACTCGATATCTCCACATTTTTCTCTTGCCCGACGGACACCTGCTACCGCTCGCCGAACGACCTCGTCTTCATCCATCCGGAGTTTGAACTCACGGTGGATTGCACTCGTTGCTAAAAACACATGAATTCGAGGGCGGGCTGCTTCAGTGAGTGCTTCCCAGGCGCGGTCTATATCACTGTCGTTGCACCGAGCGAGGCCACAAATCACCGGCTCTCGAACTGCACGACCGATTTCGCGAACTGATTCGAAGTCACCGGGAGAAGCAATTGGGAAACCCGCTTCAATGACATCAACTCCTAATTGAGACAATGCATGCGCAACCTCAATTTTCTCGGTGAGATTCATGCTTGCACCCGGAGACTGTTCTCCGTCTCGAAGCGTCGTATCAAAAATTTTGACTGATTGATGAGCAGACATGATCAGTTAAAAACTTGCCTTTCCAAGATAACCCAGGCACTTCTCAGAATAATGTGGCCCCGGAACCACAAGTCTAATTTAGCAGACCTTCTTGATTGTCCACCCTCTCGGAACTCTTGCTACCCCCAAGAACCTATGGCATCCGTATAGAGACAGAAAACCGCTGCTTCCGCCTAATATCGGGTCCTTGTTAGCACCATGCGGCATTGCAGACCATCTACATGCCTCCAAAGTTCCGCTCTGGTATCATCAAAGGTTGGGAGTTTCGACGGACATGACCAGGACGACTCTAATCGAGTAGACACAAGATGACACTTCGTGAGTTCCAACAGCTCATTCGCAATATGTACCACGACAAGGATGCTGCGCGTGGTGTGGAAGGAACATTCATGTGGCTGACAGAGGAAATTGGGGAACTCGCAACTGCCTTACGAAGCGGCTCACCTGAAGAGCAGGCCTTGGAGTTTGCTGATGTCTTGGCATGGCTCGCAACCATTGCAAATGTTGTCGATGTCGACCTCGAGCGGGCAATTGCAAAAAAATACGGACAAGGCTGTCCTGGCTGCGGGCAAATTTCTTGTACCTGCCCCGATGCGGAGAAGCCATAATGATTCCTAGGCAACTCATACTATGCTTCCTTTTTTTGATTGCCACACCGGTGGTCGGTATGGCGGCATCTGATAGTCAGGAGTTCTCGGCTGAAATTGGCCTCAACGGAA
>CAXEMW010000213.1:0-5602 GCA_963997395.1 uncultured Planctomycetaceae bacterium
TATCAATAGTCGTCGGCAGCCACTGAAGGTTTTGTCCCGCCAAAGCCGAGTGGTTTTGGTTTATGCCGAACAACTCGCTGTTCGTTCTCATCACTCAGTCGCTGGACAGCTTCATCAAGGCTCATGGCGCCCAGGTCACCATCAAGCCGATCTCGCAAGCTCACTGTGCCAGCGGCCTCATCTCGAGGGCCGCACACCACCATTGCAGGAATTAGTTCAAGCTGTGCCTTTCGGATTTTGGCACCAAGTTTTTCAGCATCAAGATCAACACCCACACGTAAACCAGCTGCTGTAAAAGCTGCTTCGACTTTTCTGGCGTATGCTTCGCTTTTTTCACTTACTGGCAGAACTCGCACCTGCTCAGGTGCAAGCCACAGTGGAAACGCACCGGCAAAGTGTTCAATCAGCACGCCAATAAATCGTTCCATACTGCCCAGGGGTGCACGATGGATCATGACGGGTTTATGTCGACCACTATCCGAACCGATGTACTCAAGATCAAAACGTTCGGCACTCGGCAGGTTGTAGTCCAGCTGTACCGTGCCAAGCTGCCATTCACGCCCGAGCGAGTCGTTAATCACAAAGTCGATCTTGGGACCATAGAACGCTGCTTCGCCCGGCTCTGGCTCACAACCTGGAAGATTCATTTCGCGGGCAACTTTTTCGATTGCTGCCTCTGCTTCATCCCAACGCTTCGGGTCACCAACATATTTGTCACTTGATCTATCTCGGAATCCAAGGCGAACGCGATACGAATCGAAGGCAAGGCTTTCAAGCACCTTCAGTGTGAAGTCGATACAGCCAGCCACCTCCTGTTCGACTTGGTCTGGTGTACAGAAAATGTGGGCATCGTCTTGGGTAAAGCCACGAACCCGTGTCAATCCACCAAGTTCACCAGACTGCTCGTACCGATAGACTGTCCCAAACTCAGCGAGTCGTAATGGCAATTCACGATAGCTTCGAGGGCGAGCTTTATAAATCATTGAATGATGCGGACAGTTCATTGGTTTCAGAAGATACTTCTCATCTTCATGCATCTCGATTGGCTTGAACTGACTATCGGCGTAATAGGGATAGTGACCTGAAATCTTATAGAGATCGACTTTTCCGATATGTGGCGTGTAGACCGGCTCATACCCACGGGTGGTGAGTTCTTCTCGAACAAATCCTTCAAGCACACTTCGCAACCGAGCGCCTTTGGGCATCCAGAGGACAAGCCCAGAACCAACCAAGGGGCTAACCGTAAAGAGGTCCAACTGCTTTCCAAGCACACGGTGATCTCGCTTCCTCGCTTCCTCTAATGCTTCGAGGTGGCGGTCAAGGTCTTGCTGTGTGAACCAGGCGGTTCCATAAAGTCGCTGAAGCTGTGCATTGTTTGCATCGCCCTTCCAGTAGGCACCGGCAAGGCTTGTCAATTTGAAGCCACCAATACACCCGGGGCTCGGGACATGCGGACCACGACAGAGATCAACAAACTCACCTTGCCGATAAAATGAAAGCGACGGGTGTTCCGCTAAACCAGTTTCAATATGCTCTACTTTAAGTGGCTGATCGAGGTCGCGAACAATTTCAATTGCTTTCTCACGATCAACTTCCACTCGTTCAAATACTTCATCTTCTGCAATAATCTTCCGCATTTCTTTTTCAATTTTTGGAAGATCTTCTTCTGTAATGGGCTCTTCGGCACGCATGTCGTAATAGAAGCCATCGCCTACTGTCGGACCGAAGGCCAGTTCGACTCCTTTAAAGAGTCGCATGACGGCGCGTGCCATAATATGGGCAGCCGAATGTCGCATGACTGGAAGGGCACGAGGATCACCTGGCAATAGGAATTCGACCGTTGGCTCTTCTTCCTCGGGAAGAAGAGTATCGAGTCCGACGACTTTGCCAGCAAGGACTGCAGCAATCGGTCTTTTCTTCTTCTTCGTCTTTTCTGTCACGAAGGTTGCGACGACGTCTGCAAGACGAGAGCCCGCAGCAAATGACTGGGGTTCGGGCGAAGCGGTAGATTTTTTGGGATCGATAAGATGAATGGTCGGCATGAAAGGGAACGTCCTAGTCTTTCAAATACAAGAAGAAAGTAAAAACACTATGCAACTATGGCACAGTAACGTGCCTTCGGTCCTTTGGACAAGCCGGCCTTATGCTTGGCCTGTTGGTTCCTGATATACCTCAGCCGCTCGCCGCATTTTTTCGTGCTCAAGACGCCTTAAATTATAGGCTGTAATCACATCTTTTCGGGTGATAATACCAATCAACTGCTGCCGATCCTCAGCCGAAACCACAGGAAGTTCATCGACGTTAGTAGCCGTAAACTTGCCAAGTGCTGTGTTGAGATCATCATCCGGTGTAACCGTCACGACATTCCCATTCATGACATCTCGAGCGTTGGCAATCTGCCAGATTGTGTCGTCGTAAAGATAGCCTCTCACATCTTCTTCTGAGAAAATACCGACGAGTTTCCCTTGCGCATCGACGACAGGAAAATATCGTTGAACTGATTCTGCCAATGCATGGACGATATCATCTAGAGTCGTTCCCTCGTGTATCAACTTGAGAGACGGGGCCCGTTTGAAAACATTGTCTACCTTGATGCCCTCAAGGACATCAACGAAGAAATCACCACGATGCGCTGGTGAATCAAGTCGTGTTGGCACTTGCTTGATGTAGAGCGTCCAACGACGCCCCAGCAGGAAGGTAAGCGTCGAAACCCAAAGTGTTGGCAGCAGCAGACTGTACCCACCGGTCATTTCACTGACCATTAAAACTGTCGAGAGTGGCGCTCGAGCACACCCAGAAAAGAAACCGGCCATACCAACAATGGCAAAAGCTTGCGGTTGCTTGACGAGGTCAGGCCAAAGGGAATGAAAGACAATGCCTACGGCTCCACCAAGGCAACCACCAATGACCATTGATGGGCCAAAGACACCACCTGATCCACCCGATGAAATAGTCAGTGATGTTGTCAGGATTTTAACAAGTGCAACAGTAATCAAGAGCATAGGCCCAACTGTTTCACCTGAAGTAAACAATTTTTGCAGGAGACCGTACCCGCTGCCGAGAACAGCGAGTGCGTCATGATTTTGCTCAAAAGCAAACCAGAGTCCCACACCAACGAGTCCTGCGAGTGCAGCGCCAATCAGTGGTTTCACGTGGGGCGGGATGGAAAGCTTTTTGAATAGATGATGGATGCCATAGAACGTTTGAATGTAAAGGACACCCGCAAGTGCCAGAACAATTGCCATGGCACCGTATGGCAACAGTTCCAATGGAGAATCGATTGCGTATCGAATGTTTGCACCAAACAGTGGCACAAAGCGAAGGGAAGGAGGCAGCCAGAGGCAGAAAACAGAATAGGCAACTGCTGATGAAATTGCTGCTGGCACGATGGCATCACTTTCGATATCGGCATCGCGATAGAGAATTTCTCCAGCAAACACTGCACCAGCCAGAGGTGCTCGAAAGATTGCCCCAACACCTGCGCCCATGCCGGCAGCGAGCATAATGCGGCGATCACGTGCGGGGAGTTTCAGTAACCCCCCGAGGTATGAGCCAAAACCTGCACCAATTTGTGCAATTGGTCCTTCGCGGCCGGCAGAGCCACCGGTACCGAGTGTAATTGCAGAAGCGATGGTCTTGATAATAGGAATGCGACCGCGAATTTCGCCACGTTTATTATGGAAGGCATCGATTGCCGCATCTGTTCCGTGGCCTTCGGCTTCGGGTGCGAAGGTGTAGACGAGCAATCCAGAGGCAAGTCCTCCACCAGCCATGACAAGAACGAGCAGCCATGGCTGAAACCCACTATGGTCTGTTGGCTCATGAGTCTTGTCAGCCTGTTGATTTCCTTCGCCAGGCATTTCTTCAAAGAGGGCGCCTTCGGCCGCTGCTTCACGCGGGTGGAAGCCTGCTATTTGCTGAAGCGCGGTGAACTGGACTGCTTGCCCAAAGGCATGGAAGCCTATTGCGCCTAAGCCGGCCACCAAGCCGATAATAGCTGAGAGAAGAAACCACTTTCCTGTTGACCGCAGTTCAAAGCGTTGCAAGGCCGCAAGAAAATGGTTCACCGAGGCGTAGTCCAATCTGACAATTTTGGCACGACCGTGGCCATCACGATCCTACAAACACAGATTGTACCACACCATTTTTAAGATTCATCTCTTTAGCGGGTTGACGGAAAGGAACTGGGGGTCAGAATGAATTGTCATGACCCGGGCGATTAGCTCAGTTGGTTAGAGCACCAGCTCGACAAGCTGGGGGTCATAGGTTCGAATCCTATATCGCCCATTACCCTCTTCGATGAAGCCCCTGTTTTAGGGGCTTTCTTCATTTCTGGTGATCTGAAAAGTAGTCATTTGACTCTAAAAAAGTAGTCATGAAGTTAGATGATGAGTCAGAAAAGTAGTCAGCGGGAGGCGTGAGTCATTTGGTATTTCTGACTGCTTGATAACTTGCGTTCTAACGCCCATTCAACTTCCCTCCTGACTGATTGAACGTTTGACAAAACACCTCTTATATATGGACAGTGGTGGTGGATAGACGCGATAGCCATTAAGTAAAAAGCTAAAACAAACGTATTATTACCGAGGTTGTACAGGCCACGACACCTAATACCTTTTCTTAACAGCTACAACACAACTATGGATATCATCAAAATCATTCATAAGAAAAGGGATGGGGGTGAACTTAATTCTGAGCAAATAAAATGGGTAATTGAATCCTACAGTACTGATAAAATTCCAGATTATCAGATGGCTGCATTAGGAATGGCTATCTTCCTTAATGGTATGAGTAATCTGGAAACGATTCACTTAACCGAGCATATGCTGGCTTCTGGTATTTGCCTTGAATGGCAGCAAGGAAACCCTGTTGTCGACAAGCATTCGACTGGCGGCATTGGGGATAAAACTTCGATTATCTTGGCACCGCTTCTTGCCAGCTGTGATTTTCGCGTACCGATGATCTCTGGCCGAGGCCTTGGTCCAACGGGAGGCACACTCGACAAACTAGAATCTCTTTCAGGATTCAGAACAGATCTTTCAGAAAAAGAGCTCCAAAATATTGTTCATACAGTCGGGTGTGTGATTACAGGAACCACACCACAGATCGCACCCGCAGATCGCAAAATATATGCATTACGTGACGTAACTGGAATAGTTGCATCTGTTCCACTAATTACTGCAAGCATTCTTAGCAAAAAACTGGCTGAAAATCTTGATGCTTTAGTGCTTGATGTAAAGTGCGGCAGTGGTTCATTTATGCAAAGTATCGATGATGCCCGTCATTTGGCCCGTTCCCTTTGTTCAGTTGGGAAACACTTTGGTCTCCAAACAACAGCTCTGATTACTGACATGAGTCAGCCCGTGGGCAAGATGATTGGCAATAAGATAGAGGTAGACGAATCTATTCAGGTTCTCAAGGGAAATGGTCCTTGTGATGTTCGTGAACTTACATTAGGGCTAGGTGCCGAGCTACTAGTAAATTGTGGAAACGACACAACTCATGATGAGGCACGCAAACGGTTGATCGGTTGCCTTGACAGTGGAAAAGCATATGAACGCTTCGTCAGCATGGTGCATGCACAAGGAGGAAGACTTCCGTT
>CAXEMW010000214.1:0-5601 GCA_963997395.1 uncultured Planctomycetaceae bacterium
ACTCATGTGGATTCTCTTGAATATTGAAAAGTTGCGTGTGAAGGCCACCAGATGGTGATTCGTATTTGATGAGTTTCCAGTCACCTTTACGAACACTTCGCATCCCGGGCTTTTGACCACCACAGTAGACCCCGTACAGAACATCTCTGACTGTTTCTGTCTTCTCTTCAAGAACTGGAAGGAAGCTTTTCCCCTCATCCGTTGGGGGTGGGGTCACACCCGTGATTGCACACAACGTTGCCAGCGTATCGCCAAGATACGTATTGCCTGGCATCCGACTGCCAGCTCGCACGCCTGGTCCTTTTACAATCAGGGGCACCCGCCACGTGTGCTCATAGAGATTTTGTTTTCCTTGAAGGCCATGACGGCCAATCGCAATGCCATGGTCCGATGTATAGAAAATCCATGTATTTTCGAGTTCACCCATGGCAGTGAGTTTCTGAAGCACACGTTCCACCTGTGTGTCAATGTTTTCACTACACGCATATTCACGTCCAATTTCATTGCGAATGGTCTGTGGGTCACGATTTCCCCAAACGCCACTGACTGATACTTCATCACGAACATCCATATGCGTATTATCGAATGGATGCTCTGGGAGCCAGTTTGGTGGTAGCGGTGGTTGCTTCTCATGAACCGCTGGAAGCTCTTTTTTATCCGTGTGATTTGTCGCCCCATAATGCGTTAAGTATTCAGGTGTTCCGTCACGTGTATCGTGAGGATGAGACAATCCAAAATAAATAAGAAATGGATCTTCATCACCAGACTCTTCTCGGTCTGTCAAGTAATTAATGACCTGATCACCATGCCATTGACTCCCTTTTTCGGCCGTACCGCCCCGCTTGGTCGCATCATTTCGGACTGTAAATTGCTGATTCGCTTTTTCATAACTATTGCCACGCTTGCATGTCCGCATGGTGTCGTAACCAGCTCGATTGAACACGGCAGCAAGTGTGTTTGACTCAAGTCCTGGCGGACAATGTGATGCAACGTTTGGCTGACGTGATTTCCCCTCTTCACCGCGTGCCTTCTTCGGACCGATTGGCAGATGCCATACCGTTCGACCACACATCACCATATGCCGACTGGGTGTACAGACAGCGCCAGAAAATGAACCCATATGGTACGCCGCATCGAATACCATTCCCTCACGAGCCAGATTCTCAATACACGGTGCGTTGAGCGTTGAGGATGGGTTATAGAATTTGAAGTCAAATGGAGATTGATCATCAACAATGATGAAGAGAATATTCGGTCGCTTCTCTGAATGAGGCTCTTTTGAAAATACAAACCCAGACAGAATTGCAAGTGTTACCGTTGTAAAACAACAAATGAAACGCTTCATTTTAGAATCCTCTTTAAGCAAATCAGAACTATTACGGAATAAGAAAATCAATCACTGCATCTGATAGATTCGGATGCTTTACATTCGGTGCCTCGGGATAGACAAGTTCACATGGCACCTTCACTGAATCGAGTCGTTCTTTTAATTTGACGCCAAAGTTGGCTGAGTGGGTTGGATCTTTTGCATCGTGCCCAAGTGCTGGCTTGTTGTTGTACGTCATGTACACAGGTGGATCATCCGCCGTAACGAGTGCATATGGAGAGTATTCCTGAATCCATGGCACAAGCGACGCGCGTGATTCAAGAAATCGTGTAAATCGACCGGTCCGTCGATCACTCTCTGACGCAAGAATAGGGATTCCGAACGCATGAGCGCCATAGTGACTGTTTGGCGTCCACTCTTTCATCTGCTTTGGATCGAGCGATGTTTGTGCCCCACTGACCGCGACAGCAGTCAATCGGGTTGATTCACGAGCCACGGGATCATCACTAGTGGGGTCTGCCATCTCATCATGAAATGCTAGCCACAGACTCGTGCACGCTCCAGCCGATCCACCAGCTGCGACGATCCGATTGGTATCAAGATGCCAACGTGATGCTTTACTACGAACAAACTGGAGTGCCCGGGCAGCATCCGTGAGAGGTGCTTTGACAGGAGGCTCGATCCCTTCGGCTTCATCAACAAAACGGTATTCAATCGATGCAACTGATATACCTGCTTCGAGTGCGGGTTGAAGATTTTGAGATAAACCACTCAGACGGTTTCCAGCGGACCATCCTCCACCATGAATGAAAAAAAGGAGTGGTGCAGGATTTTCAGCTGTTGCTGAGGGTGCCTTCCAAAAATGAAGCTTCTGTTTTGGGTGCTTACCATAACTCACGTCTTCATGTGTTGGCCGTGGTCCAAACTGCTTCCAGTAGGCTGTTTTAAATGGGTTCTCTGGGGGCCCGTCAACGTCTTCATTGACGAGGTCTGGCTGGACACTTTCCCACCATTTCTCATAGGTAGTCGCAAGGCGGTGAACAACATCGTGATGCTCCGCAGCAATATTGTGTTCTTCACTTGGGTCAGCCTCGATGTCGTAGAGCTCCCAAGAATCTGGTTTGTTTTTGGTATTAACCAGACTCCATCTGCCTTCTCGAATACGGCAGTTTTTATAGGCATTCTCAGCAGCCTCACCACGTTTCCACCGACCCTGATGAGTAACCAACGGTCGATCTGGCCACTCAGCGTTTTGATTCATAAGTAATGGAACAAGACTTCGGCCTTCAATCTTCTCATCGACGGCTTCTGGCACCTTGACACCGGCAAGCTCGCAGAGTGTCGGCAGCACATCGATATGTGCTGTGACCTGTGGAACATTGACGCCTTCTGGCAGGACTCCCTTCCATTTCCAAAACGCTGGAACGCGTGTCCCACCCCGATATGGAGAGCCTTTCGATCCATGCATTTCGGCATTGTAGAAACTACTACCCGCTGCTGATCCATTGTCTGTCGAAAAAACAATGAGTGTATTGTCTGCAAGCCCGAGTGAATCAATCGTACGAAGCAACCGCCCCATATTGGTATCGATGTTTTCAACCATTGCATAAAACGGCGCGACACGATCAATCTGTTTTGCGTTTTTCAATCCAGCTTCCTGCAGCGCCGTGCGATACTGACCGTCACCCGATGCAGGAGGAATAAGTGGTCCGTGTGGGGCGTTCGTCGATAGGTAGCAGAAAAAAGGCGTATCTTTTTCCTTGCACTTTGTAATCCACGTTTCAGCTTCACGAAAAAAGATATCGGTACAGTACCCACGGGTCTGGACGAATCTGCCGTCACTTCGAATCATTGGATTAAAATATTTGTTCCCAGGTGCATCGCCACAACTGCCGGGAAAACTCTGCCCGATACCTCCGCCACCGTGAATGAACACTCGGTCAAAACCACGACTACCTGGCTGGTATGGATCTTCATCACCAAGATGCCACTTGCCAAAAATCCCTGTCGTGTATCCAGCCGTTTTCAAGAGTTCTGGAAGTGTTGTTTGTGAAAGTGCCATCCGTTCTCGTTCATGAATCGTATGCGTAACGCCCGAACGAAATTCATGTTGACCAGTCATAAGTGATGCTCGAGTTGGAGCACACGTCGGACTGACATGGTATTCCGTCAAACACACACTCTGTTTTCGCATGCGGTCAAGAAACGGTGTTTTCAATACCGGATTGCCATGGCTGGCAATATCACCGTATCCCTGATCATCTGTCATGACGTAGATGATATTTGGGCGTCGTCCCGAGAGTGTTGGTGCGTGTGACACCAGTCGAACTGGTATTGTCTTTTGCTTTCTTGCAGCTTTTGACGGGTTGGCCTTTGAATCATTTTCTTTCGATAGCTGTCCTGCTGGTCTCGCTTCTTTTCCGGTTCGCTTGTTCAGGCTGTCACCAAGCTCCTCTCTGGCTTTTTCGGCAATGGCCTGCAGTTGTTTGACAACCTTGGGATGCTGTTTGGCAACATCCTTTGTCTCATTTGGATCAGTTGAAAGATCAAAGAGTTCCTCACCGATTTTATGCTGGGCATATCTTCCAGGTTTTCCGTCCTGACCTAGCTCCTGCCCTTGCATTGTTCTGTAGCTATGCGGAAAGAAGAGTTTCCAGTCTCCCTTTCGGACTGCTTGAAGCTCATTTTTTTTGTAATAAAAATGATAGGTGTCAGGCGCATCAGCAGCTCGTGTTCCACCACAAAAAAGATTGAGGTGATCATGCCCGTCAATCTTTTTCCCACGCAGGATGCAATAACCCTCAGCATCCGTGTTCAACGGTCGGCCCGTGAGATGGGCAATTGATGGCAACAGATCTATCGTCATCAGTGATTCATCACTGACTGTCCCTGCCGGGATAACCCCAGGAAGCCGAGCAACGCACGGCACACGAACTCCACCTTCAAATGTTGTTCCCTTCCCTTCCCGGAAAGAACCGGCCGAGCCAGCATGGTTGCCATAGGAAAGCCACGGACCATTGTCACTCGTAAAAAGTACAAGGGTGTCATCAAGGTGTCCGGTCTTCTCAAGTGTGGTGAGAACCGATCCGACAGAAGCATCAATCTCTGCCACAACGTCACCATACAGACCACCAGCCGCTTTCCCTTGAAAACTCTTGCTGGCGAAAAGTGGTACGTGTGGCATCGAATGCGCGAGATAGAGAAAGAATGGGCGGCCATCTTTTTGCGTGCCGGCACGTTTGAGAAAATCGACAGCCCGTTGAGCATATCGCTTGGTCAGTGTTGTCTGATCTTCTGGACTGACCTCCTGATCAATGACTTTTTCATTTTCAAACAGCGGGAGCGGTGGATACGTACCCGGCTTTGCACTTGGATGGTACGGCCACATATCGTTGGAATATGGCAATCCAAAATATTCATCAAAGCCATGTCGGGTTGGAAGAAACTGACGATGATGGCCAAGGTGCCACTTGCCGACCATGCTTGTCCGATATCCCCGTGATCGCAACAACTCGGCCAGCGTCGTCTCCTCAGTCGAAAGACCATGTGTCACTCTCGGACTTAATGCGCCATGAATCCCGATACGATTGGGATAGCAACCGGTGAGTAGTGCTGCTCGGGATGCCGAACAAACAGGTTGGGCAACATGGAAGTCAGTGAGTTTGATTCCTTCCCGAGCTAACCTGTCGATGTTTGGTGTTGGGGCATACGCTCCTCCATAACAGGCTGGGTCAGCATAGCCCATGTCATCGGTAAAGATGATCACAACATTAGGTGGAGACGAGCCGGGTGTACCTGTCTGTGCATTCTGCTTCTGACCAGTTTGATTCACTACCTGCTTTTTTGGAGCTGGTTTTTTGGCAGCTGGCTTTTTCTTTTTCGGCTTTCCCTGAGGTTTATTCTTGCCATCCAGATCGGCAAGTCGTTGGTTTTGCGTTGCAATCTCGTTCCAATCATTCTCAAGCTGTTTGATCTGCCCTGGATGCGCTGACGCGACGTTGTTTTGCTCCGTTCGATCTAACGACAAATCATAAAGTTCCCACGGCTCATCTCGCGCAGCAACAAGTTTCCAGTTGTTCTGTCGAACCGCCCGATGTCCATCGTGACACCACCACAATGTTTCATGTGGTGGTGGTGCAGTAGGGTTTGTCAGGCATTCGACAAAACTTCGACCCTGCAGCGGTGGTACGGCCTCACCGGCATGCTCTTTGGGTTGTTCTACACCTGCCAGCTCAAGCACTGTTGGAACGATATCAATGACATGGACTGGCTGT
>CAXEMW010000215.1:0-5571 GCA_963997395.1 uncultured Planctomycetaceae bacterium
AATAAAAGCTGATAATTAATTTCGGGATAGACATGCAATTTCAGGTGGTTATCCCGCACGGTTCGCATTTTGTCCTGATAGGCAAGGAAGACAGTATCCCGCACTGATTCTTGGGTGTTCTCGAAAACAGGTCGAAGATCGTGCCCATCAACACTTTCTGGCACATCTATTCCTGCATATCCACACAGCGTCGGATACAGATCCAGCAGATAGGTCAGTGCAGTTGTTGATTGACCTGCTGGTATTCCTGGTCCACGAATCACTAACGGACAGCCCATCGAGTGTTCGTAGACATTCTGTTTTCCAAGCAGACCATGACTGCCTAATGCGAGTCCATGGTCAGCTGTGTAGACAATGATCGTATCACCGCTCAAGCCAGTAGCATCTACTGCATCAAGGATGCGGCCCACCTGTTCGTCCAAGTGGGTGATTAGCCCATAGTACTCGCAGAGCTGATCGCTAATCACTCTGCGCTGGCGCGGCCAGCCTGCAAGACTCTCATCACGGCCCTTGCCACTTATCTGACCGTTATCAAATGGATGCTGCGGTAGAAAGTTCGCTGGAAGCGGCGGTGGCTTTTGATAGTAGGTCTGTCGAAATGACTCTGGCGGATTCCTTGGATCATGCGGTGCAGTAAATGCTACGTAGAGAAAGAAGGGCTTTGTATTTGTTGCTTGTGTTGTAAGGAAATCGATCGCTGCATCGGCAAAGAGTGTGCTCGAGAACCCGTCCCCAACACGGCTGTTCGTCAGGCCACCATCTTTGGTTAGATCTTGCAGCGGCACCTTGGTGTGATCACACATGCCACCCATCATGATCGCCTTACCTGACTGAAACCCACGGGCTAGCGTTGTGCCACCATTGTGCCATTTACCTACAGCGTGGGTGGTATATCCATTGTCACCGAGTACCTCGGGAAGCAACTGCAATCCATTCCAGTTGCGTCTGTCATCAATTCGCATCCAGTGCCGGCCGGTCATGAGCATGGAACGACTGGCAACGCACACTGCTCCTGAATATGACCCTGCACAATAGTTTTGCCGACAACTCACACCCTGTCGTGTCAGGCGATCGAGGTTCGGTGTCTGAATATGGTTGTTGCCATGTGCAGCAATCGTGTCGGCACGCTGGTCGTCTGCAAACAGGAAAACAATATTTGGACGATCTACTCCTTCAGACCTGCCAACACCATAAGGTACCAGCAGACACAGAATCATACCTATCACGAACCGACTCATCGTTCCCCTCCTACGTGTATTGATGCATGGAATCAACCCACTCCCTGACAGTACTCTACCAAGTCTTTGGATCCAAATTTCCGTAGCCATTTCTATCTTTTTTCTTCAACAACATCCACAATAGACATCGAGAACCTGCCACATGTTCCCGCAACGACAGGCCAGGCTCCTACCAATTCAAAAACCAGTCCAATCCACTCAGAATTGATGTGTCATGCAGAGGTTTCCTTACGCACTTGCTTTGCTCGCGGGCCTCTATGCCGCTATGGGATGTGCCACTGAAGGCAGCGCAGCCGGCCGCCCCAACAAACCGAATATTGTCTTGATTCTCACGGATGACCTCGGCTGGCAAGATGTCCACTGTTATGACATTGACGAGCCATCTCCGATGGAGACACCGAACATTGACCGTCTTGCCTCACAAGGCGTGATGTTCTGGCAAGCATATTCTCCAGCACCCGTGTGCGCTCCAAGCAGAGCAGCAATACTGAGTGGACTCCATCCAGCACGCGGCGGCATGACCTCCGTGGCAGGTGGATTTCCACCACGCCCACGCAGTCGAAATGCTCCACAAGTTGCACCCTTTTATCTTGCTCGCATGCCGATGGAACGATTTACAATCGCCGAAGCACTTAAGAATTCAGGGTACCGCACAGGCCATTGTGGCAAATGGCATATTTCCAAAAACCACTACGACTATCCACAGCCCTATCAACACGGTTTTGACAGTTCTGTACACCACCGTGGCGTTCAGTCTCCCATGATTCCTGACCGTCTCACAGGATTTGCCACACCAAACCCCAAGGATCCCTATCAACTCGATGAAAATGGTTTTCCTTTTGATACGCCACAACAGGCAGCACTTGAATTTATACAGACAAACAAAAAAGAGCCATTCTTTCTCTACTACGCAACCTGGCTGGTCCATGCACCAATCGTCATGAGAAGCGAGTCACTCCTTCGCAAATACGAAACAAAACTCGGTGTCACGTTGACTCCAGAACATGCGACAACCTGGAAAACCCCAGGCCAGACAAATCCGTTTTATTGCGCCATGGTCGAACAGCTTGACTACTACGTCGGCCAGGTTATCCACTCACTGGAAACAACTGACGACCCCCGATGGCCAGGTCACAAACTCATGGAAAACACATATGTGTTTTTTACTTCTGACAACGGCGGCATGGAGGGAAGTAGGGATGAAATTTATACCGACAACCAGCCCCTTGATCGTGGAAAAATTTCCCTGAAAGAGGGCGGTACACGAGTTCCTCTTATAATAACCGGGCCGGACATTCCCCGGGCTGTGCAGAGCGATGTGATGGTCAACGGACTTGATTTATACCCAACCATTCTCACGCTAACTAACACAACAGCACCGCAAGACAAAATCTTCGATGGATGCGACTTGAGTCAGCTCCTTACACGCGACCCCGCGGACCCTGAACTCGTGCGAACCCAAACGGGGTTAATTCGAGACACAATGTTCTGGCATTTCCCACACTCTGAGAATTCGTCGTCAATAAGAAAGGGTGATTACAAACTTTTTCGTCAGTATCAGCCACAGTCGCCAAAGACTTCGAAAGCGCTCTACAAACTCTACACAACCGATCACACCACGTCGCGAGACGATATCGAGGAGGCGAAAGACCTATCAGAAACACTGCCGGCAAAAACCGAAGCACTCAATACAGAACTGTCACAGGCAATTAAGCAGATGGGGGGACGAGAGCCATACTTTAATCCTACGGCGCCCGGTCTTCCAAAGAGCGGCCAGGCTCCACATATCATTGGGCACAAGCAAGCCGGCAACATGATCGTGGTGTCTTATCTAAAAAATGGGGCAGATGTTACATACGCCGACCTGATCTATACACCAAATGAAGGACGAGAGTGGCTCCTTGCGTCTGGCGAAGTTTCGTCTGATGAGATCGTCTACAAATTACCATCAGGTACAACACACTATTTTATCAACCTCATTGATGAAAATAACTTTCTCACGATCTATCCCCCCATTGATGATGCAATTCTCAAAAAAGAAAATTTGAGTCTCGTGGAAGCGGCTCTCTCAGCAGGACATCCAGAACCAACACATGGCGACCCAATTTCATTCGCAGAGGTGTACCGCCGCCGTCTTTCAATTACACCGCCTACCAATCGCCTCGCCGCCTATGACTTTGAGGACCACAACCTCGATCAACTACACCGTGGCGGAGCCGGGAGTTCTATTACAAATACAGTTTCTGCAGCTGGCACGCAGAGTCTGGAAATGAAGGAATGTGATGGCAATGATCGACAATGGATGCCGCTGATCAACATCCCTCTTCCTGAAAACGTTCATGCAGCAGCCGCTGGGTACCAGATCACTTTTGATGCCATGCTCGACAACGATCTGCCTGGAGCCCTTTCCCTCAACATAAGTGGCTCCACGTCCTCTGTAAAACAGAAACAGAAACAGAAACAGAACAAGCTTGCCACAGTCGTCATTGCGAAGGATGGAATACGAGTCAACACATGCCTCCTCGCACCAAGTTCACCCGGCAGCTGGAATCATTTCGATTTCCGATGGATACCAACCCACGCATCAGACCGCACCGTGCGAGTAACAGTAACTACAGAACGTGGTGACACCTGGCAGAAGGACGTTCCTCTTGAAGACTATTTTTTCAAACGGCTGACGGACATACAAATCATTTCCACCGGTGATCCCAATACGAAATCGTATATTGATAACGTTGTCGTCACATCAAACACCGAGGGTGAGTAGGGGTGTCCACCTACCGAACATGCTCGTACCAGACAACATTGCGGCTGCCACGACCAGCAACAAGGAGATCGATGTCCCCGTCACGATCCATGTCGACCGCGCGAATATCGTACGCTTCCTGTTCACTTCCAACGTGATGCTTTGAGAACGTACCTTTACCATTGTTTTCATACCACGCCGCCTCCTGGCTTCCGAAGGCGCATGTAGCAGCGTCCACGTCTCCGTCACTATCCATATCAACAGCAACAAGACAGTGCGGTTCTTGAATCGATGAGTCGATGGTGTGTCGCTGCCAGGACGGGCCCTCAAACCAAATCACACCCACACCATGACCACGTGAAGCAACGAGATCCATCACACCATCTCCATTCACATCAACCGGATGAATATTTGTAGCGCCTGGCTCTTGCTCACTCACAAGATGTTTTACCCAGGGCCGGGTTGGATCCAGGGGTGACTCCCACCAGGCAAACCACTCGCCTTGTGACGCCGCCTGAGGTCCTCCCTTGGCTCCTGTTGCCGCATCAAGAAGACCATCACCATTGACGTCACCGACACCCAGATAGTGAGTTAACCCCGGCGCATCCCTGTCTGCAAACACATTCGGCTGCCAATGTGCTGCCTGGCGTGGGTTTTCTGGGATGGCAAACCACACGAGTGATTCAGGATATGGCTCCTTGGGCTGAGCGCTGGTCGCAAAAAGCTCCAACTGCCCATCATTTTCTACGTCACCTTTCATCAGCCCGTGGATACCATGAATCGTGTCATCTATTCGATGCTTCTTCCATCGCTGCGTCTGACCACTCGCTGGCTGTTCCAACCAGATCACCAGTCCGGGATTGTAGCGCGCCGCTACATAATCCAGATCACCATCATTATCGATATCAAAAAATTCACTGTGGATGTACCACTTAAAATCAGGGTGTTCATCCAGAACCACTTCATGCCAGTCTGGAGCCACAAATAATCGGGTCATGCCACCTGAATCAGAGATCACATCAGGCAGACCATCGCCGGAAAAGTCACCCGCAACAGCTGTCATTGACTGCTCACCCTCATGAATTACATGCCGCACCCACTGCGATTCTGCAGAGCAGGCTGGCAAGGCTGAACCGATCAGCACCAGCCCGCTTATCGCGCACAGTAGCGGGGCCGACAGTTTATTTATTTTTCTAAAAGTCCGACGACCGCCCATGCTGTCCCCCAGTAGTTCGCTGTTTCAGTTGGTTGATTGTCTGGTTAAACGTTTCGTTCCCGGAACACGCCAGGACCGTTTTCCAGCTGCGTATGTATCAGAAACTGATCTCCTACCCTCGAAGCAGTAGCAAACCCATCAGCTTTCCGTGCGCGTTTTCCCAATAACAAGATATTTCCCTGTTGAACCAAACAAGAGACGTACTCTCTAATCTAGCAGGCTTCGCCATCACCACCTAGCTCGCCTGACACCATCTCGTTTTCTCGGTGACTTATCACTACACATTCCATTCAATCACCGCAGCGTGCGTCTCGTGCCCCTGTCGTGGCTTGGATATTCCTTGACTGGGCAGCAAGTGGTTTCTCAACGAT
>CAXEMW010000216.1:0-5553 GCA_963997395.1 uncultured Planctomycetaceae bacterium
AAGACCATTAATCATGGTTGTATGACTGTCAGTACCTACAAGCGTATCCGGTACCGCAACAGGAATATCCCCGCCTGCTGTATCAGGCCGTAGAAAGACACCACCGGCAAGAAACTCGAGATTGACCTGATGGACAATACCAATGGCAGGTGGCACGACTCGGAAGTTCTCAAACGCCTGCTGCCCCCAACGCAAAAATGAATAGCGTTCTGCATTCCGCCCAAATTCAATATCAACATTTTTTGCAAGCGCATCCGCACTACCGAAGTAATCGACTTGAACAGAATGATCAATGACAAGATCGACCGGCACCAGTGGATTGATCTTGTTGGCGTCACCACCAAGTCGTTTCATCGCTGCACGCATGGCTGCAAGGTCAACAACACACGGGACACCTGTAAAGTCTTGCAGGACAACGCGGGACGGCTTAAAGGGCACCTCCACGGCTGCAGGCTTTGCTGCTTCCCATGTTGCCAGATTCCGGACGTCCTGCTCTGTGACTTCATAGTCGTCACAGGTTCGTAGTAACGCCTCAAGAATTGTGCGAAGACAGTACGGCAGACGAGAGGTATTTGTCACACCAGCATCATCGAGCGCGCGAAGGCGATAGAGTGCAGCGGTGCCGGAACCAGTATCGAAAGATGAGCGGGCGGAAAATGGATCAATCTGTGTCGCGGCCATGAAGACAACTTCTCACTTCTCGAGGAATAAAAATGGCGGAAGAACTCAGGAAACCGCCAGTTCTCTGTGAGCATGATAGCACTCTCTGGACGGTATTTCGGCGGGCCGGTCGGAATAAAAATTCAATTCGACACGCCGGGAGAATCAGTGTATATTTAGTTTGTCGGGAGCGAGACTCCCCACCAATACAATTGATTCTTTTCGGCGGCTGTTCCCCCCCAAAGACCCACACTTCTATAGCCGCTTTTGAGGCCTTGCAGTTTCCCCAACTGCAAGGCCTTGTCATTTAACTAGTACGTCTATAGCTGAAAAACAGCTTTTTCCTTTCACGTTTCACGAAGCCCAACCCTTGGCATAGACTTTTCGGTTTCTTCATGGGTGACCACAAGTACGAGGAACATTCACATGCTGCTTCTGGCCGCATCGCTTCGACACATGCTCTGGACTATGCCCCCAACCTATGCAATCGGTGGCACACTCGTGCTCATGACGGCAGTAGGACTTTTTGTGGCCTCACGGTGGTAACCCAGACAGCCTTGCCAAATTGTTGGTAGTCGAGCCGAGCAACGCACAACAACGACGACGACGTTGAAGGCTGCCACCTTCTCTAACTCAGTTATCCCCTACAGGAACTGCCGCTTGGACCAGCCCCTGCTTCTCGGCAAGAAGCTTTCTGAATTCTTCAATTTGCCCTGCCACATGCGGAAACGAAACAAGGTTTTTCTTTTCCTCAGGATCGTTATTGAGATTGTAAAGCTCCTCACCATCCGGCCACTTGCTGTATCGCCAGTTCTGATTACGAACGGCATACCCTAATTTTGGTCCTCGAGTCACAACAGAGTAGGCAACCTTTTTTTTGCCACGACGTTCCGGATGATCAAGCAGCGGACGAAGGGACAAACCTTGTAGCCCCACTGGTGGCTCAAGCCCTGCCACATCAACAAGCGTTGGGTAGATGTCAACCAATTCAACCATTGCCTCAGATTCAGTTCCACCTTTTGTGAGACCTGGCACACGAACAAGAAATGGAACGCGGGTGCCAATATCAAAAAGCGTGACCTTCCCCCACAAGAAATGCTCACCGAGGTGATACCCATGGTCAGATGTAAAAATGACAACGGTATCTTCCCAGTGCCCACTTGCCTTCAGGGCATCAAACACAATCGAAAGCTGGGCATCAAGAAACGAAATACACGCATGATACGCCTGCATGTATTCGCGTCGCAGAGTTGGGTCTTCTTTCCCTAACTCAAATCCAAATGCTTCATACCGTTTTGAGATCGCTGTCTTGGGCAGAGCATCCCAGAGTTTTGTCGGATACGAGAGCAGCGGGATTTCCTCTGACGGATACAAGTCAAAATATTTATCGGGTGCAAGGAATGGCACATGGGGCTTCTGGATACCACAGGCAATAAAAAATGGTTTCTCACCATGCGAATGATTGTTCAGCCAGGCCGCTACCTGCCTCGCGTTCTTCCCATCTTTATGTTGCTCATCAAGCAGACCACTCCGACCATGGCCGGGTGGCGTCTGGGCATTCAACTTGGCTGCCACCTGCTTTTGTAGAGTCTTCCATTGCTTCCTGTTTTTGGCATCTTCAACAGACCCATGCTCTTTTTCAAAAGCCTGTCGGGCAGCCCGCACCACGGGCAATTCATCATTGTCAAAACGAACATATTCATTCCACGCAACGTCACCCAATTCGTGACGAGTTGAATGAAAAACCTTTCCCGTACTCGCTGTCCAATATCCATGCTCTTTGAAAAACTCGGGCATGGTCACAGCATCAGGACACGCCTCACGAAGATCTAGTGTGTTATTCAGCACACCCGTTGCCTGCGGATACCGCCCGGTGAGGAATGAAGCCCGCGAAGGCCCGCACACAGGATACTGGCAATAGGCATTCCGAAAAGTCATTGACTCGGCAGCAAGTCCAGCCAGCGTCGGAGTCTGAATGGCGTCGTACCCAGACGGCGAAACATGTGTGTTCAGGTCATCACACACAACAAAAAGTATGTTTGGCCTCTTCCGACCCGACTGGCTCTTATCAGCTGTTTTTTTCTTCGCTGGCTTTGAGGGTTTGTCATCACCGCTATCCGCGTAGGGGCGATTCTTCGGCCGTGGAATGTAGTTCCCCTCACCTCGTTCCCAGCGGAATGTGTCGCCTTCAATAACAAGGCTCTTTCTCGCATTAAGATCTTTGATTGGCTCAGCAAATACATCTGGCGCGACACTGCGAAGCTTGGCCTTCTCTGTTTCAAACGCGGGGTCGTCTGCCAGATTAACCCATTCGTTTGGATCGGCTTGTAAATCGTAGAGTTCTTCACCATCTTCACCGTACCGAATGTATCGCCAGTCTCGATTCATCACGGCAAACTCGCCAGGATTCATGTGCGGCAGAAAGACATTACGATCATGTGCTGTCGCGGGATCAGCAAGTGTGGTCGCAAGTGATGTGCCTTCCAGATGCTGCTCTGGTTTCGGCAGTCCACAGAGATCAACAAGTGTTGGATAAATATCAATCAGACTGACCGTTCCATCTGATTCAGCACCCTTGGCAACACCTGGCCCAGCCCACAGAAACGGTACGTTGCTTGTCCGCTCCCACAACGTGTGCTTGCCCCAATCACCTTTTTCGCCAAGGTGATAACCATGGTCACTCCACATGACAACGATGGTGTTCTCGGCATACGGACTTGCTTCAAGTGCATCGAGCACTCGCCCCAACATGGCATCGGCATAGCTGATGCAGGCGAGATAGCCATGAATGGCATCTTTCATGGCACCTAGTTCTTCAAGCCTTTTTGGAATACGCGACCGGGCCGTTTTTATCTTTTTTATTTTTGGCGGGAGGTCATCAAGGTCGTCCGCCTTTACCGGCGGCAGTTTGATTGCATCGCGATCGTACAGATCGAAAAACTCTTGCGGGCAGTAATTTGGATAGTGCGGTGCATACAATCCAACGCCAAGAAAGAAGGGTTGATCGTGTTGCTCTTTAAGCTTTTCCACTGCCCACGTGACACGCGCTGTATCAGCCATTGATCGCTCGCGACCTTCTGGAACGGCACCCCATTCAAGAAACATCCCACCAGAAATCTCGTTTCCCCGGTTGTAGATGCTGTTAGGGAATGGCTGCGGGATCGGTGTGTCTTCTGCCCATGAATCAAGCGACCACCCTGCCTGCCGCTGCCAATCATTCCGAAAGAAAAACTCAGTCCAACCACGAGTGTCAATTGCTCCTGCACCATGATGATAGAGCTTGCCTGCACCAAAGGTTTGATAGCCGGCCTTCGCAAAACGTAATTGCAACGGCTCGATCTCAGGATGATCAACAAAATAGCATGGGTTCCGGTAGCAGCCTGTTGTTGATGCAAACTGACCAGAGAAAATTGCAGCCCGGCTTGGTGCACAGAACACCCCTGCCGTATGGGCATTGGTGAAGTTCACCCCACGTGCAGCCAGTCGATTGAGATTCGGGGTTGCCGCCTGAGGAACAGAATCAAGGCAGCCGATCCAGTCGTTCATATCATCGACTGCAAGAAAGAGTACGTTCGGCTTCTCAGCAGCTAGACCAACAGCACAAACCAGTGCACAGACAACACTCACAATGAGTCGATAGAGCATCGTATTACTTTTCTCCTCTGAAACTGTCTTTAAAAAACTGATCTGCTCTCTCAACCATTTGATCAAACCAGACTTGTTTTCCAATAAAGCCATGCGGCGCATCGTTGATAACAGTCAGTCCTGATGAAATACCATGGTGTTTCATTTGTTCTCGGAATACATCAGCATGGGTACTGGCATCATCATGCTCTCCCGCAATGAACCAACACGGCGGGTCACCTGCATCAAGATGAGTCAGTGGAGAAGCATTCCTATACACGGCCGGACGCTCCTCCTGTGTCCCACCAAGAAACTGTTGCCAGATCGCACCTTTTGGTTCGGCAGCTGAAACCTCTCGAGTCCGTTCTGAAAGAAAATCTGTCTGTGCACCCATTGGAACAGCCGCCTGAATGACGCTGCTCGAGCCGGGACTGCCACCACTGCCCTCAAGCTCTGCAACACCACCCGACGTTGCCAACAACGCAGTAAGATGTCCACCCGCAGAAAGACCGATCGCACCAATGTGATCTGCATCAATGCCATATTCATCAGCATGCGATCGAAGAAACCGCACCGCTGCCTTGCAGTCGTGAATCTGTGCAGGAAACTTCGCCTCGCCACTCAGACGGTAGGAAATTGTGGCTGCAACATATCCTCGACTGGCCAACGCCTGCGCCATCGCCCCATGGCTTTCACGAGACCCCTTCGCCCAGCCACCACCATGAATACAGACAATTGCAGGCATTTTTCCCCATGCATCGTTCGGTCGATAGATATCCATCTCCATGGTTCGATCACCATACCGAGCATAGGTGACACCGAGAGACGCATTGAGACTTTCACTCATCAGCCGAGGGATGACTGTTTTTCCATTTGCGTCCAGCCTCCTTACAACTCCTGGTGGTCGTGCATCAGCGAGCATCTCCTGCTGAAAGAGTATCGCCATGCCGCGAAGCTTACGAGAAATTTCACCATTGCGAACAGGCTTTGTCTCACCAACGTCCGTGGCAAGATCATACAGCTGCGGTGAAGGAGTCAGTTGCAGCTTCCAGTTTCTCCAGCGAACAGCGGCAAGCTCACCCTCACTCCCATGGTAAAAAAATGCATCATTAAACTCGTGCCGCTTGATGATCGCTGCCCATTCCTCTGGCGGCTCCCATCGCCTACGCAAAGGCACTGCTGCGTTTAATGTTTTCTTCAAGCCGGCAGCTGAAACAAATTGCGTGTCACCCTTCAATAATGACGTGATATCACGACCGTCAATCACAC
>CAXEMW010000217.1:0-5538 GCA_963997395.1 uncultured Planctomycetaceae bacterium
AAGATCAATCCATTGGTGTGCGATTAACGAATGCCCGTTCAGAGACTGCGTTAACAAAACCATCTTTTCGTGACAGCTTTCGCCGACGAAGGTGTCTCATTCCTGCTACAGGTTTCTATGAATGGACGACATCAGGGAAAAGAAAACAGCCGTACCATGTTCGACTGACATCAAACGAACCGTTTGGTATCGGTGGACTTTGGGACGTATGGGAGCAAAATGGGGACAGAATAGAAACCTGTACCGTCCTTACTTGTGATGCCAATCAAGCCATGCAGCATCTCCACCCACGCATGCCAGTTGTCATTCAACCTGAGCGGTATGACGCATGGCTTGATCCATCTCAGACCGATGCAGCTGCAGTATTTCAGGATTTACATCCGTTCCCAGAAGAAAGAACCGCGATCTACCCCGTATCGGAGTACGTGAATAATGTCCACCATGAGGACAGCAGGTGCCAGGAGCAAATCGACCCAGCGAAGACATCACAGTCATGTCCAGCAAACCAGCTATCCCTATTCGACAGGTGAGTAAAACTTTGCTGTTCATGCCGAGAACACAAGCAGCGGAAAATGCAACGAACTCCGAAAAATCGAATGTTTTCACTACGTTTAAATATAATCCAGCTCTCCAACACTTCGCAGTCCAGCGGAAACCATGTTAATTTAATCCGGCGGAGCAACCTTGTAGGGTAAGCGAAGGCAGCCGGTTATAGAGATTGCATCTAACGACTCATTGAAAGTCACCTGGAATCTTTCAAAACAATCCGACCCACCGACATTTCTAACGCGTATTCTTTCTATATGAACACATCATACAAACCACTGCTCGTTCTCCTCGCCTGTCTGCTTTTTCCATTGGTGGAAAACACCTCTTCTGCGGAGACACAAAACCCAGTTGTTGACGACGTAGCACTCGCTGAACAATTTGTAGAAGGACTCGCAACTCTTGTTGAAAATGCACCGTCAAAAACCCAACGAACACTTGAGGCGGGAAATGCCCTCCGTTTGTTAGCTCAAACGGAGGGCAGCTCCATTCGGCTCCCAAACCGCCAAGAAAACCTAACAGATAGTACAGAAGAACTTTACCAACGTGTTATGCCAGCAGTTGTCGTCATCGGCTCTATCTACAAATGTGACAACTGTAGTAGGTGGCACCTCGGGGGGATGGCGTCCGGTTGGCTACTCTCTGACCACGGTCTTGTCGTCACGAACCATCATGTTTTTACCGAGGAAGAAAACCACTACTTTGGCGCTATGACATCTGATGGCAACGTCTTTGCCATTCGTACCATTCTCGCATCTGATCGTGATGGAGATGCAGCTATCGCACAGCTTGACACACGTGGCGTTGTTCTTCCATTCCTCAGACTTGGTCAGACAGCTGCCTGCGGAGACCCTGTTGTTGTAATCAGCCATCCAGCCGGACGGTTCTACAGTCTCACTCGGGGAGTGGTTTCCAGATACCACCGCCATGACGCAGATCCAGCAACGATGGCAAAGTCAGATGGAAGCGTTCACGCGTTGAGGAAACACACTCGTGACGAAACGTTGCAAGACACCCCGGCACCCGTCTGGATGAGTGTCACCGCGGACTATGCTGTTGGGAGCAGCGGCGGGCCTGTCTTTGACTCAAGTGGTGACGTTGTCGGCATGGTGTCTCGAACATATTCAACACAGGCAAATAAAAACCATCGCCGTCATGACTCATTTGGAAACCAAATGGTTTTTAAAGACTGCGTTTCACTTGATACAATTCTCGGCCTTCTTGAAAATGCTGACTGAGCACTATTAAGCATCCCCGTTGTTGCTATCGATCCCCAGTTCCCGTCGACGCACGCTAAGTTTCTCGGTACCCCCTTCAACAACAAAGCCATCAGCTTCCATCGCCAGACGAAGATCAGTCTCCGCGGTGAGTGCATCTTCTTGACAATAAAACGTCTGACTGAATTGTGAAGGAAGTAAATCCAGCCGAGGTCGAAGAAACCTTTTATGACAAGCGAGACTATGTAAGCGTTGCCCCTTTGGATTGTGGTGCCCTTCGCGGTGCTGGCGAATACGGTCTTCCAGTGGCTGACTTGTCTGCCCAACGTAAAGATACCCAGAGGAGTTACCCGAGTCACTCGACAAAGGCGTCAGTTCGATAATGTAGAGATGCCAGACGGTCATATCACCGTTCACGGTATATCCGTCACATCGAAGCTGTTGCCGCAACTGCTTCATGGCAGCGTCCACTTCCGCCTTCTGGGCTGGCTTGATGAAGGGATTGTCTCTACCACCGCGCTGGGCTGACTGAGGCATTGCCTCGTACACAACATTCACAACCCTCATACGCTTGGCCCTTCTCGATGTTTTGACCCACCGATCAAGCTCTAGACCTGGTCGTTTTGGCAGGGCTTTGACGACTACACGAGGTCGATCTGCCCGTCGGCGCGCCCCAGTAAGATCACTCATCTTCAAAACACAAACCCAGACCCGTTGCGTCTCTCCGAGAAACTTCGAATGCTCGGGCATAAAAATGAAACCTACTTGTGTGGTTGACTTCTTCTTGCGTTCAGTTTGTATTCAGTTTTCCAAGGCGCAATTCATAGCGTGCTCCGTGTCTTCCGCCAGACACCCTGTACGCATCAGCATTTCCTATGTGATCCAGACTCCATGCGCGAGAGCCCTGACATCATTTACGTTGGCTGCTCGGTTGGTCTCATAAGAATATCGTGAACCTGAACATGTGGCGGGCACGACAACATATACACAACAGCTTCTGCCACATCGTTCGCCTCCAGGACCTTAAACCGAGAGTATACCTCACGGGCTTTTTCTTCCGACTTCATGTAGTTACTTGCAAATCCTGTCTCAACAAAACCTGGGCAAATCTCACCAACCCGAATTGAGTCGCCTTTTTCTCGCAACTCCATTCGCAGTGCTTCGGTCAATGCGCGGACGGCATGTTTTGTAGCTGAATAAAGACCGGCTCCAGCGGGAACACGCTGCCCAGCCATTGAACCAATATGAATAATGTGTCCGTGGCCACCTCTGGATCGCATATCAGCTAAAGCATCACGGGTGCAGATACACAACCCGAGAACATTGACGTCGAGCATCTCTCGCCACTCGTCAACCTTACCTTCAGCAAGCGCAGCCGCATGACCAAGCCCCGCATTATTAATTAAAACATCAACACCGCCGAAAGTTTTACGCGCAAGTGAAAAGGCTTCATGTACAGAACGCTCATCCCGAACATCACACTGGACGGCAAGACTACGATCTCCGGACGTATCAACCTCGCGTAGAACTTCAGCAACTCGGTTTTGTCGCCGGGCAGATCCGACCACCCGCATTCCTTCATCCAACAGCCGCGTTGCAATCGCTGCCCCGATTCCATTGCTGGCACCGGTAATAAACGCCGTTTTTCCTTTCCATTGATTCATTCCGTGCCCTCCTTGTGGCATGCTCATTCGTAAATTCTCTCTTCGTGGATGCACTCGTGCCATATCGCGCGTCCAGAAAACACGCACGGCAAAACCCTGACTCGCTATGATTTTATCAGCATCAAACAAAGTACCCCATCAAAGTTGCAAGAAAAAATATTTGCCGAGTGAAACCCGTAGAATAGCCTGCTGAACCATCCTGACACACTCAGTGCTTTTACAATTCACTGCACCAACGACATTTTGCTCGAGAGAAACGAAAAACATGACAGAAGACGTCACCGCTGCTACCCCTCCAACAAAAACTGAAACCATTTTCGTGACAGGAGCTACAGGATACGTCGGCGGAAGGCTTGTTCCACTCCTGCTCGAGGCTGGTTACCGTGTGAAGTGCCTTGTACGGGAACCACGAAAGCTTGACGCACGACCATGGCGTCAACATGCTGAACTCGAGGTCATCAATGCTGATCTTGCAGACCAGGAAGTTGTCACAGAAGCCATGCGAGGCTGCAAGGCTGCTTACTACCTCGTGCACTCAATGGTTGCAACAGGTGGCACCTATGCAGATCGGGATCGAGATCTGGCTCGCATGTTCGCCAATGCAGCACGTGCAGCCGGCCTGCCACGCATCATATACCTTGGCGGCCTTGGTGAAATGGGACCAGATCTCAGTCAACATCTTCGTTCACGACGTCAGGTCGAAGAAGAACTTGCTTCATCTGGCATACCAGTCACAACCTTTCGAGCTGCCATGATCATTGGATCAGGTTCGGCATCTTTTGAAATCTTGCGATACCTTGTTGAACGTCTCCCGATCATGATCACACCAAAATGGGTGACTACAGAATGCCAACCCGTTGCTATCGCTGACGTTCTTTACTGGCTCGTAAGCTGTCTCGAGGTGCCCGAGACAATTGGGAAAACTCTCGAAATCGGTGGCGATGATGTCATGGCGTATCAGGAACTCATGCGGGTTATGGCAGAAGAGCTTGGGCTAAGCCGACGGATTATTCTCCCGGTACCGGTACTGACCCCTCGGCTCAGTTCACACTGGATTAATCTCGTGACACCCGTCTCATACCGAATCGCTCGCCCACTTGCCGAAGGGCTCAAGAATCGTGTCGTTGTGACAGATGACACGACTCAACGACTTATGCCACACAAAACGCTGGGGGCTCGCGAAGCGATACGACGGGCTCTTGAAAAAATCGAACAGCAAGCTGTAGAGACTCGGTGGAGTATTGCCGGTCCGGTTCCGGGTGATCCATCGTGGGCTGGTGGCACCGTCTTTACTGACGAACGCATAGTTGATGTTGAAGCAGATTCGGCAAGCCTTTATGCAGCAGTCTGCCGCATCGGTGGAGGCAACGGATGGTACGCGGGAGACATCCTCTGGCGTATTCGAGGGTGGATGGACACGCTTGTAGGAGGCCCTGGACTTCGCCGAGGAAGAAGACTCCCAGAAACAGTTGAGTTTGGTGAGACACTCGATTTCTGGAGGGTCGTTGGTATTGACCGCGACCGCTCGCTCTCGCTCCGAGCAGAAATGAAACTACCTGGTGAAGCACAGCTTGATTTTAAAATCGAACCAGTAGAACCGAAGCGGGAACCACCGATCACTCGACTTATTATGACCGCACGCTTTCGTCCTCGGGGGCTTGTTGGACTTCTCTACTGGTATGCAGTCGTGCCCCTTCATGAATTTGTTTTCGGAGGCATGCTCCGTGGAATTCGTAAAACAGCTGAGGCGATGCATCGTTCAAATATCTCTCAGCAGATAGACACACCCGCACAAAATGAGTTTCCAGGGTATGGACGAGCCCGACTTTGGCTCGGAATAACCGGTGTCGGAACAATCGTCACGCTTTCTGCCGCAGCTCTCTTTTTCAATCTTCCGGAGCACTTTTTTCCTGCCCCCACTGCACCACTGAGCACCCAGATCAAAGGCATTCTTTTATTCATCCTGATCTATACAGTTCTTCAACTACCACTTGATTTCTTTGGTGGCTATCTACTGCCTCGTCAATATCGGAGACAGCATCCTCATTTCAACAACTTTCTTGTCGTCCTTCTTCGGGGAGTTTGTGTTCACTCAGCACTCTTGGCGATCA
>CAXEMW010000218.1:0-5536 GCA_963997395.1 uncultured Planctomycetaceae bacterium
CGAATTCACCATTCACACAAGATGAAAGCTTTGGCAAAAACGGCGGTCGGATAAATCAATTCTCTCAAACCGTAACAAAGCTCATCACCAAGGGAACACCTCGCGAGACAGCGAAGCGCACAATTCTCGACGAAGTCAGAGGCAACTTCCGTGATATGCTCAATAGCTGTAAGGACAACGCGCCTTTTTGCTACTGGTTCGGGCCTACCAATGTGCATCGAAAATGGATTAAGGGAAGTGGCAAAGATCTTTGGGGAATCGATCCCGATTCTCTTCGAGGGAAGATGCCTGCTTTTCTGCCTGATGTTCCGGAAGTACGACAAGATCTTGCAGATTATTTTGGTGAAATAGCTGCCTGGGATGCGGCTGTTGGTGTCTTGCTTGATGAACTCGAGAAAGCCAAACTCACTGACAACACACTTGTAGTTATTAGTGGAGATCATGGAGCACCTGGTTTTCCTCATGGAAAATGCAACCTGTATAGTTTTGGTACCGGCGTATGTCTTTCTGTAACCGGGCCGGGTGTTGTCGGTGGACGTGTTGTTGATGACATGGTGAGCCTCATTGACCTTGCCCCCACATTTCTTGAGGCAGCACATATCAAGCCACCGAAATCAATGACTGGCAGATCACTCTGGCCACTTCTTTACTCGAAAGAATCGGGTTTTCTTGACCCGACACGAGACTGTGTATTTACAGGTCGTGAACGACATGTTGAAAGTGCACGGGCTGACTTTACACCCTATCCTCAGCGAGCAATCCGTACTCACGATCATGTTTTAATTATGAACTTTCGTCCAGATCGGTGGCCACTTGGAGACCCGTATCACCTTGATGAGGGACCAGAGCCCAACCAACAGGAACTTGAAACCAATACACGGTTGACGCTGCCTGATGAAGATGCCGGTCCAACCAAAGCATGGCTTATTCAATCCCGAAAAAAAGATTCTTGGAAGATGCTTTTTGAGCAGGTGTACGGAAAGCGACCGCACATAGAACTCTTTAATACCAAGCAAGATCCCTCTGAAATGCACAATCTTGCTGGTGAAGAACAGTATGCTGCTGTTGAAGAAGAACTTACTAAGAGACTTCTCAATGAGATGCGACGTACAGGTGATCCAAGACTTATCAGAGAAGGCGTTTTCTATGAGACGCCTCCTATGGCAGGCCCTTTAAAAGAAAAATCTCCCGGTTGGAAAAATCAAAAAAGAAAGCCATAAAATTATGAAAAATATTTTTATTTGTTGTGTCTTGGCTATCGCTAGTTCATCTGTGTATGCAACTGACAAGCCAAACATACTTTTCATAGCCATTGATGATCAAAATGATTGGATCGGCCATCTTGGTGGCCATCCACTTGCAAAAACACCACATCTCGATGCTCTTGCCAAGCGGGGAACGACGTTCACGAACGCACACTGCCAGGCGCCGCTGTGCAATCCTTCCCGAACGAGTCTTTTGCTTGGCTTGCGGCCAACCACAACAGGAATATACGGACTGAAGCCATGGTTTCGAACAGTCCCCGAATGGTCTGATCGTGTCACGCTTCCACAACACTTCGCGAATGATGGTTACTACACTGCAGCGACCGGAAAAATTTATCATGGCTTTCGTAAGAATCCTAAGAAGAAAAGCCAAGGAACCAGCAAGCCCGATCATGTCGAGTTCGAAGTCACTGGGGCATTCGGTGGTGTCGGAACCAAACCACCAAAAAAACTGATTCCCGAGACCCCTATGGGAAATCATCCACTCATGGACTGGGGCGTGTGGCCACTGGATAATGACGACACACAAAAGGGTGATTATCAAGTCGCTTCTTGGACCGTCGAACAAATTCAGAATGCACCCAAAGACCGACCATTCTTTTTGGCGGCAGGATTTTTTCTCCCGCACGTACCGTGTTATGCCACCCAGAAATGGTTTGATCTCTACCCGGACGATGATTCAGTCTTGCCACCAATTCTGAAAGATGATCGTGCCGACACTCCACGATTTTCCTGGTATATCCACTGGTCTCTACCGGAACCAAGACTCAAGTGGGTCCGTGAAAACAATGAGTGGAGGAATCTTGTACGGTCATATCTTGCGTGTACAAGTTTTGTTGATGCACAAATTGGTCGTATTGTGTCTGCGGTGGAACAGAGCGAGTTCGCGGACAACACCATCATCGTTGTCTGGGGAGATCACGGATGGCATCTTGGTGAAAAAGATATAACCGGCAAAAACACCCTATGGGATCGTGGCACAAAAGTGCCTCTTATTTTTGCGGGGCCGGGCGTCACGCCACAGCAAAGATGTGGCCAGCCAGTCGAATTGTTGGACATTTACCCAACCCTGATTGATTTAGCAGGTGCTCCGAACCGTTCTGACCTAGAAGGAATAAGCCTTGTGCCACAATTAAAGGATGCTGCAACGCCCCGCACTCGTCCTGCGATCACCAGCCATAATCAGGGGAACCACGGTATTCGGAGTGAACGCTGGAGATACATCCACTATGCCGATGGCAGTGAAGAACTCTATGACATGCAAGCCGATCCACATGAATGGACAAATCTTGCCACACTCCCAAAACATGCAGCAGTCATCGAGCAGCATCGCCGGTGGCTGCCAACTATCGATCGAGAACTCGTTCCAGACAGTGCCGCACGAGTCCTTACATACGACAAGGCAACAGATACCGCCGTCTGGGAAGGTACCACGATCAAGCGAACAGACCCAATTCCAGATTAATCACAGCGTCCTTGGAGAGGGCTTAAAACATTTATTCTGAATCTCCTTCGAGTGCTTGCAGCAACCGCTTGACCATTGCCAAATCAATACCAGATGGTTGTTGGATCAAGAGCCATCGAGCATCTCGTTTCGCAATTTCATTCTCATTGAGTTGGCGAGCCGTAAGCATCCGCAAAAAATGGCTTCTAGCTGCCTCTGGACGAATAGTTAGCATGGCATCGAGGTATCGAAGCATCGATTGTGCATCTTTTTCCTGTATCGCAATCGACAACAGGTTGTTAAGCATCCGTGACAATATCTCGCGAGACGTAGAGGTCTCAAGGCTACTGTCGTCGAGTGGTTCCCCTGTTTGTTCAAGATGTCGCTCAGCAAGATTCTCACGAGTCAGTCTTTTCCCTCGTTCAAAAACATCAATCCACTGCGAGTTGCCATCGGCTGAGTCAAACCGCACTAAAAAGTGGCCCGGAAAACCGATGCCATGAAGTTCAACACCGAGCCGTTTAGCGAGTTCTATATAAACCAATGCTAAGGTAATAGGTATTCCTTCTCTATCATCAAGGACCTCATTCACATAGCTATTCGACCGATTGTAGTAATCTCCTCGGCTCCCGTGAAAACCCAGTTCTGAAAAGAGAACCTGATCTAACATCACCAAACGATCCACATCGTTTGCCTCAACTGGCAACCGTGCTTTGATTGACGCTGACAGCCTCTGAAGATCTGCAAGAGAGGCTTCACAATCGATTTCCTGATTATCAAGTCTGGCAATCTGCAACGCGGCTCTAAACATGTCTATCTTTTCATCATCAACGGCTACTTCTTCAGAAAGCTTCTCTACTATCTGATGATGGTAAACCTGTGAAGCCAGCACCCGTAGCTGCTCAGATTGCCGTGACAGTGAATCGGCTTTTAATTCAAGGGCAGCTACTGCAGTCGACCCCGCTCCTGCTAACGACTCAACCAGTGTTGTATCGCTTGCGTCGATCTCCCGAAATCCTGCCGTTGTTTTTTCAATCTGCGCCCATACTGCGTCGTCTGGCTGAAAGTGTGGTACCTCTTCGCCACAAGAAAAACGACGAAATACAGCTTCGGTGCCACGGAATGAAACAAACCCTGGTCTGCCACCGCGCAAATTCTGATCAGAAGACACGACAACTTCATGATCATTGACATAGCAACGGATACCATCTGTTTCAACACGAACCCGAAGATGATTCCAATCACCCTTACGGTATTCGGGCACATCAATATCTTCAATCACATTCCATGTGAATACTGTCGGCCCATCAAACCGCGTCAATCGTAACTGACCATTGCTGGGGTAGAAACCGTAATGCTTATCTTCTCCATCTGCTTCAAATACAAGGCCAGCAGCGCCTGACTCATTGTCTAATTTGACTTGCACACCAACCTCATACGGCACGCTCGGCAATGAGCCTTTTGCTAAACAGAGGCTGCGTCCACCAAAACCTTTTCCTTTTCCTGTTACCGTTATGCGACCAGCTCGTTGACGCCAGAGCCCACCACCAAGAGTCAACCATTCAGTTGAGTCAAGTTGACCAATAGTGAGCCAGCGATCGAGCAATACCGGGTTTGGGTTTTCCAACAATTCATTGACACGGTCAGCCACAACAGCAAACCCGAGGTTACGTGTCACCTGTGATTTTAATGTCAGAATACCGTGGACGTCTCCATTTCTATCAAGCAATGGTCCTCCACTGTTCCCTGACTCAATCGGAATCGCTAACTGGATCATCTCTATGCCATCAATAGTACGTCTCCCCGAAACGCGACCAACGACAACGCTCCGCTCGAGCCCATGAGGATTTCCGATGGCAATAATCTCTTGTCCATCGCGAAGAGAACTTGGAACAGCTAGCGCCAATGGCTTCAAATCTTTTGCTTCTATTCGTATGACTGCAACATCTGCGTTTCGGTCAGTCGCATGTATTTCGGTCACATCAAAAACGCGGCCATCCACAAGCTCAACTGAAATCGGTCTGGCTTCTCCAATCACATGCAAATTCGTTGCAATAAGACCATCAGAGGAAATCACAAAACCTGTCCCCAGACCAGCATCGTTTCCTCCTCTACCAACGTGGCGAATAGTTACCACGGACGGACGAACAGTCGCAACCAGTTCTTCAACTGAAGGAATATCCTTCTTGGACTGATCCGCAGCATGTGCAGCACCCACCACTCCGACAAAAGAGAACACCACGAAAAAAACAGTGATCTCTCGAATCATGTTGCAGCTCAAAGAAAGGACCGTCGCTGCTATAGCACTCATGCTTTGTCCAGATATCTCGCATGCTAAGAGGCGACTCGACATACCAAGAACACGGCATTGCTTGTTCATACATACACCCGCTTCTGGAAAAGTTCTTTGAATTGGCTTCGAGGGCCAGTCCCTCTTCATCATCACACCAAATTTCATTAGTAAAAGCCTGAACCAATATTTCTGCCGAGTTATCCAATTTTTAGATAAATTTTTGTCAGAAATAGACTCCATTGACTTTGTGGGACTAAAAGTTTTTATATCTTTTTTTTTAAAAAACCATTTATTTCCACAACTACCACATTGAAGCAATCTTCCTTTAGGCGGTATCATTCCCTCATTTACTTTGAATGATTTGTTACAATTAGGACATTTTATTTGCATATAGTCTTATATAGCAGATTCTTAACAAATTACTTTCATTTTGAACCTCTTTATACATTGAAAATATTAGCAACTATTGTATTAGTAAGCCAATCGGGGCGTAGCGCAGCCTGGTAGCGCATCTGGTTTGGGACCAGAGGGTCG
>CAXEMW010000219.1:0-5424 GCA_963997395.1 uncultured Planctomycetaceae bacterium
TGAACCGTGCATGACTAGATGGCAGTTTGGCAGTTTGGCATGAATTTCCTCGATCCGCTTCATTGCAAGAACATCACCATCAGGCTTACGACTGAATTTGTAGGCTCCGTGGCTTGTGCCTATCGCGACGGCAAGCGCATCCACGCCGGTTGCTTTGACAAACCGAGCGGCTTCATCAGGATCTGTAAGTAATTGATCTTGGGAGAGCACGCCTTCAGCTCCATGCCCGTCCTCAGCCTCACCCTGTCCGCTTTCAAGTGAACCCAGACAGCCAAGTTCTCCCTCAACCGAAACACCCCGTGAATGAGCTTGCTTTACAACTTCTGTAGTAACCTGAACGTTATAATCAAAGTCAGCAGGAGTCTTTCCATCTTCTTTGAGTGAGCCGTCCATCATCACACTAGTGAAGCCGTTATCGATCGCGCTTTCACACGTTGCCGGTGAATTACCGTGATCTTGATGCATGGCAATTGGTATTCCAGGATAGAGCTCTGCTGCTGCAAGCATCAGATGTCGCAAATAATTATCCTGACTGTATGCCCGTGCACCCCGTGAGGCCTGTACAATAACCGGAGAATCTGTCTCTTTTGCCGCTTCCAGAATAGCTTGGATCTGCTCCATATTATTGACATTAAAAGCAGCCAACCCGTAATCATTTTCAGCAGCATGATCAAGCAAAATACGCAAAGGAACCAGAGGCATAAGAGAACTCTCCGTCAGAATAGTGAAAGCGAACAATCAGTGGCCTATGATCATACGGAATCTTTCGACATGCTAAAATCCCCCCACCAGATATGCCCAAAGCCCAATTACGAGAAATAGGCATGGACTTAAAGCCAACGACTGACCCACTGAGTAGCTTTTTTTACGTAGCTGGAGGGTGGATTTGTGTCGGCTTTGCCGTTCTTGGTGCTATTCTTCCCCTCCTCCCAACAACGCCATTTCTTTTGCTGGCCAGCTGGTGTTTTTATCGGGGATCGCCAAGAATCCATGCTTGGCTGCATCGTTCACGGTGGTTTGGACCGACGCTTGATGACTGGCAAGAGTATCGAGGTATTCGGAAAACCGCAAAATATCGGACAATAGCTCTGGTTATAACAGTCGTCATCTGCAGCCTCTTACTCAACAGTCTCCCGTGGTGGCTGAAATATGTGGCTCTCGGCGCCGTCGGTATTGGGCTGTACGTCATTGCCACAGTTCCTACCCTGCCTGACGACACACCTCGGCCTCCGAGAACAATTCTCACAGAGTAATAAGGCCCAAAACAAAACATTTATTGTTCAGAGTCACCCAGACGGTATACAACAATGTCCCTGGGTGGGCAATTTACCTCTGGAATGTATTCATGAAACCAGCACATGGCGTTTGGGCATTGATTCTTTTTTTGATCATTGCGCATCAAGATATTTGGTTTTGGGACGACACCACATTGGTCTTTGGGTTTCTTCCAGTCGCTCTCGCTTACCACGCCTGCATATCCCTTGCAGCCGCATTTACATGGTACCTTGCAACCCGTTTCTGCTGGCCGTCTGATCAGGCACCGTCAGCCCAAGGAAGGGACACTGCATAATGGCACAACTTCTCATCATCAGTGGTTATCTTTTCCTTCTCCTCCTTCTCGGCATCGGAGCAAGTCGTCTTTTTCGCGGAACAAGCCAAGACTACATGCTGGCCAGCCATTCCATTGGCCCATTCCTTCTCTTGATGTCCATTTTTGGGACAACCATGACTGCCTTTGCCTTGGTCGGTTCGACCGGTGAATCTTTCAAGGAAGGGGTTGGTGTCTACGGGATGCTTGCTAGCTCAAGCGGCATCATTCACTCTCTTTGTTTTCTTCTTCTTGGTGTAAAAGTTTGGGAGCTAGGCAAGAAGTATGAATACCGCACTCAAGTGCAGTTCTTTCGTGATCGACTCGAGAGCCGTTGGATTGGCATCATCCTTTTCCCTGTGCTTGTTGGGCTGGTAATTCCTTACCTTCTCATTGGTGTTATGGCATCCGGCACTGTCATCAATAAAGTGACTGCAGGATCGATACGAGATGGTCAAGTCGTTGGTGGCACGTTTGAAGAGGGGACCTTTCCCCAATTTCTCGAACAAGGAAAAAAGCCGCAAAGTGAAGAGCCAGCAAACTTTATATACGGCTCACAAGGCGGCGTCCCGAAGCCGTTAGCTTCGCTTGCCATATGCGGCATTGTTTTGATTTACGTCTTTCTCGGTGGCATGAGAGGTACCACGTGGGCCAATACGTTCCAGACGTTAGTTTTCATGGTCTTAGGTATTGTCACGTTTGTGGTTATTGCGTGGCAACTTGGCGGACAAGAAAGTTTCTGGGCCAGTTTACAGATGGCAAGCAGCTCCATACCCGTTGAAAAACTAACACGAATGCACATACCGCCGGAAAAATTCCTTACCTACATGTTCGTTCCGCTAAGCGTCGGCATGTTTCCCCATCTTTTTCAACATTGGCTCACTGCGCGAAGCGCAGAAAGTTTTAAGCTGCCAATCGTTGCGCATCCGTTATTTATTGCCATTGTTTGGGTTCCGTGCGTGCTGATTGGCGCATGGGCAACGAGTGATCTTATAACGATACCTCCACCTGTCGCTGCCAACCCGAATGCTGTCCTGCCTTTCCTCGTGAAACAGTTGGCAGGACCCGTACTCGGCGGCCTACTGACAGCAGGGATTCTGGCAGCGATTATGTCTTCTCTCGACAGTCAATTTCTTTGTCTTGGAACAATGTTTACAGAGGATGTTGTCCGTCCACTTTGTGGCCAACGAAATCTGTCTGACCGTCAGCAACTTCTTGTTGCTCGGCTTTTTATTATTGGTATCGTTGCACTGACGTATGGACTGAGCCTCTTTGAACCACGACGTGTATTCACCCTCGGCGTCTGGTGCTTCAGTGGATTCTCAAGCCTTTTCCCACTTATTCTTGCGGCACTTTACTGGCCTCGTCTGACGAAAGCAGGGGCGTATGCATGCGTTTTAGCTGCTGCAGGGAGTTGGCTATGGCTGTTTCGTGCGTCAGAATTTGCAGCTCAGCCAAACTTCACGGTGAACGTTCCTGTGCCAACCACACTTGACGGAGATGGCTATTGGCAACTCATGCCTGTCGCGGCAATGATCGCCTGTTCGACTGTCGCGATGGTATGTGTTTCAATGGTTACAAAGCCACCCAGCGACGCCACTGTTGAAAAATTCTTTCCGAAGAATGGCTCCTAAATAAGCATCGCTCATCTCAGCCTACGGTCCGATAGAAGGCGGGCACTTTGCCAGAAAGTCACGAGGACCACGAGTTGTGTAGTACGGATAGGCAACTGCACCACTCGGAGGACCAGGTGGGCACGTTGCTCCGTAGTCTGAGCCATCTAATTCACACTGTTCTTCTGGGGTCAGACGGTGTTTGGCAAGACCGCCATATCTCCCAACATGCCTTTCGTGACAACGGCCATCGGCGCACGCATTACAGTTTTCCCCGAGGTGGCAAAGACCGTTTTTGCAGCCACCCGTAGGGCAGATACCGCTCTGGCAATCAGCGCATGGTGCTCCATTACATTGTTCACACCCATCTTCGCAACTCGCTGGACATCCTCCGTAATGGTTGGCATACGGGCCATCAGCGTTAATCAGGAACAGGCGGTCGATCAGCGAACAGCCGCTGGTCATACCCAGAACGGCGACAACAAGCAGGCAGGCGGAAAGATGTCTCATAGCTTCATTATCCCAAGCGTTTTCAACAATCTGGCTCTATACGAGGCAACACACCACGTGCCGCACCAAATAGCCAAAACCATTCGATGTTCTTAGATATCGGTCGAAACGGTTCAACCGATTAAGAAAACCCTGCGGCCTTTCACACTTTTGGCAAAAACCGTGTTTTTGGCGAATATTTGAGCACTGAAACGCTCGTGCACCTGCTCTCTCATACTGCCACGAATGGACTACTTATGGCACTCAGACGTCAGCAAAACTGCTCAGAATCAAGGAGATATTCTGGCCGCCAAACCCGAAACTATTCGAAAGCACTCGTTTACAGGGCGCCTCACGGGCAACGTTCGGAACGTAGTCTAAATCACAATCTGGATCAGGACTGTCGTAGTTCGTGGTTGGCGGAAGAACACCGTCTCGGATGGCTAGTAGAGAAACAATAGCTTCTGTTGCTCCAGCGGCGGCAATTAGGTGCCCCATCATACTTTTCGTACTCGACACGGGAATTTTATACGCCCGCTCCCCAAATACATTTTTAATTGCTAATGATTCAACCCGATCATTGACGCTGGTACTTGTGCCATGGGCATTGACGTAATCAATGTCACCCAAGCCAAGCCCTGCATCTTCTAAAGCCATTCGAATACAACTCGATGCACCCCGTCCTTCGGGATGCGTGTCAGTGATACGGTAGGCATCTGCCGTCGAGCCATAGCCAACAACCTCACCGTAGATCTCTGCGCCGCGTGCCCTCGCGTGCTCAAGTTCTTCCAGTACAACCATCGCTGCACCTTCTCCGAGAACAAACCCGTCACGTTCGTTATCAAATGGTCGTGATGCCTTCGTTGGATCATCATTACGAGTCGACAACGCTGTCAAAAGATTAAATCCCGTGACCCCAAACGGATGGATCATACTGTGCGTCCCGCCCGAGAGCATCACATCAGCATCTCCGCGACGAACAAGTTCGGTTGCCTCACCAATTGCCTGACTTGAAGCAGCACATGCCGTAAGACAATTCAGGTTCGGACCTTGCGCATTAAACAACGCTGCCAAATGCCCTGCTGGCATATTTGGCTCCTGCTCTACTTCTGTGAGTGGATGAAGAGTCTCGAGACCAAGTTTTGTGAATTTGGCGACGTCGAGGGTATCGCCCTCAATAGAGACCATCATCATCTTTGTGAAGGAGTCAAAATCCTGCTGCCCCTCACCACTCCCAAGATAGATACCAAGTCGTTCCGGTGCTGAGGAGAGTCCTTGAGGGAGACCCGCATTCTTCATCGCCTGTGACGCCGCACCAACAGCAAATTTTGTATGCCGGCCACAGTGCCGCCAACGATCTTCTGCCTGACCTTCGTCGCATACGGACCAGTTCTTCACCTCAGCCGCGATTTTGGTTGGAAACCGTGTTGCATCAAACACTGTGGTAGAAGCAACACCAGAACGCCCCTCCTTCAGGTTTCCCCAAAGTTCTTCGACTGTCACGCCCAAAGGCGTCACGCATCCCATTCCAGTGATTACAACTCTATTTTCGTATTTGGTGCTCATGTAACCGATTTGGTAGAACTTTTATGTTTGTGACGCCTCTGTTATTTTTCGTCTCATCTAAAAGGGTTTATGTCTGGGTATATCTCAGGATTTAACTTGTGCTCGATCTCAATTATCTCAGCAGCTATAAATAGTGACCCCGTAGCAATAATCAAATCACCAGAATGA
>CAXEMW010000220.1:0-5414 GCA_963997395.1 uncultured Planctomycetaceae bacterium
CCGCCTCGAGAGACAGTGTCGGCGAGCATGAGAATCAGATGTTCTGCCGAGTTGTAATCCTCAAGCGACTCTTCTCGATTAAAGCCGAATGACATTCCTATGCCGCGGTTTTCTTCCCAGAGGACATTGGGATCGTCAAAGCCTGCGCCATATTCAGTCGTAAAGTACCCGCCATGCTTGCCTCGTACCTTACCCCACCGGTCATTGATGACGACCTCATCTTTATTTGGTGCGTTGTTATAAAGCCACGCGAGCAGTGGTCGTGTCTCCCATTTGTCGTCATCCATCCACCAGTCGCCGTCAGAAAAAATCAACGCTGGCTGGTACCTTTCGACAAGCTCCTTGAACTGCGGATACATAACTTCGTGGATATATTTTTTTCGCCCTGCTGCACCTTCGGCGCTCTCCTCTTTTTTTCCAGTATATGGGTGCTCTGTTTCAGGCCAGAACGGATTGAACCAGTCCCAGATGGAATAGTAGAGTCCCATTTTGAGTCCCTCAGCCCTCACCGCCTGTGTGAGATCACCAACAAGGTCACGATGTGGTCCAGACTCCATACTGTTCCAGGCGGTTCCAAAACTTTGTGACGCCTCAGCACTTGGCCAAAGACAATAGCCGTCGTGGTGTTTTGAGGTTAGTACGACGTAGCGAGCGCCACTTCCACTGAATATTTTCGCCCACTGCTTTGGGTCAAAAAGCTCACAGGTAAACAGCGGTCGGAAATCTTCGTAGGCGAATTCTTTCCCATACACCCGTGCGTGAAATTCCTTCACTGCCTCTGAACGAGCGACAGCCGCAGCATGCTTTCGTGGCATGCCATCTTTCGCATGCCAATACCACTCTGCGTAGGTGCCCTTCGGTGACCAAGCAGGAACAGAGTAGAGCCCCCAATGGATAAAAATCCCGAATTTTGCATCTTGAAACCAGCTTGGCGTAGCCCTCGAATCGAGAGACTCCCATGTTGCCTCATACTCCGTGCCACCTGAAGCCTCGGCATACACACAAGTTTCACCGTGCTTGGTACATAAAATCACCGCTGTCACAAGTATGAGAACAAAAAAACAAGATACCCGTCGAAACGCACCCTGCGTGCAGGAGCAATCGGGCTGAGTTTCATTCACATTCATTCATCACCCCCTTGGCACTGTGGACCCTCATAATTGCTGCTTACCTCATCCAATGTAGGTACCCGTGCCAACCACTCAACAGCACCCCCCAAAGGTACCCACAAGATGCAATAATCGCTTTGGACTCAAAGCTCTTTCCGAAAAAACATGAGATCATGAACGCGACTTTTCCGGCAGCATTATTTTTTTAACATACACAGATGGCTCCCTGAGTTACCGTACTTATTCAAAACAACCAGGCAGCTATCAGCGTCAATCAGACACAATCCTTTCTTATTAGGGTGAGAACACTTTGCTTCTGTCTTCGATTTTTGGTGTGTACTCAATTGATTTGGCTCCGGCGGCGAAAACCCTGCTGGCGTTCGCACTTTGCGGATATATTTTTTTTCTTCTTGCAGTCAGCGTCTTTGCCAGTCGCCGAGTTGAGACAGAGGCTGACTATCTTGTTGCAGGCCGGAGACTTCCACTATTCCTTGCTTGGGGCACCCTTATCGCAACATGGTTTGGTGCCGCCACAATGTTCGCTGCAGCAGCAGCCGTGCGTGAAGAAGGTTTTTTGGGCGTTGTGCTCGATCCTTTTGCCTGTGCTGGCACGCTGATTCTTGCAGGAGTCTTTTTTGCGCGCCCATTGTGGAACAGAAATATCTTCACGATGGCGGACTTTTATCGCCAAACCTACGGGCCGGCGGCCGAGTTCACTGGCGGTCTTATACAGGTACCGAGTTATTTTGCGTGGATCGCCCTGCAATACTCTGCACTTGCCGGGCTTCTTGAACTGTACTTTGCAATTCCTTTTCCAGTGGGACTTTTTATCGTCGCCTCAATAACACTGGCGTACACACTCATTGGTGGCATGTGGTCAGTCACATTAACAGACAGTTTCCAAATTCTGGTAGCGATCGCCGGCCTTATCATCCTTACGTCAGCAGCACTCTCAGATCCACTCCTTGGAAATGGCAATCCATTCCTTGGCGTGTCTGTTCTGTATGACAAACTTTGTGCCAATCATCCCCAGCATTTACTTTTCTGGCCGGAATACACCACTGCGGGGTCGTCGACGGCATATATCACTTCAGTTTTGAGTGTACTTGCTGCGTGGGCGACAGGACTCTTTGGAAACATCCCCGGTCAAGATCTTCAACAGCGTGTGTTCGCCGCTAAAGATGCTAATACAGCATCGCGTGCCTGCATTCTCGCTGGCCTGCTCTATCTGGTTTTCGGCAGCCTTCCTTTACTGTTGGGCTTTGCCTCCCTTGTAACGCATCCCAGTGGAACACTGGACCCGGTTGCTTTTCTCGCGAATGCCTATCTGTCTCCGGCCATGCTCATTGTGTTTGTAATTGCTGTTGTTTCAATGATCATCTCAACGGCGACCAGTGCCGTGCTAGCACCCGCGACTATTCTTGGGCACAACCTCCTTGTGCGAATTCCCTGTCTCCAGAACAAGCGAGGCTTATTCCGTGACCGGCTAAGTGCGGTGCTCGTGTCGATTGGAGGCGTCTGTATTGCGATGCTCGGGGAATCTCTTATGGGGCTATTGGACATTGCTCTTTCCATTCAACTTTCTGCTCTATTTGTACCCGTTGTATTTGGGATTTATGGCCGATCACGGAATCAACTCTGCTGCATTCTGGCCATGCTCTTTGGTTTTCTTGTATGGTCTGTCACTCATGGGATTGAGCTGTGGAATCCAACACACCATAGTTTTTTCTCGAGAATGCTGGTGATTCCTTCAGATTTCTATGGTCTTTCTGCCAGTATCTTTGGCTACTGGTTAGGATTAAAAGCCAGTTCGACCAGATTAAAAGCGGAATTCGTGGGCACATTGGATTCTCCATGACCGTACTACCAATTGAAAACCCTGAAGGACGTGCCTGTGACACGTGCCGATTTTGGCGCAAGCAAACGCTTCGCGATGAAAATGACTGGGGGCAATGTCGCCGTATGCCGCCGATACTCCCAGATCTAGTGGATGATAAGCTGGTGGTCGCAGGCATCTGGCCCTCGACCAAGGCTGGAGATTGGTGCGGAGAATGGGAGACGTCCACATCAGATGGTGCCAGCAATCCTCAAACCTAGATAGACTCACCTCCTCATAGGGTTCCTCGACTAGCAAGGATTCGTTGAAATGGTCTTACGGCTGATACTCACCGTTGTCGTTGTTTCGAACATCACCGGTTGCATGCCAGAACAAACCAAAAGCCTATACCAGGAAGAACAGAATTCTGGACAGGCAAAGAAGCCTGAAGCCAGTCAAGACGAAAATGCTGAAGAACTCTACCTGCCTGGCCAGGACTAGGGTCATCCTTTAAGAGAAAACCTCCTCTCCACATGCTCATTGGGCGTCGAGTGATTGAGAGCATAATCTTCTACCTTATGCCTGCATCGAGGAGAACGTTGTGATGCCAACCATTCTGGGCGTTTTTTTGCCGAGAGAAACTGCCCTGGTCTAGGACAAAGGCCATTTTGTTTTCAAATGTCCACTAGCAGCTACATATATTTCAATATTCTCATGCGTCCCTATATTTTCTTCTTTCAAGACATGTAAGGCACAGCTCTCCGTATCATTTTCTGTAATATCTACATATCACCGGCTATAGTACAGAAATCACTTTCCCTGACGACGTGGCCTCGCCGGCAAACAATTCGTCACCAGTTCGCACCAACACAAATCAGTAGCTCACCATGAAAAAAGCTTTTACCCTTATTGAACTATTAGTTGTTATTGCCATTATTGGCGTCCTTGTAGGGCTCCTTCTGCCAGCAGTTCAACAGGCACGGGAGGCAGCTCGCCGACTCAATTGTCAGAACAAATTCAAACAGACGGCACTTGCCTATGCCAACCAGGCGTCAGCCAACAACAACGAATTTGCTCCTCGCATGATTCAGGACCCCAATAAAAGCTGTGGGTGGGGGCCTTTCCTCCTGCCGTTCATCGAACGCAATAATCTTTACGAACGGTACTCTTTTGATGCACCATTTTCATATGACAACCCTGCTTATGGAATTGAAAATCAGACTGTTTCAAACACTCGTATTGATGACTTTCTTTGCCCATCGAGCCCTGATCCTGGTGGCCCATATACTTACACCCTGCCTTCGTATGGCGTCACGTGGACAGCCTACGTCGCCGACATGTCTCCCATCGCACGAATCACTGAAGAACTTATGCAGTACCTGGGTAAAACCACCACAGAAGCTCAGCGAGTAGGGTGTCTCGAGGCTGATGACACCACAAGCTATGCAGAGATTGTTGACGGCACCTCTAATACCGCTCTTTTGGTTGAGATTGCAGGAAAAGACAAGGTTTGGCAGAACGGCACAAACACTGGAAATCAGCTTCTTGGGACGACCGGCGGACTTGGCGGCTGGGCCGATGCAACAACCAGTGGGACGAAATTTCTCGGCAGCACGCCAGACGGCACCACCGGGCCAGGTGCATGTGGCGTAAACTGTAGCAACGACTTTGGTCTTTATTCGTTTCACCCTGGTGGAGCCAACGTGGCCTTTGTTGATGGTTCGGTGCGATTTATTAACCAAACCATCAACATTGAAACACTTATAGCATTCATTACCCGAAATGGTGGCGATTAAGGTGAACGATCTTGTTCCAAGCACAAATCACTCACTGCAACCTGCGGAGTTATACTTGTCCAAAGTACCTTTGTTCCTCATACTCGCCGTCGTCATTGGCTGTACAAGAACAGAATATCCAAACGCAACCTACCCGGTCAGTGGGCGAGTCCAGACCACTGATGGAGAACCGGCAAGCTATGTTCGCGTGACGCTACATTCATCAGAGCTTGTCTCCGAGGGTGATCCATTCAGACCTTCCGCAATGACAGACGACGATGGTACTTTTCAGCTGACCACGTACGAAACAGACGATGGGGCACCTCAGGGTAACTACGCGGTCACATTTCGATGGGCTAAGCCGCAAAAGACGCTGTTCGACCCAATACCGAAGGACAGGTTGCGCAATCGCTTTGCGTTACCAACGGAGAATTCCCTGAGATGCACAATTATCGAGGCGGAATCACAAAATCTTGGTACATTCGAGATTGATACGACCAAACTGACCATTGAACGCGTGCAGCCATAACACACTATGCAAGCCTAGACAGCGTTCAAGATAATAAATTGTTTAGAGCATCAGGTTTCACGAGTCCAATAAATTCCTAGGCTCGTGAAAATTACTTATGGCGGATACAGCGGCCGATGAGCCGGTGGTGAACTCAATGAAGCGATATGCATATGTCAGTGCGGTACTATTGCTGAAGCTGTTGG
>CAXEMW010000221.1:0-5410 GCA_963997395.1 uncultured Planctomycetaceae bacterium
TTTGGTGCAATCCACAGAGGACACATTCGTAAAACGACTCAGCGACGCAGCTAAAAACACTGATGCCCAATCCATTTCAGAGGGGCTCTTTGGTCCCCAACGAAAACTTTTTAAGCGAATCGCTGCTTTTGATGCAAAAACACACCCCGTGCTGCACAACACACTGGCTGGTCTTTCATACAAAAATCTTGTTCACGTATCCAACGGCTTTGTACAACGTTTAGCAAAAAAAACCGGTACTATCATTAATCCAAATGACATACTCATCGATGCTCCACCACGAGAGAGAGAGATCGAATTTAATCTACAAGTCTGTTGTAGAGGCCAGCTCAATGAACGTGAACTTCATTGGCGATCACTGGTAGAGATGTCTCCTGTTACCCAGTCCCTTGCGCAGCTGCAATTCGATCACCTTGTAAAGCAGGTTCGAATATTTGGATCAGATGAGGCGGTATCGGCTATCCAATATGCAACTGGCCTCGAAGATATTCTCCTCGAGGCCAGCAACGATGCTTGTAGCTAGAAGCAGAAAGCTTTAGGGAAGCTTGCCTTCTTTGATTAGTTCTCCGTATGTCTTGCCTGAAGGACTTTTTTCAGACTCAACGGCTGCTAGTGCTTGACGAATTTTTTCTGGGTTTTTAGCGTCTTTTTTCCGGTCAAGCAATTTATCAAGGAGTTCGCCATAGGCATTTTTATCCTTCTTGCTTTTTCCTTCATGACAGAGGTTGCATTTTGCCTTTGCAACTGCGCTTGCATCAAGGTTTCCGTTGTTTACATACACTTCTTTGAATTCATCGTAGAACTGTTTTACGGCAAAAGCCGGGCTGGCAGAGACTAGAAAGGCTCCAACAAGAGTTACCACAATCAATCGATCTTTTCTCATATTCTATTTTCTCCCAAAGAAACCATGAGATGAACACAAAAGCTCTCGTCCATCTCAACCGACAGTCTCGAGCAACTGTTACCGTCATCATTTATTTTTTAATACACACCCAAACGTTTAGATAACGTTTAAATAATGGCTTTGAAATAGCTATATTACAAGAAAAAAATGGTTCACATCGAAACAGGTCGCACGAAGAACCAATTTCTATTTATTGAGATTCAATCTCAAATAGGTTTTGCTGATTCGTAGGCAAAAAGCCCTGAATGCTTGAAAACCCTTGGTATTCCATTGGCTGACCCGCTGACGAATAGTCGATTTCAATGAGGTCACCAGCACCATCAATTTTCCTGAAAATTCTTCCACCCTCATACCTGCCTTGATGGTCACTCCAATGAATTGCTCCTTGATAGGCTTCGGGCTCAGCCACACCAACCTGTTCTAAAAGAACCGATGTCTCAGGAATTACAAATCGACAATGTTCAGCTGTCACCCTCATCTGCGGAACGTCATTCTGACCTGGTGCATCTGCCAGACGGGCAAAACCTTTCTTACACACAAATGTTGCATCCAGGAGTTGGAGTTGTAATTGAACAGACTCACCAGAACTTACTGAATTGGTATCTACCGTAAGAAATCTGTTTCTAGTTGTTACGGTACCACCAATCCAGGAGAGTGATAATGCCGCCGATGCCTCACAATTAAAACACGTGAGATCTCCATCGACTACGCAATTCTCCATCTCAATAATAGCTTCACTTTTTTCGTCTACTCTTTGCTCTGATAGTTCTTGCAAGGGTACTGGCCGCTCCTTGCTTACATCGTCATTCAAGGACTCTTTCGGCTCTCGAAGCGGACTTACCCGTGCAAGAAAGATCCTGCTCTCAACAACGTTGGACTTCTCCTCAGCAGGCAACGTAGTAGTTATCACCTCTGTATTCCTACATGTCAGCCTCCCTCCATTTGGCAATTCAAAAATTGACAAATAACCATCTCCCCGGACGCCATTTCGGGAACGAATACGAAGATCAATGTCACTCAACGTCAGGTGTCCGCCATCAATAAAGAAAGCCGAATTCACAGAGCCAAATAACGAGTCGGGAGTATCCGTAATACGCAAGACCGGCCGCTTGCCCGCTCTACCTCGTATAGTTATTTTCACGTCTTTATCGAGACGCATTGGGGAGACATCATATTCTGAATCTCCGGTAATTTCTATTACCCCGCCACCTGACAGGTGTGTCAATGCATCGGAAATAGTGCCAAACTCATTGGCTTGCAAAGGCTGCGGAACAACACGAACCAGCGATGTATCATTGAGAACTTCTCGTTGTGGATTGACTACCTTTGGAAACTCTTGATTGGACTTTTTCTTGGGTGCAATTACCGCCGTCCAGCACACAAAACCAATGAGACTAAGAGCCGCGGTAACCCAGGGCCAAAGAAGCACTTTGTTACTCTCTGCAACAGTCGAGTCGACATCAATCGCCGGACGAGACGCTGTAACGTCGAAACCCTCATCTTCGGCTATTGATAACAATTCAAATTCGAGAGCTGCTGGATGTTGAAAGCGATCCTGTGGGCGCTTTGACATTAATTTATGAACAACCGAGACGAGCCGACGTGGCACCTCAGTCCTCAAATCTGAAATTTCAGGAGGCATTTCCTGCTGATGCTGGAGCAGTTTTTGCACCATAGTTCCCTCAGCAAATGGTGCTTTGCCGACCAGCATGAAAAACATTGTGCACCCCAGCGAATAAAGATCGCTACGAATATCAGCTGATCGTGCATCACGCGCCTGTTCTGGGGAAATATAGTCAAATGTACCCAGCGTTATTCCACTTACCGTGAGATCTTGCTCCCCTGCAATGTGCTGCAATCGAGCCAATCCCATATCAACCAATTTTGCGCGACCTTCCGGTGTCAAAAGAATATTCGATGGCTTGATGTCACGATGTGTTACATCACGGCGACAGGCATGATCCAACGCCGCTGCAATTTGCATCGAAATATCAACAACAGCAGCGACTGTTAAAAGACCTCGTTGCCGAACTAGATCCCGCAGATTCGTACCTTCGATATACTCAAAGACAATGAAATGCCATCCATTACTTGACCCAACAGCATGAACGAGACCTATGTTCTCATGATTAAGCCGTGCTGCAGATTGTGCTTCATTTCGGAAACGCCTGATCATCTCCTCATCAGCGGATTGATGTCCTGCCAAGACTTTAACTGCGACGATCCGATTAAGCGTTGTATCGAGTGCTTTAAAGACGGCACCCATACCCCCGCCACCAACAAATTTGTCGAGACGATAGTCCCCAAGCTGCCTGCCCTCGAGAAGCTTTCCTAGCTCATTCACTGACTTCGGGGCATAAACGAGCGCTTCGTTATCAGAAAGCACTGTTGCCTCGGCTTCTTCTGAGTGACGTGCTCCTATGGGATTGCGATCGAGCTCGTGACCCTTTGAAGCAGACGTTTCTTCGGCATTATCCATGTTTTGACGGTAGCAACGAACTTCTTGAACAGCAACGGATCTCAGCTATTTCTTACCACGCAATCGGGCCCACCATAGCAAAAAAGCTTTTTACCGGTCGATAATGATGATTTCCAGCTTAAAAAAATACTCGGTGAGATTTCAGAAGCAAAGACGGCAGCGAGCAATTATGATCTATGCGTCAATCTCTCTTTTCTACCGTTTCAATTCCAACCCGTTACAGGAGTCGTTTCATGGATACCGAGTCACCTAGCGTTTCCCGAATTGCAACATGGTGTCTCATCCTCGGCGGGATTCTTGCAGCCCTTGGCACCCTCGCCCTTATGACACCGTGGGTAGCAGCAAAAGTGGTTGCTGTATTTTGTGGCATCAGTCTGCTCGTAGCAGGAGTTTCGCAAGTAGGAATGGCAGTTGGCACCTACACGTGGAGAGGTTTCTGGGTAACACTCGTATGCGGTGGTCTCTCAACAATGGCTGGCATAGGAATGCTGGTACTACCCGAGGCAGGCGTCGAGGCACTGGTTCTGTTTCTTGGCTTCTTACTAGCGTTCGAAGCTGTAGCCAAGCTAGCAGCCGCATTCACGGTTCGAGAAGGATTCCCCTGGGGATGGCTTTTGCTCGATGGAATCATTACTGCCATTTTAAGTGTTATTCTTTTAACGAGTAGTCCGCTGGAAGCAGGCATGCTGCTTGGGATTTTCATTGGCATCAATTTCCTCTCAAGCGCTGTGGCATTCATTGCAGCAGGCCTTCATCTTCGGAAAATTGATACCGTTCAGTAGTGTAAGTTTTTGAAAAAAAGTTGATTTTGCTACCAAGCCGTACATGCGAAATAGATCGACAAGAGTTGCTACACAGCAAGTAAGTCTTCACTTATCCGGAATCTTTTCCTATGAAAAACAGGGTGAATGGATGTTCTGTACGTCGTATTCTTTTCCACGCGTTGGCACTGACTTTGATATCGGAAACCTCCTTAGGACTTGCACAACAAACAACTAACTACGATGAGACAGCCGTAAGAAGGTACAGCCTGCCCAATCTTCTTCTCGGTCCCAATGAAGAACTGATTCTTTCCAGCCGCGACTGGAAAGAAACTGCTCGTCCATTCCAATTTGACTTGCTCGAGAAATTTATCTACGGGCGCCGCCTGCCGCCCGTAGAAGTCTCAGTTCTCGGCAAAGAAAAACGTGTTGAAAAGCAATATGGAGACGTCCTTGCCATCCGTATTCAGGCCTCTCTACAGATGGGTACAACCGAAAACTCGCCCACAACAGACGTACTCTTGTATCTGCCAAAATCGCAGAAGAAAGTACCCGTTTTTTTAAAACTTAATTTTCTCGGCAACCAGGCAGAAGTCACTGACGAAGATATTCAAATAACTGAGAACTGGGTTATTTCAAAAAATGGAAACAATCGTGCCACGGAGACTTCTCGTGGTAGTCAAAGTCGACGATTTCCCGTTTCGTCAATGCTGACTCGTGGCTATGGATTAGCAACTGCCCACTGTGGTGATTTCTTCCCTGATCACAAAGAAGGTCGTTCCGCTAGCATTCTGGGGTCTCTCGGCAGGCCAACTGGTGAGAATATTCCCGATGATGAACCTGGGGCGCTTGGGGCATGGGCCTGGGGGCTCTCTCGGATTCTTGATTGGCTTCTTACTCTGCCTGAGGTTGATCCAAACAGGATCATCGTTTTGGGCCACTCTCGGCTCGGGAAGGCCGCGCTTTGGGCGGGAGCTTGCGATCAACGTTTTGCGATGGTTATTTCGAATGACTCCGGCTGTGGCGGGGCAGCGATTTCACGGCGTAATTATGGTGAATCAATTGAAGTGATTACAAAAAGATTTCCACACTGGTTCTGTCCAAGACTGGCTACCTTTGCAAATCGTGAACGTGAACTCCCATGTGACCAGCATTCACTTCTCGCGATGACTGCTCCACGACCACTTTATGTGGCAAGCGCTCAAAATGATCGTTGGGCAGACCCAAAAGGAGAGTTCCTTGCAGCTGTTGCCGCAGACCCTGCTT
>CAXEMW010000222.1:0-5384 GCA_963997395.1 uncultured Planctomycetaceae bacterium
GGTGTAATCCCTTACGCTAAGATGGGTTACTGGGATGCTACTTACTCGGTTAAGGATACTGATATCCTAGCTCTATTCCGTATTACACCTCAACCAGGTGTAGACCCTGTAGAAGCTACAGCAGCTGTAGCTGGTGAGTCTTCAAAGACATCGCAGACTATCTGCTGCCACCGTTCGTACTCCCGGCTTCTACTTGTTGAAAAGGCAGGGTTATTTTGAGCATCCAAAGATTCCTGCTTTTCCCAGGCGATAGAAAATCGTTTGGCTATTTCACTTGACGAGAGAGTCACTCCGAACTTCTCAGAGGATTTCTTATATGCCTCTGAAACTGATGGTGCTGGTTCCAAAAGTGTCCCTACAACGTCGAACACAACAGTGTCGACACTGGTGAATAGATCGTGTGGGAGACTAGGGGAAATTGCGACTGTCATGATGAACTCCGACGATTTCGAACCTCCTCAACAATAGTCACTGCCCGTTCACCCGGGTATGGGAAAACCTTTCTACATCATGGAATGCGGGCAGAAATCGGACGTACCAGGCACAAAAGCTGTTTAACGGCGTGCAATCAGACCGAGGTCGAGCCCAAAGACAAAGAGCATGAGTGAGAGCAAGAGGATTAATCCAATGTACGACAGAGCGGCCACAACGTTTTCACTTGGTGGTTTGCCGCGAACAAGTTCGTACATCAGGAAGACCATATGCCCACCATCGAGAACTGGTATGGGTAAGAAATTGATTACGGCAAGATTTGCACTCAACATCGTCAGGAACAGTAATAATCGTCCGAGGCCTTCCTCGGCAGACTTTCCAGCCTGTTTCGCAATTTCAATTGGCCCACCAAGAAGGCGAGGGCTAATCTGATTACTCGTAATCTTCTGCAAGAATCGATACACCATCGACAGATCTTCACCCGTTTTGGAAAGACCTTGTGTCAACGCAGCACTGATGGAACGAGCTTTCACAAGACGGTACACCGGGCGGAATACCAATCCGCGATCAACAATAAAATCAACAGTCGAATCAATTGGATTCAGTTCAACATCTCTGGCAAGCCCATCTGATGACTTCACTGTTAATTGGAGACGTGTATCTTTTGGTGACTGCTGAACCATCGCCATAACAAATGGCCAGCTCTGTGATTCTTCTGATAATTCAACTCCCGGGTCATCTTCATCAATAGGTTCATCTTTTTTTGCAAATCGTGCTCGAGTCACAAACTCACCATCTTTGATACCTGCCCGAGCCGCTGGTGAGCCAGGCACGACCTTTGCAATCTCGGACCCAATATTAAAGGCAATACCGAGACTTGAAACAGCTACAGGACTTTGGGGCCATCGTGCCTGCTCGATCCATGTGACGTCTCGTGGCGTGACTTCGATTGTTTCAGGAACCAGTTCACCAGAAGCATTATGAACTGCATCGGTACGAAGAACGCCCAATAAGACGACCTCGCCTGATCGCTTCCTGAGTCGGTTATCAATCGTCAAAGGATTGCCAAGTGGTTCACCATCAATAGAAACAATTCGATCTCCTGCTTTCAGCTTGGCTGCAGATGCCGGAGAATCAGCTTGGACACTTGCAATCAACCCTGGCACCATCACCAAACCAGTTTCACGTCGAGCCTGAGCGGGGACTGAAATAGACAGATTCTTATCTTGACGCTGCACCGAAATTGAAATGGGAGCCTCTGCCTTGCCAGCAAGAGAAGCAATCAGTTCGGCATAGCTCGAGATAGCTTTTCCATCGACGGCCGTGATGGTGTCTCCTGGTTCAAAAGCAGGATTCGCTTGTGAAGCAGCACCAGGAAGCCCGGGTTCCAGGCTCTCGGGTAGCGTTACTGAAAATGGACTTGTCACGCCGACTGTCGGAATTCCCAAGTCTGTATCTGGGTGGAGCGTCAGCGTCCGCTCACTCCCATCAGCGGGCCGACGTACTGTGAAATCTATTCCTTTTGCCGGATCACCCAGCGTCACACCTTTCTGCAGATCGGTAAAGACTGGTTCAGTTTTTGATCCTATGGCAACAATCTCATCACCGGTACGTAATCCAGCTCGCCACGCTGCTCCCCCAGGTCGAACACTTGAGACTTCACAAGTCAGCTCTTGTACACCAAGACCAAATGCCCACGCTGCAAGTAGGACGGCAAAGATCACATTCATGATTACGCCAGCCGAAATGATTGCCATTCTTTCAGGTACCGACTGGGCAGGATAACTTCGCGGGTCCCATGCAGGGTGTGGATCAGAAGTTGGCTCTGGTGGCAAATCACCTGACTCAATAATATCTTTTGCCCGCTGGGCTTCACGAGCTGCGGCCGCGGGATTGTCATCCTGCCCAAGCATCTTGACATATCCTCCAAGAGGCAGAATACCAATGCCATACTCAGTCTCACCCCATGTAAATTTGCCAAGATTCCAACCGTTAATATCAAAGCCGATATAAAACTTCTCGCACTTGACCCCACAGGCTTTCGCAACCAGAAAGTGTCCGAGTTCATGAACAAAAATGACAAAGCCAAGACCAATTGCAACCTGCAAAATCACAAGCCAGCTTGCTGGCTGAAGAATCCACATTCCTATCATCCCACCAGGTGAAATGACAGCACTCAGCGACATCAACACATCCACGTTTGGAATTCCTTTCTGGCCCAGGCATCAAGCCTGAGTATATCTTCGAGTGTCGGGTCACCAATAAATGGATGTTCCGACACTGCTCGCTCACACAATTCAGCAATCTGTGGAAACTTCACCACTCCATTGAGGAAAGCCTGGACTGCCTCCTCGTTTACAGCATTCAAAACCACACCAGCAGTACCACCGCGAGCCGCAACATCATAGCCGAGACGAACTGCTGGAAAACGTTCGGGGTCGGGGGGGATCAGATCTAGTTGCTGGGCAACACCAAAATCGAACCGCCGAGCCGGACCATCGTACCTTTCTGGATACGCAAGTGCATACTGGATCGGAAGTTTCATGTCTGGTGGCCCAATCTGGGCAATAACCGAACCATCAATAAATTCAACAAAAGAATGAATAATTGATTGTGGATGGACAACGACACCCAACTGGTCCGCTCGGAGATCGAAGAGCCAGCGGGCCTCAATCAATTCAAGTGCCTTGTTCATCATCGTTGCCGAATCAATGGTAATCTTCGGCCCCATTGACCAGGTTGGGTGCTTGAGCGCTTGCTCTGGCGTTACCTCGGATATCTGCTCTTTGGTATGAGTTCGGAAAGGCCCGCCGCTGGCTGTCAGCACGACTCGCTGCAATTCATGCCGACGTCCACTCCGTAACGCCTGATGGATCGCAGAATGCTCACTATCGACCGGCACAATCGTAGCACCAGAACGTGCTGCCAACTGTGTTACTAAAGGCCCAGCTGTCACCAACGTTTCTTTATTGGCAAGCGCTACCGTCTTCCCAGCAGCGAGTGCTGACCAGGTACTGCGCAAACCAGCAGCCCCAACAATAGCCGAAACAACACGGTCAACTTCTGGGGCAGCGAGTAGTTCTTCAAGACGTTCTGGACCAACGACGAGTTCTGTTCCTTTTGGGAATGCACCCGGTCCAAGTGATTCTGCAGCAGTCGCATCGGTCACTACGACCCAGCGAGGCCGACATGCTTGAGCCTGTTCAACCAGAACATCAATGCTGCGGTGACCACACAGCAGATGCACCTTGAAACGACCTTCGGAGGCAGCAATGACTTCAAGGGTATTCTTCCCAATACTTCCGGTTGAACCCAGAACCGCAACACGAAGAGGAACGGCATCTGAGGACATTTGAAGATCAATCGATTGCTCACGCACCACTTCCCCACCCGAAACGGCCATTGAAGTGGCAGAAGCCACAGTGCGGTCGGGTAACATCATGGACGGGTCAATCTGGGAAACTATGAAAACATGTCAAAATACGACGAAATCTAGTTTACGCACTCCGGTCGCCGGATGCCATGCACGTCATTTGTCGCAGGCTTCTTTCGAGCCTACGATAGAGGGATTGCGGTCCTGCCTCTCAAAATAAAGAAACGATTGCGACATTTCGTCTATGAATCAAAAAAATAATGAAAAAGATCCTGGACGGCGTTCTGGTGATCGAAAGCAGGCTTTCGGTGGCTCAAATCTCATCTGGTCCCTGATTGCCGTGGCAGTCGCTGGTCTTTTTGCAGCAAGCCTCTTCAGCAATGGCCAAGAAGTTCAATTGAGTTATACCGACCTCGAGCGACTTATTCGGGCTGCGGGTGAAGAAGAAGATCAGTCAGGCTCGCCACGATTCGTAGAGGTTATTACAGGCGAAACAGCAAAAGGATCTCCACTGGTTTCACGATTCTGCTCAATCGATGATGTAGTCATCGGTGCATTTGAGGTGACTGGAACACTGCGAAAAGTTCCTTTGCCAGGAGGTAATGGACGAGGTGGACTGCGACCTATTGATGACGGCCGATTAACGGCTGGTGGTAACGCCCAAGGTGAACAGCTGCGATTTCGGACTGCGAAACTCCCAAGCGAGAACTCGGAGGGACAGCTGTCAAAGATACTCGATCTCAATAAAGTTGATTATCGGTATGAAGATCCACCGAGTCCTTGGCGAAACTGGATGCCAATGTTGGTGTTGACCGGATTACTTGCATTGGGATTCTTTCTCATGGTGCGTCGCCTAGGAGGAGCCGGCAGCCCAATGGCATTTGGTCGCAGCCGAGGAAAAATGTATGCCCAAGAAGATCTCGGGATCAGTTTTGATGATGTCGCTGGGATAGACGAAGCCGTTGATGAACTTCGCGAGGTGGTTGAGTTTCTTCGAAGCCCTGAAAAATATCAGGTTCTTGGTGGCCATATTCCGAAGGGTGTTTTACTCGTCGGCCCTCCTGGAACCGGAAAGACCCTTCTCGCAAAGGCGATTGCGGGTGAGGCTGGCGTGCCTTTCTTTGGACTGTCTGGCAGTGACTTTGTTGAGATGTTTGTTGGTGTCGGAGCTGCCCGTGTCCGGGACATGTTTCAGCAGGCCGCACAGAAGAGCCCGTGCATCATTTTTATTGATGAACTTGATGCGTTAGGAAAAACCCGAGGTTCAAGTGTGGTTGGTGGTCATGATGAAAGGGAGCAGACGCTCAATGCCTTGCTGGTTGAAATGGATGGGTTTGGTAGTAATTCTGGTGTCATTGTGATGGCAGCTACAAACCGTCCAGAAACACTTGATCCGGCACTCCTACGACCAGGACGGTTTGATCGACATGTGCTTGTCGACCGACCTGATGTTCGTGGACGTGAGGCTATTCTCAAGGTGCATGTTCTCAATGTGAAGCTTGATCCCAAAGTCAATATTGAGCAAGTGGCACGAATTACCTCAGGCTTTTGTGGTGCAGACCTTGCCAACCTTGTAAAT
>CAXEMW010000223.1:0-5324 GCA_963997395.1 uncultured Planctomycetaceae bacterium
TTTCCGGGTGCCTCAAGTCTCCCAAGGCCCCCTCAGCAGCCCAAGGCATCAGGCATCGACAATGCGAAATCGACTCACGGTGTTTGTCATGTCATCAATGGCTTCTTCCATATGAGCAGACGCCTTCCGGAATTCGGCAAGGGTTTCTGTGGCAGCTTTCGAATTATCAGAAAGAGAGACAAGGTTTTCGGCAATCTGGGTGGCACCGGTAGTCTGGGCTTGCATGCCTTCATTGACCTGATCAAAGCGCTGATTCAAGCCCTGTACTTTATCAATAACAGTTGAGAACTGTTCACTAATGCCACTGACCTTTTCAACACCTGTTTTGACCTCTGCTGAGAAGCGGTCCATCTGCATGACACCAGCGGCGACAGCCTGTTGCATCTGTTCAACAAGTCGCTCAATATCAAGTGTGGCGACTGCAGTCTGGTCGGCAAGCCGGCGAATCTCGCGGGCTACCACCAGAAAACCATGCCCGTACTCACCAGCTTTTTCAGCTTCAATGGCAGCATTAATAGAGAGTAGGTTTGTCTGATCAGCCACTTTGGTGATGGTTGTAATAACCACATTGATATCTTCTGCTCGCTGTCGAATGAGCGCAAGTCGTTCTGAGAATTCACCGGTTGCTGTTTCCAGATGGGACATTGTCTGACCAACACCCGTAAGATCTTCACGGCCTGCTGAGGCAACTTCGGCAGTGTCAGTGGCGACATCAGCGACGTCAGCCATCGTCTCACCCAGTTCTTTGCCGGTGACTGATATTTCACGACTGGCAACGGCAGCCTCACCAGTACTTTTTTCAAATGCCTGAACGACGGACTCCTGCTGGCTTGATGCCGTTGAAAGCTGTTTGGCTGTGGACGTTAATTCAACGCCTGATCGCTTCACCTGAGAAACAATCTCATGGAGGCTGCCGGTCATTGCGTTGATATCGTGAAGTAATTGACCAGCCTCATCGGTACTTGAAGTTGCAGTCTTTTCGAGAACGGCACCAGTAAGGTCTCCTTCAGCAACACGTTGGGCTGCTTTTGCAGACTGCTCAATACGTCGCGTCAGGCTGGCAGTCAACCAGTAAATGAGACCAAGAATTGTTGAAAAGCCGATGATAGCCACTGCAAGAGTGAAAAGCAGGGGGCCACTGATCTTCGCGATGACGTCTTTCCGTGGGAGTTGCATGACGACGGTCCATGAGCCAGTCGGAACTTCTTTTGCAAAGTAGAAACATGTTTCTTTTGACAGAGGATCGGTGGCAGATAAGAGATCGGTTGTTATGGATGGCCCCGTGCTTCCGTCATGGAAGTTTTTTAAGATCGTGGCATATTCAGTAGCACCAATTTTTTTTGTTTTCATATCAACGCCATCAACAGTGGAGGCAATAACCGAGCCCAGCCGGCTGACGAGTATGATGTCAATGTTCCAGCCAGCTTCCTTCTTCCGAGTCTTGATGGCTTCGAGGTCTTCTGTGAGTTGGTCAAGTGCACGGTCGACGCCGGCAACACCAGCAAATTTGCCATCGATCATGATGGGAAATGTCTGCTCGACCATGAACTTGCCCTCATAGTCGTATGGCTCTGTCACCATTGCCTTATTCGTCTCTGCTGGATTTTCAGCCCGCTTTTTGCAGCCTTCGTAATAGAGTTTTTCAAGGCCAACAAGAGGTTCAAGACTTATCTTTGTGTCGTCGGATAGTTCCCGAAAATAGTAGGGAAGGAACCGTCCACCGTCACCCAAAGCCCCTTTCGGTAGTGAATCGAGAGTTTGTGCATCTTGACCATCAGCATTTGGCTCATACCCAAAATAGGCGGCCGTAAATTGTGGGTTTGCCTCAAGCACTGATTTGGCGAGTGCCATGGAATCTTCACGCTCGCCAAAGAGCCCATGTTCTGCTGCCATTGCCATTGTGCGAGAGGCAGTGACTGCCTGAAGCGTGCCGCGATCAATCTCTGTGGCAATGACAGCTGTCCGCTCACGAAGAATTTCTTCGGCAAGTTCTAAAAGTGCATTCTCAACACTCTCTGAGTTCGTGATGTGTATCACCGTGAAGATAAGTGCTGCAGGCAGAATGCCGAGCAATAACATGCGATGTCGAATGCCAAGATTTGGTATTTTCATGATATAAATCTGACGTGCCTGGAAGCAGCAGGAGAGGCGTGCCGTAAGGAAACGAGACCAATGCAACACCTATAGAATAGGCTACCTTGTAAAACTGTTCCGGTCAGGAAGAAAAAGCAGGCAGTGTATCAATTTGCTGATCCATATAACCGTTAGAGTCAGATTATGCGGTTTTGGGCGGCTGTTGTTAGGAAAAGTATTTAAAAACCTCTGAGGAGCAAGTGGCTTCGGCACCGAAATGAATCTCATGAATACTCCGCAACACCAAGGCCCAACGGCTGACTGGCGGCTCCAGGACTACACAGCCATTCTCTTTGATTGTGACGGCACCCTTGCTGATACGATGCCTGCCCACTACAGAGCGTGGCTTCATGTAACAAAACACCATGGCATTCTGTTCGATGAAGACCGTTTCTATGCTCTCGGTGGTCGGCCGACGCGTGATATTCTGACAACACTCGCAACTGAGGCGTCGATCGAAATTGATCTTGATCAGGCATCAGAGATGAAAGAAGCGGCCTTTCTTGAGCAAGTGAAGCATGTCAAGGCGATTGATCCTGTGATTGCTGCAGTTCGTCGCGCCCACGGACATGTGCCCGTGGCGGTCGTTACGGGTGGGTACCATGATGTCTGCGAAAAGATTCTTCTCCAGATCGGTGTCCGTGAGTTTTTTGATTGTATCGTTGCCAGCGAAGACACAAGCCGACACAAACCAGACCCCGACCCATTTCTTGAGGCAGCTCGCCGCCTTGGTGTTGCTCCAGAAGGATGCCTCGTGTGGGAAGATAGTGATCTTGGGGTCGAAGCGGCTCGTCGAGCAGGAATGAGTTGGATTGATGTACGATCGTTTCATCAGCCGCAACGACTGACCGGACGAAACCCTCACGTTGATACCGGAGTTGTAGAGTGACACCAAATCACGACGACGACAAATCATTGCCATTGAGTGAGTCAGTCACCGCGCAGGATATACTCGATGCAGCAGAGCGAATTGCTGATGGTATCTACCGTTCTCCCTGTCCGCCGAGTATCCCGCTTTCGGAACTCACAGGCTGCGACGTTTTCTGCAAACTCGATCTGCTGCAGCGTACAGGCTCATTCAAGGAGCGAGGTGCACGAAATGCGCTCTTGCTTCTGAATGAATCACAAAAAAAGCGTGGTGTTGTTGCAGCTTCAGCAGGAAACCATGCCCTCGGGCTGGCCTACCATGGGAAGTTGCTGAAGATTCCGGTGACTGTCGTGATGCCGCGCTTTGCGCCTTTGGTAAAGGTTGCAACCTGTCGGCGGCTCGGTGCGAACGTGTTGCTTTATGGAGAAACCTTTGAAGAGGCATGGCAGCGGGCAATCGAAATTGCGTCCCGTGATGGTCTGCGACTCATTCATGGGTTTGACGATGCAGAGATTATTGCAGGGCAGGGGACAGCGGCAGTTGAAATTCTGGAAGATGTCCCAGACGCAGATGCTATCGTCGTACCAACAGGTGGTGCCGGCCTTCTGGCTGGTGTTGCTGTTGCGGCAAAGGCTCAACGGCCAGATATCAAGATCATTGCCGTCGAGGCTGCTGCAGCGGCAAGCTTTACCGCTTCAGTCGCAGCTGGAAAACCTATGAATGCACCTGTCCGACCAACACTGGCTGATGGCCTTGCCGTTGGCAGAGTAGGAGACCGATCATTTGCGTTAGCGGCTCCGCGAGTGGACCGTGTGTTGACAGTCGATGAACAGGCACTTTCTCTGGCAGTCTTACGCTTGCTTGAGCTTGAAAAAACATCATGCGAGGGAGCTGGTGCAGCAGCATTGGCGGCACTCATGGGAGAAGCAGGGCAGGAGTTGAAGGATCGCAAAGTGGTCCTGCTGTTATGTGGTGGGAACATTGACCCCACAGTCCTCCACCGCGTGATTGATCATGGGCTTGCTCTTGATGGGAGGTTGTGGCGATTTACTGCAACTGTCAGTGATCGACCTGGAGGTATGGCGAAACTGACTCAGGTCATTGCCGACGCTGGAGCAAGTGTTCTGGAAATCAATCATGATCGAGCATTCTCTGGTCCTGAAGTCTTTTCCACAACAGTCGAAGTCACCGTAGAGACAGCCGACCAAGACCATATACAAACGCTCCATGAGCGGCTTCGTGAAGCTGATTTCGAAGTGATTTCTGCCACTGGCTCTCGTTGATGTTCGGCTTCGTCGATCACTGACTTTACCGATCGTGTCAACTTTAACGGCACGGTCTGTCGGTTTCAGTAAACGCCCTCCATTGAGCCGATCTCTATTATTTGATGTGGCGAGGCTGGTCGTCACCACGCTCTATGGAGGCGGGTATGAGCTATGCAGCAAGCCTAGCGAAAAATGGTATGACAGTTCATGTCAAGCAAAGTTCAAAGAGTGAACGAGGGTTTCCTGTGCAGGAACACAGACGGTTGCGGGCTGAACTGTTGCGGAAGATTGTTGTGCGGGAACGAGAACGGCAACTTTTGAGAAAAATGGCGCAGTAAAAGTGTGCTTCCATGCCGGCTGGAGAAAATAATGCAACAATCCGGCCGGAGAGCTGAGCGAGTGAATCGATCGATGCGATTCTTTGGCTTGCTCTTCTTTGCAGTCATGATGAATTTTCATGACAGTGGTCATGCAGTGTATGGGCAGCAACCTTTCAGCGCGGGTGGCTGGAGTGGAGGCCGTCATGCGCAGCCATTTGATCCAGAACTCTTTTCAGATTATTTACTGAGTGATCAAACACCGCATCCTGCTGTGGCAAGAATCATAGCACCGGAATCCACAGGTGTTTCTCTGGGGTCTGGTGTACTTGTGGATATCAATGGATCTCAAGGGTTAGTGCTCACGAACTGGCATGTGATTCGAGACAGTCGATCTGCAGTACTCGTGCAGTTTGCTGATGGCTTTCAGTCGGCTGGTACGGTGATACGATTTGATGAAGCATGGGATCTGGCAGCTATTTCAATTTGGAAGCCGAAGGCGAACCCAGTGCCGTTGGCACAACGAAACCCGATTCCAGGAGAACCGCTTTCCATTGCTGGATATGGTCGGGGAGCCTACCGTGAACAGCGGGGGCGTTGTACAGAATATCTATCACCCGGGTCTGGATATCCGAAGGAGCTCGTCGAGCTGCAGGCACCGGCGCGACAAGGCGATTCTGGTGGTCCGATTCTGAATGCTGATGGTAGACTGGCAGGGGTTCTTTTTGGTGAAGGGGATGG
>CAXEMW010000224.1:0-5321 GCA_963997395.1 uncultured Planctomycetaceae bacterium
AATTTCCACCACTTTTAGAAACTACAGAAATCCGCAAACGACTCGTCGGCAAACAACGTCTGCTCACGTTTACGTGGACAAACATGGGGTTGTTTGCAAGTCTGGAGGCACCAAAACAAGCTGCCTCTTGGAGAGTGAAGCGGCCTGACGACGTTCGTAAAACGATTATTGCGATGGCGAGGTCACTTAGTCTCTACCACCCTCTTCGGCCTGTTGAAACTGCTAGGTTAGATAACGAGGAGTGGCAGGCTCATTCTGAGTCACTGACCACTTTGCTATTTGAAGATTCAGCAGTTTCACTGCAACGTCATCAAGAATTTGATGAACTTATAATCGTGCCGGACGGATTGTTGTGGTACCTACCGTTTGAATTACTTCCCATAACTACCGAAGAAAAAAATCCTGGTGATGAAATGGTCCTGCGGCTGAAGGATGTCTGCCAGATCCGATACTCACCTACTCGCAGCCTTGCTGTTGGAACTCGGCATACGGCAACGACACCTCAACTTACAGCTGTACAGGCCAGTGTTACGTACCGAAACAACTCACCTGAACAAGCTATTGCATTACTTAACAGGGTTGATACCGCTATCGACGATGCTGTTTTCCTGAACTCACAGACAACTAAAATCCCAGTCCGCATCTCTGCTTCATTAGCAGACACACTCGTTATTTTCGATGAACTCTCAGCAGATGGTAAAATGGATGACCGACCTCTTATTGCTGCGGATGCTGGACGGCCAGGCATGTCTTTTAAAGATTGGCTTGCTCCTCCTTACAAGGCAGCACGGTGTGCTGTACTAACGGGCTTGCAGACACAGGCTTCCGGAGGCCTCTCTCAATCTACCGAACGACCAGGCAGTGATCTTTTCATGACTGCCATGGATCTTGTGGCAACTGGGACCGAAACTGCCGTCATAAGCCGATGGAATGTTGGGGGCCGTATAGCAATAGACCTCGGCATTGAATTTATAAAAGACCGTCAACGCGAAACGTTGCGAGATACCCCGCTTCCAGCCGCAGTGAGTTGGCAACGAGCGGTTGACCTCGTCACCGCAGAACAGCCTGATTTCAATCGAGAACCACGAATCAAAATTACGAATTCTGTCATTCCTCAAAATGCAAAGCATCCCTTCTTCTGGGCCGGCTTTACGTTAATTGATTGCGGCGTCTTGAACGGAACCGCAGATGCCACCAAAAGCCAAGCGGAACCAGCCAAATGATGCCGTGTGCTTATGGCTTTCTGGTTACTGAATCGTCTCCTTCTCTGACGTCATTCGCTTTCATTGCCGGAGTCACGGCAGTAGCTGCGGCAATTAATTCTGTAGCGGGTGGGGGGAGAATTCTCACTTTCTCGGCACTGGCTGCAATCCTGCCCGCAGACCCGTCTCGGCTTGTTATCGCCAATGCCACGAGCACCGTAGGGCTATGGCCTGGAACATTGTCGGCGGCTTGGGATTACCGTCACCAACGCACCGGCCAACCGAAATGGTCACTCTGGCTCTTAATTCCCAGTATTGCGGGGAGCGTTCTGGGGACAATCCTCGTTCTTATCTTGCCAACAACGTACTTCGATTCGATTGTTCCCTTACTTATTTTTACAGCGGCGACTCTCTTCGCTGTTCAGCCATACCTGTCAAAACAACTATCTAAAAAAATTGACACTGAGAAACGGCACTACACCGATAAACCCGAGACAAAAGCATTGCTACGTGCGGCAATACTTCAGTTTTTCATTGGTATGTACGGCGGGTATTTTGGTGCCGGCAATGGAATACTCATGCTCGCTGCACTTGGTGGCCTTGGCCTTGGAGACACCCATCAACTCAATGGATTCAAAAACTTGCTTGCAATGGTTATTAACGCGTGCGCTGCACTTACTTTCACGTTGACCAGTTTTACAAGTAATCCGGTTGTTACATGGCCTGAGGCTGGAATTATGGCTGTCGCCGCGATAATTGGTGGTCTCATTGGAGGACGACTCGCTCGCCAATATCATCCGAATACAATTCGAAAATGCGTTGTAGTGATCGGTTATGGATTGGCCGTCTATTATTTCCTAACGTAACCTCAGCCGATTATTCCGTGTAAATAACCAAAACGCTAAAACAAATGATTGTATCTTCTGAAAATCTTTCGAAGTCCTACGGCACGTTCCGTGCACTTATCGATTGCAACATACGCGTGGAGTCGGGTGAAGTGTTTGGACTTCTGGGCCCAAATGGTGCTGGAAAAACAACCTTCCTACGGACACTCTTGGGTTTTATAAAACCAACCTCAGGACTGGCTTCTATCGCAGGCTTTGACTGCTCTTCGCAGTCTATTCGGGTTCGGGAAAAGACAGCATATCTGCCTGGTGAAGCACGGCTCTTTCGCCGCATGCGAGGATACCATGTGCTCGATTTCTTCTCGCGTTCACGAGTAGATTGCGATCGAAAAAAGTGCTCTGCGATTGCCGAAAGGCTTCAACTCGACTGCCAAAGGCAGGTTTCACGAATGAGCACCGGCATGCGGCAGAAGCTCGCCTTGTCCATGGTTCTAGCAATTGACTGCCCGTTGGTCATTCTTGATGAACCAACGGCAAACCTTGATCCGTCTGCCAGAGCTGAAGTCCTTGAATTGGTTTTAGAGGCTCGTAACACGGGAAGGACGGTTATTTTTTCTTCACACGTCCTTTCGGAGATCGAGTCAACATGTAATCGGGTTGTCATTATGCGAGCTGGTCGCATTGCACATGAACAATCAATTGCAACTCTTCGAAGAAGGCATCGTATCTATGCACAACTCACTGGTCCGCTTACTCAAATACCAGAGAGTCTGACGGACAGCATTTCGATTGTTAAAGAATCAACCAGTGAGGCTATTCTGGAATCAACCGACTCTCTCACCCGGGTATTGGATTGGTTGTCAGGCTTGCCGCTGAGTGAACTCAAAATTGAACCCGTTGGGCTTTCCGCTGTGTATGACCGCTTTCATCGAGAAGATGCTCAGCGTCGTGACATTGCCTCGCTTCCTCATCGCATTTCGCCTTCCTCCCAAGGAGCATAGATTTATCGTTATGTGGAACACTGCAATCTGGAGGAAAACGTGGGGAGATCAATCGCTGCTCGGCTTGGCATTTGCTGTACTGTGGGCCGCCTTTCCCTGGCTCTATATTGGTCTTTCTGCCCAGATCGAAATGAATGCTTTTCAGAATGTTCTTCTTCAGGCCATTCCTGAAGATTGGCAGAAAATGTCTGGGGTTCCTTTTTCGGAAGTGGCCACACATGTCGGAAGAGTTGCTCTGGCTTTTGTTGACCCAGTTGTCGTGCTCACCGCAACGGTCTGGGGAGTAACACGTGGTAGTGATGCTGTGTCTGGTCAACTCGAACGCGGGACTCTTGAAATGATTCTCGCCCAACCAGTTCGTCGAAGAGCTCTCTATACAACGCAAGCATTTGCAACTATCTGCGGTGGCTTCTGTCTCTGTATGATCTTGTACACATCAATTTTCACGGCTATTCAATTCGGCCCTTGGTCGGGGAAGATGAACCCGCTTCATTTCCTGCCTGCTGCTCTCAATGTCTTTGGGCTCATGGTGTGCATGAGTGGTTTGGCCACATGCGTCTCAGCATGTGATAGCTACCGGTGGAGAACCATAGGGATTCTCTGCGCCTTCTACGTAACTTCCCTCTTAACAAAACTTGTTGGCCGCCTGAGTGAATCATTGAGCTGGGTTGGGTATCTCTCAGTCTTCAACGCCTATGAACCACAGAGACTTGTTGGAGGAGACTGGTCTGACTGGCAACTCCTGCTCCAATACAATGGAATTCTTTTGGGAATTGGCATTACCGGCTACGTCATTGGGGGGTATATCTTTAGCCGTCGCGACCTTCCTGCACCGCTGTAAATGCACCATAGTTTGGACTCCAAAAATTAGCCTTCGGGTGAAACGAAAGAATCGGCTACATTTTTTAATTCCCTACCACTCGTTTTCCACCGATCTTAAACCTTTAAAAACACTTCGTTTCCAAGGAAAAGCTGTTATGCAAACGCCTCGTTTCCTAATGAACTGTCGGTCTACTTTTGCAAGTCGACAAACGGCTTGTTTGATTTGGTTCACAACTTTTTCCTGCTGCATAGCAGGCCTTTCTGTAGATATGTCTCCGGTTTGCATCGGAGCAGAAACAGAGGCTGAAAACACTGAGAAGAAAGACCCTACTAGTAATGAGGGCCAACCTGATCTCGATGCTGCGATTGAACAGAAATTATCAGCCCAAAGCCTTGATGATTTTGAGCGAGTTATTGACCTCTGTCGCCGTGCGATTCGTAAAGGTCTGCCGGGAGGTTCAAAAGACTTTGCCAACAACCTCATCGTCGGCACGCTTATCGACCGCTCTGCAATGCTCGTTGATGCGATATTTGATGCTCCACGCCCAACGCCGGATTGGCCGAGAATGCGTTCTTTCGCAATGCGTGATCTTAACGAATTAGTGAAACGCGACCCCAAACTTGGGATCGCACATCTCATGATTGCTCGACTCCAAGCCCTGCCAGGAGGAAATCCCGATGAGGCAACAAAGTCAGCCAACAAGGCACTCAAATTTCTTTCCCCCGATCAAAATCCTGTTGAATTAGCGGAAGCTCATATTGTTCAGGGCAACTTACTCAAAAATGGCCCAGAGCGAGCCGCTCACTATGACAAGGCTGTTGCGCTTGCTCCAACTGATGCTCGCTTCCGTCGTACACGAGGGCTTTTCAGACTTCTTCGAAACGAATTCGGACCGGCACGTGAAGATTTTATTGCCGCATTAAAACACTGAAAATTCATTGTCGACTGGCATGTCTTGAGATGTGAACAGGCACTTGTACCAGTAACAAAGCTTCCCCCTGGTATACGGTATGCGCAGGATAGGTTGATCATGCATTGTACCACCCGGGTTCCCACTCGGGAGGGAACTGGCGCTTGTAGAGCGACATCCTCACGGTGTCGTTGCCCGCGAGTGGCTGGTTGAACTGGCACTTCATGTACCCGTGGGTGCCGACGGACTCTCGGATGTGGCCAGTGCGCCCGAGCTTGGTGTGCAGCTCGATCGGCTTGAACCAGCGGATGTCCTCGGGGTCGAAGAACATCCAGCGCACGACCACCTTGGACTTGTGGCACTTGAACGGGTGGCCCGTCAGCATCACCTTCTTAAGGATGATGCGGTCGGAGTCAGCGGAGAGTAGCGCGCCGGTCGCCACAGGCCAGCCCGCCGCCATCTCGCTGGCCTTGGCGTTGCGGGTGCTCGGATCAGTAAGGACCGCGCGCATATCGTACAGCGAGAGGAAGCCGTCGCCGT
>CAXEMW010000225.1:0-5303 GCA_963997395.1 uncultured Planctomycetaceae bacterium
GCTGGATATCTCGCCCGCCGCAGAGGCACCATCCTGCCAAGTATTGTCCTGCACTCGCTCTTCAATGCGCTCGGTGTCATGCAGCTTGTGGCGTCAGAATTAGGCTGACCAGATGCATTCATCTACAAAATAAAAAATCAATCTGGTGAAAAAATAGGTGTATCGACGACAATTTATTCTGATGTAACAACGCGTAATCAGTTGCAACAAACGGCCCAATGGAACTCATGAAACGTCGAACCCTCGGAACCAGAGTCGCTGACTGGATGACATACGTGATTGTGCGCGTAGGGATTTGCGTCGTTCAGTCATTGCCTCGCAGGTTTCTTGAGCGGCAGGCACGGAAGTGGTCCTATTTTCTTGCGTACCGTGTCAATATTCGGCGGGACGTTGTGCAGGACAACATTGAACGATCCTTTCCTGATTGGACCGACGAGGAGTGTCAGGAGGCAGGACGTGCAATGTGGGAACATCTCTTGCTTATGGTGATTGAGATTGCCCACGCCCCCCGAGTGATTCGAAAAACAACGTGGCGACGACACCTTCGAATAGAGGGTCTGGAGCAGCTGATACGGACGCTTTGGCTTGATCGCCCGAAGGTAGTTCTCTCAGGGCATTATGGAAATTTTGAACTCGCCGCATTTCTTTTCGGTGTGTTTGGGTTTCAGCTCTTTTCTGTTGCGAGAGAACTTGATAATCCATTTCTGGATCAGTTTGTGACCGAGTTCCGGGAGTCCCGGGGGCAGAAAATACTTCCCAAAAAAGGAAGCGCGCCTGATGTTGCGGCGGTTCTCGAAGAAAATGGAGCGATTGGTCTGCTCGGTGATCAGGCCGCGGGAAGAAAAGGGTGTCGAGTCAATTTTTTCGGTCGCCCAGCTAGTGTTCATAAAGCTATCGGAGTGTTTTCCCTGTCGTCAGAGGCACCGGTTATTGTGTGCACTGCTACTCGTCGCGACGGCCTCTTCAGCTTTGATCTTCGTGTTGAGGGTGTGATAGACCCCCGGGACGATAAGCCAGAGGTTCAGGGCCTTGCAGAGCTCTCACAGTGGTATACCGATTTGCTTGAAGGAGCCGTTCGTCGTCGTCCTGACCAATATTGGTGGGTTCATCGGCGATGGAGGTGTTTCCCGCAACCACCCAAAAAGGTGAGAAACGAAGAGGAGCGAGCGGTTGCCTGATAAATCCTGCTCAGAAAATTCTAAGTTGGTGGTTGATTTCAGGACCACCTCTGCGATGCTTCGCAGACCATGTTTTTTCCTGTGGCTTGAGAAAACATCAGGGTGCCTGAGCGTGGTACAGACATAGAAGCGTATTTTGCCCGGATATTTTGGATAGGCTCACGAGAATGGCAGACTGGATTGATATCGCTGGTGAAAGTGAATGCCCTCCCGGCACAAGTATTGAGCGGGTTGCGGCAAATGCGATGGTTGCTCTCGCCAACGTTGATGGGCAACTGTATGCCATTGATGGGCTCTGTCCACATCAGGGTGGACCACTTGGCACAGGTGCTCTTTGTGGAAAAGTATTGACGTGTCCCTGGCACGGATGGCAGTTTGATGTCACAACAGGCCAGCATCAATACTCTGCTAACGTCCGGCAACAATCATATGACGTGAAGGTGGAGAACGGGCGGGTGTTTGTCAGGAAAGGCAACACGGACGTGGCGGTACCAAGGGGGGAACTGGCGTGATCGAATACCGCTGCTTCCGCAATGATGACCCACCTCGCCTTGCAGAGGTTTGGCGATCTGCAGATCTTGGGCCACTTGCCATGCAGCCGATGACGACAGCAGAACTTGAGGCCGGAGTATTCTCGAAACCTTATTTCGATCGACGTGGGCTGATCATTGCTGTCGAGGAAGGCCGAATCGTTGGTTTTGCGCATGCGGGTTTTGGGCCGTCGGCCGATCAAAAAGGTATTGATACGAGTGTTGGATCAACACTGCTTGTGATCGTACCACCACATCGAGCGGAAAATGAAATTGGCGACCAATTGCTCGCTCGCTGTGAACACTATCTTCAAGAATCTGGGTCCACTCGTTTTCTTGGCGGTGGTAATGATGTATTTCGTGGGTTTTATCTCGGGCTCTACGGTGGCTCTGACCTCCCTGGAATCCTCGATTCCTCTCCGGCGATGCAACAAGTATTTCTCCGTGCGGGCTATCAGAAGCGAGAGAAGATTTCGGTTCTTCGACGACCGCTTGAGGGTTTTCGTGTGCCAGTGAATAGGCTTCATATTGCAATCCGGCGGCGAACGGTCATGCACGTTATCGATGAGCCCGAACGTCGGACCTGGTGGGAAGCTGCAACGACAACTGGAGTAGCGCTGCGTCGTTATGAGCTTCGAAACAAAACAGATGATGTCCTGGGAAGTGCGGTCTTCTGGGATATGCAACCACTTGCTCAGGGTTGGGGAGTTGTTGCGGCAGGACTCTTGCATGTCGATATCGAAGGCCCACGACGGCGGCAGGGGCTTGCGCAATATCTGATTGCAGAAGCGATGCATGATCTGTCACAGGAAGGCGTTGTTCTGATTGAGGCACACACAACAGACGCAAATGTGCCGGCTGCGAATCTTTTCGAAAAGCTCGATTTTTCTCAATCAGGGCAGGGGGTACTGTTTGAGAAACCTGCGACGTGAAGCCATCGTTCTCTTTAGCCAGATCACGACCGCCGTCAGAGGCTTTCGAGGTGGTGTCGAACGGCCTGTGTTGTCACTGAGGGCGGTCCCTCGAGGTCTCTGAGGCGTGCCGAGAGTGGCACAGTCACTGGATCTCGTCGCAGGTCGTGGAGGTAGTCCTCAATGACCTGACGTCTTTGCGGTGTGGTACGAAGAAGCCAGTGCGCCCAGCACCAGGCCTCAGCGTAATGGTCTTGTGACATCGCTGCTGCATCCTCGAGTTCTTCAAGTCGTGCAATACGAGGCTGCCATGTGCCTTCAAGAAGCCGACCGGTCAAATGGTCTGCGTGTCCCCGATGAAACCCATCTGCCGGCTGCGGGACTTCGAAGAATTCAGCCAGTCCTTCGTCGAGCCAAAGAGGAATTCCAGGAACAACAGCGTGCAGATATCCATGTGTTGTTTCGTGCCGAAGATCTTCGGCAATCCGTTCCTGCCACGGAGCAAAGATGGCCAATGTCGTGTCGGTCTCAATGAAACATGCCCTGCGGCCCGGAAACCGTGGGAAGTGTCGTTGAACAAAAGCCTGATAGTCGGCCGGATCCTCAAATAAATAAAGATGGATCGGTTCATCAGAAACGGGTAGGTCTAGTTCCTGGCTGATGGTGGCCCGCATGTTATCAAGTTCACGAATCAGCCGATGTTGACCAGCAAGTGGAAAGTCAGAATGGATTCGTAGCTGACCAACCCGACGTTCGGTGTCATTCGGTAGGTCATCAGCCATTGAAAGTGTCGATAGGCCAGCGGCATGGCTGAATCGTTCAGTGGTGTCAAAAATTTCACTGATTCCGGTGTCGTTCGACCAGCCTGTCGCAAGCATTGTGTGAGCGCAACCAGACAGCGATAGAATGCTGATTACTATGGTGGTCAAAACGGCACTACAAACAAGCTGGAAAAAGCGATTCATCGAGAGTCCCGGCAAAAGAAGGCAACCGAACTGACGAGACCTTACCGTTTTCAGGATGAAGCCAATAGAGCGGTTTTGGCCATGAAAAGCACGCCGCGAATTGCTTCGCAGTCGGTTGGCCTGCCGAGGACGGCGGTGGCACCAGCCTCTATTGCAGCGTGAGCGGTATCGCTCCGGGGAAATGAACACAGTAATGCGAGGATGCGCTTTGGATTTTGGGTGGTCAGGAGCCGAATCCACTCGAGCTGCGACTCTGGTGAGTCCTGCAGATCCCAGATAATGACTTCGGCTGTGTCTCGAATTGCTGGTTTTCCAGTGACGCAATGTACGAGAATACCACCTGCCACCGTAATGAGCTCACCGACGGCCTCTGCCATCATGTGTGATGAGGCCGCAACTGTTACTGTTGCCCGGGTCGTCTGATCAGACGTCTCATGAAATGGCTGTGTTTCCTTTGCTTCTGCGAGCCAACGTTCATCTCGTCGCAATGTTGGTGGATACGTGAGGCTGCTGGCAGCCCCAGAGTCAATTTTCTGAAGCCAGACCTTCATGCGGGAGGGGAGGTCGTGCCAAGGCACTTCAAGAATACCGTCAACTACGGGGCCGCTACGCCTTCGGCCATCAGACAAACAGGATCCAACAGAAATGATTCTCGTAAGTGGCCAGTGTTGAGTTAGGCGAAACACATTGTGGAAATGAATTTGCCCAGGGTGAGTTTCTGCAAGGCAGATGATGGTCGGTTCGGGGGCGTTGCTGGTGGTAGCGTTAAGAGCATCATCAATTGTTTGGTAGTGCTGTATGTCAATATCGCCACTCATTGACTCTACTGCATGACAGAATTCAGCCGTCTGGTGGATATCTCCAATCCAGAGTAGTTTGCGATTCGGTGGAGTCATGTGCACTTCAAATTCTGTAACGGAGAGCACTACGAAGGTTCTTTGAATAATCCAGAGTTTTACAGTGTCTGTAGATCAGCCACTATCAGGATTAAGACAATATCTCAAGGTCATTTCTTGGATTCCCTCAGCGCATTGTGGCTGGTTGGTGAAGTATGGAGAACGTGTTTTCTTCGGGTTTTGTGGGTCACTGTGGTTTCTCGGAAACTCACCTTGACGGTCTCGCGAAGTTACCGACAATTCCACCCCGTTGCATTGCTCCAAACGAGTAGTGGAGCGAAATCAATCGAATGGCTCTTTCGAGTGTTTGTCGCAAGGATGCGAGGAACGGAGCCGGATAAACGGTTTGGCAGGAGGCCAAAGATAGATGACTCAGTCCCGTGATACTGCATCTGGATCTCAATCAAATGAAGATGGGCAGAAGCTATCTGAACTCTTCCCGGATGCTTCTTTTTTTTCCTGTTCTGATATTGAATGTTGTGGATTTACGGATCAGGCAACAGAGTGTCGACCAGGTGACGTATTTATCGCCAGGTGTGATGATAACGATGACGGCCATGAACACATTGCAACAGCCGTCGCACAAGGAGCTGTTGGAGTTGTTGCTGAACGTATGGTGCCAACGCATGGTGTTCCACTGTGTGTGGTCCCTGACACGTTCTGGGCATGGTCGCGTCTGTCACATGCCATGGAAGGGCTTCGAGGCAGTAGTGTTCGGGTAATTGCAGTAACGGGTACAAGCGGGAAAACATCGACTGTATGGCTTACTGCATCGATCCTTTCAGAAGCCGGTCTCCGTGTTGGCGTTGTTTCGGATCTTGGG
>CAXEMW010000226.1:0-5290 GCA_963997395.1 uncultured Planctomycetaceae bacterium
AGTGCAGGAACATCCTTCAGGGTCTGACTAAGTGCACCTGCGGCGGCACGCTGTCTTGGCAGGGCGCTCACAGGGACAAGACGACTGGTGAGTACCGCTACGCCTACATGGTTTGCATGAACCGGCGCAACAAAACCTGCACTGCTCCGAAGGGCAACTGGAAGTACGACGAAGAGCTTCTTCTCCACGCCTTCATGGATCACATCCATCGCAGCGGCGGTCTTAATCGGGAACTTGGTCTTGATCCAGCATCGCTGACTCGTCCAAAGAATGCCGTGTTCGTTGCACCTCGGCTTCATACTGCAACGGAAGATGACATTGATGCTGCAACGATTGCGACAGTGAATCAATCAGCTTCGATGTCTGCTTGGGAACGTCGTGCCTCACGAAGAGGGCTTGTTCTACTTGAGCAGCCCAAACAAGTAGATATCTCGGCTGTTATTCCGCACGGGCCTTTTGATGCTTCAGAGTTTTTTGCTCCGAACGTCATGCACGCGGTGAGCGGTGGACCAAAGCGACAGGAATCTTTACTTCTTGGCTTGGCGACCGCTGATGCAGAGGTCGTTTTTGATCAGTCGCTTCGCTGGGCCGAATTGACGGTGAGTGATACTGCCATTCGGCGGGCGTTCCTGTCTTTCCCTGTGCGAGACCTGCAATCGGTAGAGGGTGTGCCAGCTGATTTTCCAGTTCGTTTTGTTCAGGGCAATGACGCTGCCTGGCTGTTGGTAGGGAATTCAAGTCGGATGGCAGCACGGGTTGATGTGAGGCTGAATGCTGCTGCAACAGGAGTCGATGTCATCACTGAACAGACACTCTCAACAGTTAACAATCAGTTTGAGATTGAAGTGATGCCCTGGAGTCTTCGGGTTATTCGGTTGGATCGCTCAGAGGTAGATACCCGGCCGCTCACAGGAACAGTGCATTTTGAAGAAGATGCAGTTCGTTCAATTGAGGAAAGCGTTGCTGACTTACGGCAACGCCAGGCAGTACTCGAGACACCACCTCAGATTTCAGTGCTCGATAATCCAGGGTTTGATTTACCAAGTCTCGGTAATGGTGTGACTGGCTGGGAGATTGTTGAAGCCGCTGGGGGGCAACTCGAACTCATCGAAGCGCCGTCACCAAAATCAGGTGATAGCGAAAAGAATCAGGCTGTTCGTATGACATCAGTCGGTAGCCTTGCGACGGTGCGGAGTAATCCATTTCAGCCGCCGCAGACGGGTCGCTTGAGTGTTGCTGTTTGGCTTCGACTGCCCGCGTCTGCCCCTCAGCCGCCACTACGAATAGCAGTCGAAGGAGTTGATAGTGGCGAACAGTACTATCGATTTGCACCAGTTGGTGCAGCAGCCGGTGGGCGACCTTTGCAGGAAGGATGGAATCGATTTGTTTTACAGGTGACCGACCTTCCTAGTGACCCAAATGAATCACTGCGTTTACGATTCGATATGCTCGGTCCGGGTGTTGTCGAAATTGATGAACTCGAAGTCTATAATTTGGTGTTTAATCAGGAACAGCAAAATGAACTTCATGGAGTACTCAACGAGATGGAAAGTGAGCTCGCAGACGGATCCACAGCACGGGTGCTCTCCAGACTTGAGGGGTATTGGCCACGTTTTCTGCAGGCAGCGGTTAGTGACGAGCAGTCCAAGAGAGTTGCGAGGCGTATTGCCCGCCGTGAAGAACGACAGGTGAAGGCAGAAAGCGAGGCCACTGAAGAGGATGATGGATTCTTCGGTCGCGTCCGAAGCTGGTGGCAGTAGTCGGGTTCGGCTTTGGCGACTATCACCAGTTGAGCGTGTTATCCCGGTGGCCAGCCGAGTGATCGCCCACCAAGTAGATGAATGTGTAGGTGATTCACTGTTTGGCCACCGTCTGTTCCGCAATTCACGACGAGACGATATCCGTTGACAAGATTTAGCTTGGTTGCAATGTCTGTTGCCACTCTCATGAGGTGACCGAGCAGAGGGATATCTGCGTCGGTCACTTCAGCGAGACTAGGCAGTGGCTTTTTTGGGATGACGAGGATATGGGTTGGCGACTGTGGTGAAACGTCATGGAACGCAAGGCACAACTCGTCCTCATGCTCTATCTGAGCAGGTATTTCCCGACGAATAATTTTTGCAAAAATTGTCTCAGCCATTGGTGGCGGTCTTCTTTTTTCGGGATCGCCGTTTTGGAGCATTTGGTATTGCCCATTCTTTTGTCAGCATCTCAAAGACTTCGGGAGTCTCGTAGCGGATAACATTTTTTCCTTCAGGCATTGGTCCAACGAGCGATCGGAAAACTGGTGCACCCCTGAGTTCGAGGTCAGTACTACAGTCATCGATACCAACCTGCAGATGCGAGGTTGGTATGTCTTCAGCTTTATCGAAGTCGTGAATAATGAGTTCGCCGTTGCGGCCTTGTGTCACAACTCGCCAAGTATCTTTCGCCATTCGTATTCTCCTCGGAGGCTGGGACGGCCGGCCATGGCATCCTCTCCACCTCTCTTTCGATACACATGGGATCGGTTGATCGGGAGGAGATAGGTGACGTTCAGATTCTCAGGGTATCCTGACCGTTACAAACCGGCCCTGGGCCATATGGTTCATCCATTCGGCAGGAATGGTACAGGTGGTCTTGGGGTTTTCAGGGGGAGCCCTATCTGGCAGGTTACAAAAGTCTGTGGGCAGTCTGTCGGAACGGTTCTTTAAACGGCGAAACGTTCAATTTGTGACTGTAAAAGAGCAGTTAGTTGGATGCCGTCATCTGGGGCCAGTCGGCTCGAGTCAATCATGGTCGTGATTGTTAGTTGGCCGCAGTATGCTGTAATGCCAACACTTAAAGCAGTTCCGGGACGAACCGGTGGGACTCCTGTAATGTTTGTGATGATCAGTCCTCCAGGACTGTTGCAACCGTTTGTCTTGGGGACGTTCGCTTTCATTCGACTCTGAACAGTTCCGATATTGCTGACAACGGCTGTTGAGAAGCATGTAGGCAGCCGTGTGATAAGGCGAAGCAGCCACGTGCGGTTAAGGAACAGGCCTAACACGACAAGAAACATTCCAGCCGCACCTGAGTATTGAATCCAGCGGCTTGCCTCGGCAATTGACGTAAGAACTGCTTGTCGGTCATGTAATTGGCTTGGATGACGATCAAGGAATGCATAGCCAATCTGGTTGCTTGCTGGCTGCCTTTCACGAGGTGGCCGTAGGCTCACTGGCATTGTTATGCGAATACGCTTTCCTGCTTTTCCTTGTCTTTTGTTCCACTCGTGAATAGTAAGAATTGATGCTGCAACGATGATATCATTTGTGGTTGCACCAGACTGGCTCGCCCGTTGCCGCAAGCTTCTCACAAGTGTTGTTGGCAGGATGAAGGACTGGAATGGTTTTTTGGTGTGTGAAATACCTTTTTTGTTACGTGACGACGCGATGCTCGAAGGTCTGAATGTTGCAAATGCAATTGTTTGGCGGGCGTGCTGAGGATCTTCTTTGGTATTCGGGTTGTCATCATTGTCTGAATGCGTCTGAATGCCTTTTGTTCTTGAGTGAGTTTTGAAATCAGTCGGTTTGTTTCCGTGATAGAGAGACCAGGTGTCCCCAAGGAATTCAAGTGCGGCAAGACCATCACAGACACTATGGTGTACCTGAAGAACAATGCTCCATTGCTGATCTCCCTCGGGGATAACGATAAATCGTATTCCAGATTCCTGACGAATATTAAAGGCCCGGAATGCAATCGCTTGCGATTCTCGGTCTGCGCTGCATTGAAGTTGAACGACTTGGGGAAGTTTGTCACTCGGTACCCAAAGCCAACCCTGCTTATTTTGTTGAACTTGTGATCGCAGTCTTGGATGGCGTTTAATGGCAATCTTTACTGCATTTCGGAGACGCTGGATCGAGAAATCGCCCGAAAGGTGTGTCTCGATAAAGAAACACATTGGATAGCCGGGTCTCTCATCGAGCAGCATGAGAACATCGAACGGTGATAATCGTAATGAGTGTGTCTTTTGTTCAGGCTCGGCTGCCAATGTGCCATCGCTAGAAATGTTCTGTGAGGGGTGGTTTTCCATGGACGTTCGAGTCTGTTGTTAGCCAGTTTTATGCGAATAAGCCAGTTTCAGGCTGATCCGTCAGCATCTTTTTGGTGTCAGACCCAATTCTTGACTCTGAAAATTGTGGATCAATACTAAAACCTAGAGAAGTGCGTGTTTTTCACCACTTCACCGATGTTTTCAAGAGGCATGTTGGGCTTTAGTCACGATGTGGCTAGACGCTGCCAACGCGTCCTTTGTCGCGTCGTGTCCGAACCCATGGATGGGGTGCTCCCACATTTCGTTCATTCGAGTCCTGACTCCATGGTGTTTTTCGTGAAGCGACTTTCTTTACATGACTTCCAGTGCACGGTGCTGTCTATCCGGCGAGGAGGTTTTTCTCAGTGCTCTAGTCGTTACGGAAAAGTCTCACCGCAACTCATGTTGCGTTCTAAGAGAAGCAATTTTTTGACTATATAGATTTTTACAGTTGGAATGAGGCAAAAACAGTGTTGAACGAACCACTCGCGCTTGTTGGTATGTCATGTCGACTTCCAGGGGGTGATGGACTTGACGAATTTTGGAAGCTTGTTGTCCAAGGAGCAACAGCATGGGGAAGTCTTCCTGCAGATCGTTTAGACCGCGATCTTTATTTTGCGGCAGAAAAAGGAACGATTGGCAAGAGTTACTCGGAGTTGGGTGGGCTTGTCTCTAGCCGACCAGTTGATCAATCTGTCTGTCCACTAACGAATGATCATAAAACACATTATGACATCGCTCACCAGGTGTTTCTGGAAGTAGCTTCGCGTGCGTGTCGTGATGCAGGTTTAAATCCGTTTGCCATGCCGAAGCATTCCAGAACAGGAGTGTATGTTGGTCATACAGGGGGAAGCGCAGCGGTTGGTGATTATGTGTATTCGACCCGTATTGATGAAGCGGCACATCTCCTTCATGAAGTCGACGTTGCACGAGAACTCCTCGGAGACGATGCGGTAGCACGTGTGTCCGAGGATGTCACGGCTGCAGTGCGTCGAAGGTATCCTGGGCGGAAAGCAGGACGGCCGATTGCGCTAAGTGCTCTGGATGCAGCCCGGCTTGTTCGTGAAGCACTTCAATTAGAAGGGCCGTATCTTGTTGTCGATGCGGCGTGTGCTTCTTCGCTACAGGCTCTTGCTATTGCTGCACGTGCATTGAATGCGGGAAGTATTGACCAGGCAATCGTTGGCGGAGCTTCATATTGCAAGTCAGACAGTCTCGTTCTTTTTTCTGCGGCGC
>CAXEMW010000227.1:0-5276 GCA_963997395.1 uncultured Planctomycetaceae bacterium
GCGGTGCGTTCCTACCATGGTGGTCTTGCCAAACTCGGCATTCGGCCGTATCGGCCACTCGAGGACGACCTGAAAAGTACTGTGAGGGGCAGCGCCTACGGTGCACCGTCGGAGGCGATCAACACGCCGCCGACCACGGACCTGACAAGCAGTTGTGCTGGAGGGTTTGCTGGAGCACTTCAGAAGCCAGACTCCTCCGAATTGCCACAGGCAGAGAAGAACGCTTAGGATCATTCACGATGAAAACGAAACGTGAGGTGAATTCCATGCGAGAGGACGTTCGACACGGCCTACTGGCTGGAGGAAACTTCATCACCGACTTTGTGAAAATCATTGATAAGTGGCCGCAACAGGATGAGTTGGCTTCGATCCGTTCACAGTCAATGAGTAGCGGCGGTGGGCCATACAACGTATTAAAGGATCTCGCCGCAATGAAGGTTGGGTTCCCTCTGGAGGGCGTCGGTCTGGTGGGTGACGACGCCAACGGGCAATGGATCAGGCGGGACTGCGCTGATCACGGTATCGACGCAACACAACTCCGTACGACTTGTGACGCAGCGACTTCGTACACCGACGCCATGTGTGTTGAGAGCGATGGAAGGCGGACGTTCTTTCACCAACGAGGTGCCAACTCCCATTTTTCGGTAGACCATATCGATCTTGCCGCAAGCCGCGCAAAGATCTTTCTGCTTGGCTATCTGCTTCTTCTTGATGCGTTAGATCAACTTGACGATGATGGACGGACCGAGGCATCTCGCGTGCTGGAGCGGGCTCGTGAGTTAGGCTTTATGACGGCAGTTGAAACGGTCTCTTCTCCTGATCCTCGTTTTCGGATGGTCGTGACGGCAGCACTTCGGCACGCAGACATATTTTTTACCAACGAAGTTGAGGCATCATTGATTCTTGGTGAGCAGGTCAACGCAAGCGTCACGTGTCTTGGTTCCGCGGCGGAGAAGATTGCCGCACTAGGATGCCCGGGGCGAGTTGTTGTTCACAGTACGGAAGGGGCCGTTTGCCATGAGCATGACGGAACGCTGTCTTGCCAGGCGGCCTTGAAGCTTCCTGAAGATTTTATCAAGGGAAGCACTGGGGCGGGCGATGCGTTTACTTCCGGTTTTCTTTCGGGCGCGCATGACGACTGCACGACCGATGATTGCCTCATGCGGGGTGTTTGTGTCGCGGCAGCAAGTCTGTCAAATCCAACGGCTTCGCTGGGCGTCGTTCCACTAGCCGAATGCTTGAGCCTGATGCAACAGTTCGGCTTCCAGCAACACGAGAACAACGAATAGATGGAAACGTATGGAATACGCTCGAAACGAAAAATGTTTTCATCAACAAAGGGTGAAATTCGTGAAAGGGAGCGATTAGTGCAGCGTAGGCATGTGGATGTCTCGCATGGGGAAAACTAGAAAGCGTAACGTGAGTTCCTTAGGTGGCGAGCAGACGCTCGCGGAAAGAAGAATCATGAAGTCGATTTTATTTAAATGTTTGTTTTTCCTTGCGATGGTTTCTGTATCACAGGCGGCAGAAAAACCTCTCAATATTCTCATCATTTATGCTGATGATTTGGGGTACGGTGATCTTCAGTGCTACAACCCGGATTCAAAAATTTCCACACCGAATCTTAATGCACTTGCCTCAACCGGTATGAAGTTTACTGATGGCCATTCTTCCTCGGGGATATGCTCGCCCTCCCGCTACGCCATGCTAACTGGGCGGTATCATTGGCGAAAGTTTCACGGCATCGTTGGAGTGTTCGGGGGTTCAGCATTCAATGCAGAACGATTAACGCTTCCGGAAATGCTTAAGACAAAGGGTTACACGACCGCTGCAATTGGCAAATGGCATCTCGGTTGGGATTGGAACGCCATTCTGAGAGACGATGCTGTTGTCAGGACACAAGGCAGTACACAGAAAAACAAGAAGCCTCGCACGTTCTATGGCCCTGAAGCGTTTGACTGGGGCAAGCGAATTCCGGACGGCCCTCTGGCCCATGGATTTGATTATTATTTCGGTGACACCGTCATAAACTTTCCTCCGTATTGTTGGATTAAGAATGACAAGGTCGTGAAGGCCCCAAATACCGTCATGGACACGTCGAAATGGAAACCCATCAAAGAAGGTGGTTGGGAGTGCCGGCCCGGGCCTATGTGTAGTGATTGGGATCCCTATCAAAATATTCCTGAAACGACCAGGCGAGGCGTGAAGTACATAAAGGATCAGGCTCACACTGAAGAACCGTTTTTTCTGTACTTTGCCTATCCCTCTCCCCATGCGCCGATCATTCCGAATGATGCATTTGATGGAAGGTCAAAAGCTGGGCCATACGGTGATTTTGTTTGTGAAACAGATGATTCAATTGGGCAACTCCTCCAGGCCCTTGAAGTTTCTGGGCAGCGAGACAATACGCTTATTATTTTCTCAGCTGACAACGGTCCGGAACGGTACGCGTATGAGCGGTCAAAGAAGTTTGATCACTGGTCATCTGACCCGCTACGAGGTTTGAAGCGGGATATCTACGATGGTGGTCATCGTGTGCCCTTTATCATCAGTTGGTCAGGAAACGTGCCTGAGGGTTCAGTCTGTCATCAGCTTGTTTCACAAATTGACGTCATGGCTACCATTGCCTCGATTGTTGGGTACGAGTTGCCTGCTGATCAGGCTGAAGACTCTCATGATCTACAGCCACTAATCACCGGTGCCACAAAAAAAGGTCCAAGAAGAGCTCATGTCCATAACACACGCGACCGTGACTACGCCATCAGAAGTGGCGACTGGACCTTGATCGATACAAAGAACGGGTATGTGAGTGGTCGAAATGCGGAGTGGGAAGCCAAGTATGGTTACACACTGGATGATTCAGAGGCGGGCCAACTCTTTCACATGAAAAATGATGATGGCCAGCGGACGAACGTCATCAGTGAGCATCCGGAAAAAGCAGCACAGCTCAAGGCGTTGCTCAAGCACATTCGTGAGCAGGGGCACAGTGCTCCAAGACTGAATTGATTAATAGGGCTGAGAGAGAGGGGCATGTCTCAATGAATACTTCCAAACTTCTCCTTGTAATGGGAATTGCCGGAGCGATCAGTTTTCATTCCACTACGAGTGAGGCGAAAGATCAGAGACCACCGAATATTGTTGTGATCATGGTGGATGATCTCGGGTACTCCGACATAGGGTGTTATGGTGGAGAGATCGACACTCCTCATCTTGATTCCCTTGCTGCGAATGGACTGCGTTTCTCACAGTTCTACAACACAGCGAAGTGCCACTCTTCCCGCGTCTCTCTTCTCACTGGCCAATATTGCATCGCCGCTGGTGACGTCAGTCTCTCTCACGCCGTCACATCAGCTGAAGTTCTTCGAGACGCCGGTTATTTCACCGCGATGACTGGCAAGTGGCATCTCGATCGCGAGCCTACTGACTTTGGTTTTGATCGATATTTCGGACACCTTAGCGGCGCGTGTAATTTCTTCAAAGGTGACAACTCGTTTCGTCTGAATGGCAAGAAGTGGAGCGTCCCAGCCGTTCTCAATGATAAGACCTTCTACACCACAGTTGCCGACGTCGACTTTGCGCTTGATTTTCTGAGTGAAGCCCGCACGACGGAGAAACCGTTCTACCTCTATGTCGCCTTTAATGCCCCTCATGCTCCTCTTCATGCGCTTCCTGAAGACTATGCCAAATACAAAGGTCGATACACCGAGGGTTGGGATGAGATACGTGACGCTCGCATCAAGAAACAGGCCCAAGTGGGGCTTCTCCCCGATACGCTTACGCCGAGCCCACGCCCGCCTCATGTGCGGGCTTGGAAAGATGTCGTTCCGTGGCAGCGCTCGTACGAAACAAACCGTATGGTGACGCTCGCTGCCATGATTGACCGCGTTGACCAAGAGGTCGGTCGGCTTGTCGACAATCTCAAAGAGCATGACGAACTTGACGATACGCTCATCCTTTTTGTTTCTGATAACGGCGCCTGCCCTTACGATCGCCGGGCTCCCCTACTAGACGTCGAGCCCACGAATGGTGATATTGCCTTGGCCGATTCAACTCCCTGGGCCTGGGCTCGTAACGCGCCCTTTCGCTTCTACAAGCAGAATCAATTCGAAGGCGGCATCAGCTCTCCTGGCATCGTCCACTGGCCAGGCGGACTGAAGACCAAGCCCGGTGCCGTTGTCGATACTCCCGCCCATTTGATTGACGTTTTTCCTACTCTCGTCGATCTAGCTGGTGCCTCGATGCCTGGTGAGTATCCGCAACGTGACCTTCGGCCCATCTCCGGAGTTTCTCTGCGGCCTGTCTTCGAAGGAAAAAAACTCAATCGCGCAGAGCCCATTCATCTTCAGTTTTCTTCTGACTATGGACTACGCGACGGCGACTGGAAAGTTGTCAGCTTCAAGGGGCAGGAGTGGGAACTCTACAATGTGGCCAACGACCGCACTGAAACGCATAATCTCGCTGCATCCGAACCCGAGCGGCTCACAGCTATGGTTGAAAAGTGGGAAAAGATGAGCCGCGATATCCTTCACTCTGCCACGTTAGCAAACCCAAAGATGCTTCCGGCTCAATCACCCAAATCGAATAGCCAGTGGACAGTCTTCAGCGACTCCAATGAGCCTTTGCTCACCGCGCCCGGGAGGAAGGGTAAGTCACGGGCTGTTCGTAAGCCCAGAGCCAACCGTGGTTCAATCCGTGCCCGCAAAAACACTCGACTTGAAAAATCCAAAGATGCATTTCAGCTGACCTTCACCGGTGACGACCCCGGAATTGCCATGGATTTTCGTAATGCCCCTGTTTCACCGGTAGGCCCCTATGTTCTGACTTTCGAACTTACAACGGATTGGAGTGGGCAAGGCGAGATCTTCTTCACCACTGACAAAGAAGCCGTTTTGCCGAGAGGTGAAACCATTAGATTTCCTATTGTTGGTGGTAGTCAGGCTCAAGACGTTCGCCTTGAGATTGATACGGTTGAGCAACTCTACCAACTCCGTATCGACGTCGCCGACGGCCCAGGCGCTGCAACCCTCAGAAAGGTGCGACTTCTCGATCGCAGCGGAAAGGTAATCAAAGACTGGAACCCCTGACGGAAAGCGGCCAGGCGATTGAAGGAAATGCGGCAGCAAATACGGCTGTTTTTCCCTGTTTTTTGGTGCCTCATAAGGCCCTGATTGCAATGATAATGAAGAACGCACAGCTACATTGTTCAAATAGGCATGGACCCAATCCCGGACGTCCGATGCATAATTGAGTGACTGTGAATGAGTCGACGAGTAGCA
>CAXEMW010000228.1:0-5252 GCA_963997395.1 uncultured Planctomycetaceae bacterium
ATTTTCTTTTTTGTTTTCTTTCTTACCTTCTTTTTTGTTTTCTTTTGTTTTCCTTCTGACTCGGTGGCCGTGGGTTCTTCATCACTTTCTTGGTGCCCTCGCTGCGACACAATGATTACGTTTTCACCGAGATTCAGTTCCTCAGGCTCATCAATAGGTTGACCGGACTCGTCTAGTTTTACATCTGCTTCAGCAGTTTTCTTTTTGGCAACTCGTAGAAGTTCTTCGTAGATTTTATCTCGATTCCCACCATTTATCGTTGCAACTGCTGTGGCAACCTCGCCCAAGTAGCGAAGGAAAATCGTTCGTCGCTGGCCTTCCTGTGCAACTTTAAGGCGTCGCCTGAGATACATGCCGAGCTTTCGTCCAACTGCTTGGAGGGCTAGCCGCACTTCTTTCTGTATCTCAGGGTAAGAAGCAACGGCCTCTTTCGATTCACTGGTAAATGGCACCCACACACTTGCCATGTGGACCATGACAGTAATTGGAGCACTCGGAAGACTTCCACGAGACTGTGAGAGCCCGTACGACCTCCAGTTTGTTGAAAGAATAGTTTGCGTAATTGCACAGGCTGCGTGTTGAAATTGAAGTGGGACACGATTGGCAAAGCGAAGCACATTCATGCTCTGACCCTCATCAAGATTGACGTGCTTCATCGCTTCATGAAGATCTCGCAAGGCAGCTTTTTTCATTTTTGATGGCGATTGTCGAGGTGTCAGCTTCGCCTCGGTCAAAATTTTGTCAGCCGCCTCTGTTCCTACGCCACCAAATGTAGTTGCCAGAAATTGACGAAGGCTTCTCGCGTCACTTTCCGCTGCAAGTTCGGTTAGTGCCTCAAGCGATACTTTTCTTGCAGCGGCAGCACCTCCGTACGCTAGAGCAGCTTCGATGACAAAAGGATTTCCTCGATAGACTCCGGGTGGTCGTGTTGCAGCAGTAAAGAATTCTCCCGGCACAACCTGATGAAGCCCAGCCAAAAGCCTCTGTTCACCAATAGGGACAACGCAATCTGTAGAGGGTGGAGGGATTCGAGTTGACTGAATTGCCGCGTAGAGAGCATCGGCTTCACCTCGCCCCAACTTTCCCGTGTTGACTCGGGTTGAGAGATCCGCCGCGTTACAAAGTTTTCGAGCGGTGGTGGGTGATACACGAGAAAAACTTTGGTTGAGAAATTGAGATAATGTCATTTTTGGCTGCTCTTGAAGCAGCGCGACAAGGCGGCCCAGTTCTACCCCATATGGATGAGGTTTAATTTCCTTTGGCTCTGGGGGAAGTTCGTGGTTTGCTCGTTCAAGCAAACGCTCATTCCCATCTGGCCCTTGGAAATGAATACGTGTATGAGGGTTGGCAATTGCCGTTTGCTCCAAGTACTCCTCAACACTGCCACGACCGCGTTGGAATTTTGCTTCCATCTCGATGGTGACACGGGTGCCATGTTCGGTGTCCTCGTCGAGGTCATTTTTTGCGACCCATTCAATTCCACGCTTGTGCATCATGGTATCACCAGCCTTGCCGGGTGGAATATCAACACCGGCACCTCGACCATTAAGGATTTCAGGTTGGTTTGTTTTTGTGTCGATGCGTAGTTCGTAGTAGTGAGCAGGATCCTTGCGAGAGGTCTTTGAAATAATCTTTACAGGTTTGCCTGTTGTAAGTACCCCATACATTCCAGCAGCGGAAATTCCAATTCCTTGTTGTCCTCTACTCATCCTTAAACGATGGAACTTCGAACCATACAAAAGCTTCCCAAAGATAAGAGGTATCTGTTTTCGAACGATACCGGGTCCGTTGTCTTGGACGCTTACAGCAAACCGATTCCCGGTTTCACCGGCCTGATCAATACGGACCCAGATTTCTGGAAGGATGCCTGCTTCTTCACATGCATCGAGTGAGTTGTCGACAGCCTCTTTGACACTCGTCAGCAGCGCTTTTCTTGGAGAGTCAAAGCCGAGTAAGTGACGGTTCTTTGCAAAGAACTCACTGACTGAAATATCTCGCTGTCCGGTTGCGAGTTTCTGAGCAGTGGCTCGCCGTTTTGTTCGTGGTCTTTTTACCTCTGCTACCGAGGCCGAACTCTTTTGGGTCGCAGTGTCACGAGAGGAACGGGCTTTTGTTTTTTTCTTTTTCTTGGTTCTTGTTGAAGAAGCGGCCATAGTTCTACAAATTTGGAGATTCGACTGGAATGAAGCCCGGAATTCGGTGGTCCGGGTAAGTGAGGCAAAGTGTAGTGATATTTCCTGTTCAAAATCCAACCGTACCGATAGGTCTGCCGGGGCAGACTTTATCCGTGGGGTTATTGGAACGGCTTCGCAGGTGTCCCCATGATGCTACTGGGGCGGGTATGCCGAAGCGATTTTAGGGGGAATCTCTTCCCTGGAGGGATCGTGATGGATTACGGGTAAGGGCCACGGAGGGCCGTCCTGTGATTTCTGATCGCCGGTCTCTGGTGCGTGAGAGGGCTTTTGCAGGCGTTCAAAGTGACGAAATGACAGCTTTCATGGAGAAAAAACAATGAGTGCTCGACGAACCCGACTCGCCATGATGCTGTGTGCTGTCATCACTGCGGGATTGTTTTCACAGGCTGTTTATGCCAACCCAATAAATGGGGGTGTCGAGGCTCCAGTACCAGATGTTTTTTCGAACTATTACTATCCCCCGATTCCTCCAGGTCCATATCCTGGTGTGGGAGCACAACTCTACGTTTCACCACAACCTGTGCCAGCTCGTGTTGGTCATACATGGGTGACGTACCCACCATTTATGCCTCATGAGTTTCTCTATCAGCACCGACGGCGGTACGTGCGCTGTTCCGGAGCGATGGGTACGCGAAATGTTACTAATGCCTATTGGTGGTAACCCAGAATTACGAAGTGTGATTTCTACTAACTAGCGAAAGAAACTGACTAATGAAGACCTCCCAATTTCTACTGCTCAGCCGTGTGATAATGGCAGCCATTATCATGGTCACTTTTCTGCAGGCCGTTGAGGCTGGAGGCCACCGAGCGACAGAAAAACGATATTTTCTAAGAGGTCGAAACAAGAGTTGGCATAGTGGTTGGTATAACCCAGACGTCGGGCGACCTGTGCCATTGGTCGTGCCACCAACGGCAGAGTTCGTGAGTGAATATAGTTGGGGTGTACCGAGTTCGCGCGTGATGCCTCTCTATCAGCAGTATCGCAAGCCATACCCCGGTGCCGCCTATGTGCCAGGGTCTCGTCCACTTATGCCAACACCTCAACACCCGAGTGATACCGTGCAATTTGGTATTCATGCAATTCGAGGCCCATGGGGTAGCTACTAAAACACATTCACGGGTGACCGCAGAATCAATGTATGACAATCGGTTATGGGCTTCATTGTCATTGAAGTCCTGTGAACGGGTGCTTGCTTGATTCCTCTGGTATCACTTCGTCTATTCAGAAGACGCATGAACTCAGTAGCTGTCTTATACCCCCTTTGTTCAGCTGATGTGGAGGCGTGTCGTTCGTGCTTAAAATACTTGTTTTTAAACAAATATGAACTGGAAGTAAGACTTGCCCGGTGAAGGAGATTAGTATGAATGAAGATGAGTTAAGCCGGGTTTTATTCATGTAGGAAAAAGAGTGTATCCACTTCAAAAACGACCAGTTATCCAAATAGCCTTCTCAGTGAGTCTGCTGGCGGGTGCTACTTTTTCAGTTGGGTCGAAAGCAAGCGTTTTTGATGACGAACGCTTCTTTGAGACAAAGGTGCGTCCACTACTGGTTGCCAGATGTTATGAGTGCCACTCGGAAGAGATTTCAGAGGCAGGACTTAGGCTGGATAGTCATCAATCCGTTTTAAAAGGTAGTGATGTTGGAATCATAGTCACGCCTGGTGATATTGATGCGAGCAAGATTATCACAGTCATTAAGTCTCGTGGTGACATTGCTATGCCACCCGATGAGAAACTTACTGCAGAACAAATAAAAATACTTGAAGAATGGGTGAAGCGTGGTGTTCCTTGGAGTGGGGCAGGGTCGGAGAAAGACCCACTCTCAAATGGAAGTGAGTCTATTTCGGAGAGAATTGCATCGGCAGAGAAATCACATTGGTCATTTCAGCCGATCCTTCGTTATGAACCACCAGCTTTTCCTGAAGAGTTGCCGGCTCGCCTTCGTGAGAACTGGTTGAGGAATCGAATTGATCGGTTTCTTGCCGTGAAGATGCTTGAACAAGGGATTCAGCCTGCCGAGGAAGCGTCGCCCTATGTGATCATTCGAAGGCTTTCCTACGATCTCACGGGTCTCCCTCCTTCTGTCAGTGATGTTGAAGCATTTGCAGCAAATCCTACTGAGACTGCGTACCGTGCGTATGCAGAGCGTCTCCTTAATTCTGCAGAGCATGCGGAGCACTGGGCTCGCCATTGGCTTGATCTCGCTCGCTATGCGGACACCATTGGTTATGCCTTTGGTGGACAGTCAAATAAGAGTCCATTTGCATGGACGTATCGGGATTGGGTCGTGCAAGCGTTTCATGATGATTTGCCATATAACCGGTTTGTCACACTGCAAGTGGCAGCCGACCTTATAACACCCGAGGTACCAAAAAAAGATCTTGCAGCACTTGGCTTCCTGACAGTTGGGCGAACCTTTCGGGGCAATGTTCATGACATTATCGATGATCGAATAGATCTTGTGACTCGTGGGCTGATGGGGCTGTCTGTTGCCTGTGCTCGCTGCCATGATCATAAGTATGAACCAGTCGGCATCGACGATTACTATGCTCTTCATGGCATCTTTGCCAGTACTGAAATCCCTGAAGAGTTGCCAGTTATTGGAGAGCCTCCACAGAATCAAGAAGCCAAAGCATTTGCTGAAAAGATGGCAGAACTTGAGCAGAACCTTGTTGACCATGAACAGGCAATCTATGACCGAGCCCTTCGAGAGGCGGTTGCCCATGCAGCAGATTATCTGACCGAAGTTGCTCGGCCATCAGAAAAGAAGGATGGAAGATTGCCGCTAATGCAGGATGGTTATGAGATCAGGTCTATCATCCTTGGGCGGCTGGTGAGACTTCTTCGTAACAAAGGTTCCACTCATTCTATTCTTGGTCCTTGGGTTCAGCTTTCTAAGGTTCCAGATGACAGGCTTGCATCCAATGCTGACGAGATACTGAATCAATGTATTGAATCTATTCCTGACCTCAATATGTGCGTTGAACAGGAACTTAGTTCTGCAAAGCCTCGTTCACTGAAAGATCTTGCAGCTGCATACGGCCGTCTTATTGCAAG
>CAXEMW010000229.1:0-5240 GCA_963997395.1 uncultured Planctomycetaceae bacterium
TTCTTAGAAACAAGTGGCATGATGGGGAATTGAGCAACACGAAAAATGATTGTTTTCAATGCTTCCCATCAATTTCAAAATTGTTGAAGGGCGATACATTTCCTAATTATCTCGCATACCCAACGCAGGCTTTTGCCTTTGAAACGAATACTGCACTGGCTGGTCCAGGTCTGTTTTAGGCCACCGTGCGTTATCACACCAGATAGAACCACTATTGGCATCCGTGAATTGCATTTTTATCGTGCACCCCTTATCCGCTCCCTGAACACATGACAGCGTAATGGTGTCATTGCTTATTGACACCCACCGCCAGACTGACTCGCCGTGGTCAAATGTTGAGCCGAAGCTGTAACTTTGATACCGAATCGACGTCTGAACTTGAAAGCGAACATCGGCCTCTGACAAGGATCCAATGCTTCTTTGCCCAATAGGCTTAAGGACTGCAATTCTTGGTTTTCTTTGTGAAATTCCTAGATCTAAACGAAGGATTTCAAAAACTCCAAAATACTTTTCCATGTCATCTGGCTTGAGCGATTCATCCATTGATGGGTCCACTTGCCTACCAAATCCTGACGTATCCTCACGGACTGGTTGCATTCGATCCGAACCGACACTGTTTCCAGACATCGAGAGTTTTGCTGTGAGCCTCTCTATCTCTGTGACGAGTTGCTTGTTTTTCTTTTTCAGGCTTTCGATTTGTAATGTCTTTTCATCAGACAATCGCTCAAGGTCCTCCAAATCCGTGAGCAATTTTTTGTATGAAGCCTCTGCATCGACCTTTGAAACTTGCTGCCCCTGGCCGTCCTGAGAATCCGTCAAGAGGACAATGAAAATGAGTATGAATGTCTTTGTCTTCATGTATCTAGTTCCAAATTGTGTCACCCCGGCTGGCAAATTCGAAGTCTATCGAATTCTTTCTGCCAAATCCTCTCAATGGCCAACAAACGCTACTCAAGATAGAACAAAATGTGAAAGACACAGGCAGTCAGCAAGTGCTACAAAGAACACTTCCTGCGACACCCATTTGCGTCAGACGACCCAAGATAAGCGATTTATGGCTTCCAAGTGAATCTACCCCAGTTCTCCTGACGAGGCACGATCGGCAACTCCTTTTCTCCAGATAGAGTTTCGATCATGATCTTCGGGCCGCCTCGTTCTCGATCCGGAAATGCACGAGTCACGAATCCATCGGGAGACCAATTGGGGTCGTCACCACGTCCGACCTTTCGTCTGTTCTTTCCATCGCTACCAACCACCCAGACGTGAAAAGTCGCTAAGATCATCTGGTCTCGCTCAGGGTCCCTAACGCCGGTGAACGCACTGAGGTGAATCATCTCGACGCCTTCCCAATGAGCAATCCATTTGCTGTCTGGTGACCACGCAGGAACTTTTTGTTCGATAGGAGCCTTGATCGCGTGATGGTAGTCCATTTCTGGCTTTGAAATCTGCCTGGCATTACTTCCATCGAGGTTACTTACCCAGATACGCATAACGCCGCTGCGGTTGGAAACGAAGGCGATTCGATCTCCTTTGGGCGAGACGGCTGGCATCGAGTTGCTGAACTTCAGTTGCTCCGGATCGGTAAACAGTCTCCGTGATTCACCAGTCTCCACGTTCATCAGGTGAATCTGACTTTTACTCGAGGGTTCGTGTCCTGGCTGGGTCTTCATCCAGACAATATGCTTGGAGTCTGGTAACCAGCAGGGCAATAGGTTTCTTCCGTCATCGGTAAGGACACGGGAATTCTTGCCATTGATATTAGAGACCCACAGAGAGAGACCGTGGCCAACCTGTTGAACGTAGGCCAGTCTTTCACCGTCAGGCGAGCAGGCGGGCATGCGGCAGCCGTGATCAGAATACGTGAGCTGACGACTGCCTGACCCGTCTTCCTTCATCCAGTAGAGCTGGAGGACGCCGTTTCCATCGGTATGGCTGACGATGACTTCACGCAACGGCCGATTCGGAATCAACTCTATTTCGACCGGTTCCTCCTCAGGTTCTTCTGCGCCTGTGTTCCCGGTCAATGCAAGGAACACCAGACTACTTATTAGCAAGACAGCACATCGTTTTGTGTCCATGGCCCGAACTCCATTTGTCAACAAATACTGAGTGACTCACCACGATTTATCTGTTGCTGCCGCATGCCCGCCAATCTCCTGGCGATACCGACTGATTTTTACTTTAAAAATCAGCATACGTTGAACATGTAACTTACCAAGGAAAACTTGCTCCGATATTGCTCCACAGTCATGCTCCTATTTTTAGTTCTCAAGACCATTCTTATATCTGCCAAAGCAACTCACTCTGAACCCTGCCTCTTCAAAACCTGTGTTATCAACCAAGTGATGGGTAGCATCAGCAGAAAATAAACAGCTACGAAAAACGGCATCACAAACAACGCGAATACTTGCGGGGCTCCATCTTTTGCAAGAAGCTCCTCTGCAATTTGGTCATTCGGTGCAAAGGAAATGGCAACCTCCCAGTAAGCCCACACTGACAACACGCCGCTGAGATAGCCAACTCCAAAAACGACCCACGCCTTTTTAGAATCCGGGAATCGGTAGTAGAAAAGCAACCAAGTCGCGCCCATAAATATCACGGGGCTCAATCGGATAGCCCAGCATACGACTGAATAAATCGGTTCACTCATCTTGAACTAGTGATCCCCCCTCTACCAAAAAAAGCATCCGGGAGGCAAACACATTTTTCAAAACACTTGCTCCACTATCGCTCCAAACCTGGAGCATTCAATGATTCTGAACTGAACGAGGACATCACTGCAGCAACTGTTTCCCATTATCAAAAACGCAGTACCCTCAAGGGATGGCAAATCCTTTTTTTAAGAACAACGAAGTATAGTCGATTTTCAAAACTTTTTGCTTCACACAAGGAATAAGCGAAAAAGTCAAACCCCCACTTAATTCTGCGATCCAAATACGCTCCGAGTTTCCCCCAAAACCCCACACCTACTTCCGTAACAAAATGAGCAAGGAAGGATGAATTCTTGTCAATCAAAACCAAGCGTGTCAAAGTCGAGTCGATAGAGAATCTGGTTGTAATCGTATCGAGGTGTTGATTCTTGTGATTTTGAAAAGGCACGTGTGTAGGTCGCCTCAAAAAGGAGGAAAGGAGATTTTTCATTGACAAAGGACGAGTGTATTTGTGGGTTGTAAAAACTGTAGTGATCGTGGGTAACGACATGAACAGCGTTCTCCCAAGGGCCAAGAGGTGAGTCTGCTTCTGCGTACCAGAGCTCTCCTATAAGCGATGACTCACCACCCTGTTGAGTGAAGATGGTTACCCAACGTTTTCGGTAGGGGTTCCATGACACCGCACCACGATGGGGAACTATTTTCCTACCGTCATTGACCGCATGTATCGTGACAGTGCCAGATATTTCCTCCCAACTATCAGGGTTTGACCATGCTTCGAATGTGGCTCGGCAACGAACTTGGGGAAACGGGTCACCGAAAAGCACCCATTTTTGTCCCTGCAGGTCTGTCCAGAAACACGCATGGCCGAATGGGCGGTCTTGTGTGTCTTTCTGTAGAGAATCTGTGTCGTTCCAAAGCGTATGGTAATGCTCAAAGCTTTCCTTTTCCTTACTCCAGACACAAAGGCCTGTTTCATAGATCGTCATTGGTTTTCTAACTTTCGAATAGCTTGCAACGAGATTCTCATGACCGTTTTGATCTTTAAGGCTAACTAGGCCATCAAGCCACGTTGGGCCTTCACCAGGCATGTGCGCAACATTCCGAGGCAGCGAATTACTGTCAAGAAAATATTTATATCGAAGCTGGATGGGAGGTATGAATGTTCTTAGCGGCTGGACAGCTGACTTCGCAGCAACGGCATGAAATCGACCAAGCGGATATGCGGAAAGATTAGTATCACCCCAGCACCAGAAAAGTTGTCCTTCATAGACAGCGTTCTGTACGCTGTCACAGCCAAATACGGGTTGGTCTTTCCAGTCAGTCATGCGACCCAATTTCTGGCTCTCTGCGAATAGGCCGCCGCCAGTGATTCGTCCTAGCCTCTTGGCAGGGAGTTTCCGTTTGACCCTGATAGAAATTCTCTGCCCCGGCCGAAGAGTCAGCCGAACTCCTTCATATCCGAAGCCATCTTTTGCTATGGAGTATCCGTGCCCCCGCAGATGAAACCACGTTTTGAGGCCAAGCAAATCGGGTTCGTCAATCGCAATCACACCAGCATTGTCAGAGATGAACCGCTGATTATTTATCGTCCGTAATTCCACTAGCGGCACGGGCCATCCGTTTTCATCATCGAGAATTTCGATACAGCATGGCTCCACTGACAATGCAGTACCGGTCAGACAAAACAAACAAACAATCCATGAAAGAATTGATCGATACATGAAAAAGCACCTATGCGAGAACAGTCCTAACATGCCTATTACATCACAGTTATCGACATCGCAAACGATTTAAAAGCCACCTAATGAGTGGCAGTTCTTGGATCCACAGAAACCAATCAGTCTCCATATCTGGCATCAGTTAGAGCCAATGTCAACTGCGGTCAACTCTACCCCCCAAGGGATGCCGTACCAATGACTCTATGAGTTGTTCACCTCTGTTCAATAGTATTCACAGCAAAGTCATCGAAAACATTCTGCGTAATCGAATCGAGCCACAGAGGTTGTCGTGACGCTTTTGTCGTCATCAATCGTGTGCGTTAGGTTCACGACCGAGGCAGGTGATCACTTTTTCGAATATGAAGGCCATTGATCTGAGACAACCATAATCCGATCGGCTACTCCGTCCAGGTTTCCGGCTAAACGGTCCGTGCAAAGCATGATCGGGTGATCAGAGTGTTCAAATTGCTGCTCAACCCAGCGGTCAATTTCCATTGATGGAATGGCTGGCATCTGACTTGGTGTCATCGCAAGCCAGTGGGGCTTTCTCATCAACCGGTAGTTCCAGTTACCTGGCTGTGGGAGTTCATTAACCTCCGACGAGTGGATCCAACTGCCACGTAAGTGAGCCACGTGAAGTTGGCCATGTTTTCGATCTGGGGACGGATTTCTTGGATGATAAAAAATACAGCCACGAACAAATGCCTCGTGGAAATTCGTTTTGATTGGCCCATGCGGACTCTGTTTCAGTTGGTGCCCAAAAAGGTGATGAATTTTTCTGTCAAGATTGTCACGCGCGTTGGGACCGACGTAGTCGCTGGAAAAGGAATGGGGTTGTGGGAAGTGCAAGAAAAATTTGACAGCCGTC
>CAXEMW010000230.1:0-5189 GCA_963997395.1 uncultured Planctomycetaceae bacterium
GAGCTCATTCTCAAAGGCAGTGACACCCACACTTGCTGTAAAATCTCGGTACCATTTCCATCCGTAATACGGCCGACCGAACTGATGAAGCCAACGACAGAATCTGCCATCAAAACAGCACGGAACAGGATTGCAATTTTCTTCGCAGGCATATGGGTCATCATAAAACGACTCAACATGAAGTTGTGCCGGCGTCCGACCCATCCACATCTCCTCTCCCATCGAAGGAGAGCCATCGCTGTATGATTCAAAGCCAGAACCAGGCGGCCCGTCGATAATCATCGAATCACCGGTTATGTACGGTTCACTGCTCATGGAATTGTCTTGTGAGACCGACGACTGTTTGGGTTTGTCGGACTTCTTCGAAACTGGCGGTGGTGGCACTGCCTCTGCCTGCGCCCGACGCGCCATGACAGAAGGAACTTTGTCGACATCCATTGCCAATCGTTCAGGGCGACCGGCACTCTGATTCATTCGTTGTGTATACGGGGGGGCCATGCCACCTCCCTCACGCTGCTTGGCGACAACTTGCAGATCAGCAGGCCGTTCCTGACTGAGAATTGGTCGGCCAGCGTTATGCCCCTGGGGGGTTCGCATCATTCCGAGTCCAAATGGACCGTCATCACCTTGACGGGCTGAAACGGTGCCTTCTGAGTCTGCAGGCTGTGCGTCGGCCATCCATTCACCGAGATTCTCAACCATACGGCTTGGATCGAGTTGTTTACGGAGTGGGGCAAAGTCTTCTCGAGGGGCTTTTGCAACTACCTGCAACGACGGTTTTGCATCGCGAGCAGGAATGGTGTCTGGGACAGAAACCGTGGCAGGAAGAGCAGGCTGATCGGTCAACGTCTTCTCAGCCTGTGGCGACGCTGCAACCTGCTGGCTTTTGGTTACCGCACTCGACAATGAAGGCGCAAGCTCACTGCCTGAAGGTTTCGCCGGCGAAGCCGAGGAGACATTTTCTTCGCCAGCTTTCTCACTGCGTGTATCGAGAGGTCGAGCAGCTGCTCGATGGGGCGTCCAGCGAAGGCTTTTCGCGGACGGTGCCTCGTTCTCTCCGAAAGCAAAACTCGTACACAGGCCGTTCAGGCACACTACAAGTGCGGCAAGTTGAAGCGGATTCTGACGCATGATTCTCTCCTGGATAAGCGTTCACGAATGGCATATGCAGCCATCGTGATTGCTGATGCATTCAGAAAAGTTATCGGAATCCGTACAGCCAGAACTTTCGTAAAAACCAACACCCTCAACGCAGACTGCCTATCGCTCCTAGTTCCAAGGCGTTATGAGGCGGAAAGCGAATCCATTGCTTGAGACAGGTCTTCCTCAAGGTCGCCAGCCTCCTCAAGGCCAACAGACAGCCTAATCAGCCCGTCTGTTATTCCAACTGCACGACGAGCCTCCGGTGCATACGCCCCGTGCGACATTACAGCCGGCACCTCAATCAGAGACTCAACGGCTCCAAGGCTGACCGCAAGCTGGAACAGCCGTGTCGATTCAACAAAGCGCTGGGCACCCTGCACGTCGCTATCAATCTCAAAACTTACCATGGCCCCAAAACCTCCATGATATTGCTTTGCCGCAACGGCATGCCCCGGGTCGTCAGTGAGCCCCGGATAGTAGACTCGTTTCACGGATGGCTGCTGACGTAACCACGAAGCCAGCCGGAGTGCCGTTGCTGACTGCGCATGAACCCGAAGTTCGAGAGTCTTCACACCCCGACAGCATAAAAAGGATTCAAGAGGTCCCATCACTGCGCCCGTTGCATTCTGCATCCAATGCAACTGGTTACCAACTTCCGGGGCACGTGCAACAAGAAGCCCACCGAGCAGATCACTATGCCCGCCGATATATTTGGTTGCTGAGTGCATCACAATGTCTGCACCCATCTCCAAAGGCCGACAAAGCACTGGCGTTGCTAGCGTGTTGTCGGCAACAAGCAAAGCACCTGCTTTCTGAGCGAGTGCAGCGCACCCGGCAACATCTGTGACTGATAGCAGTGGATTTCCAGTCGGCTCAATCCAAAGCATCCGCGTGTCTGCACGCATTGCATCATCAACCGCGGCAAGATCTGTAGTATCGACAGCAGTGACCGAGATGCCCCGTTCTGCGAGCACATTATTAAAGAGCCGCCAACTTCCTCCGTAGATATCCGTGCCTGTTACAAGGTGATCCCCCGGCTTCAGTAACATCGTCACACAGTGCGTTGCCGCCATGCCTGAAGCGAAAGCCAACCCGCGGGCGCCACCGTCAAGCGAAGCCATCACAGCCTCGAAGGCGTGTCGTGTCGGTGAACCTGTACGGGCGTAGTCGTACTGGGCATCACCGTTTGCAGTTGGCAGAACAAACGTGCTTGCCAAATGAATTGGCGGCACCACTGCACCATTCGATGGATCAGCTTCCTGCCCTACATGAATTGCCCGTGTGCGAAACTCCATTGCTTACTCCGCCACATCGAGAGCTGCAGCCAGATCCGCAATGAGATCGTCAGTATCCTCGATACCGCAGGCCATCCTCACCATATTATCTGGAATCCGAAAACCAGCCCGCTCTTCAGGTGAGTAATTCCAGTAACTCATCACCATTGGTTGTTCGATAAGCGACTCAACTCCACCGAGGCTCGGGCCAATGCGAGGAATTTTCACCGCATCAATAACAGCGGCTGTCTGCCGCCAGTCTGCATCACGAATGAAAAACGTTACAAGTCCGCCGTAGCCACGCATTGTCTGCTTGGCGATGGCATGGAATGGATGGTCTGGCAAGCCTGGATACAGCACTCGTTCCACTCGTGGATGGCCAGCGAGAAACTCTGCTACGGCCTGTCCATTTGCATTGTGTCGTTCCATACGAAGAGCAAGCGTCTTCAGGCCACGCTCCAGCAAATACGCATTATGTGGAGCATTCACACCGCCCATAATGCCTCGCAGGTTGCGAACAGGTTCGAGCAATTCGGCAGAACCGGTCACAGCACCTGCCAGCAGATCGTTATGGCCACCAAGGTATTTTGTAGCGGAATGCAACACAAAATCGACGCCCGCCTCAAGTGGTTTCACGTTATACGGAGTAGACAAGGTTGCATCGATTAATGTCAGCACCCCATTCCTGCGACCAATCTCAGCAAATCGCTCAATGTCAACAACACTCAATTGTGGATTGGTAGGAGACTCGCTAATCAGAAATTTTGTTCTCGGGGTAATTGCTGCTTCCATCGCATCGTAGTCACAAGTACGCACCTCACGGAAGCCGACACCAAAGCGAGTCAGATGACGGCGACAAAACTCACGACTGCGATGGTAGCACTCGTCAAAGAAGACAATGTCATCTCCTGCATCAACATGAGCCATCAGAAGACCCACGAATGCCGCCATACCACTCGAGAAAAGCACGCTGGCTTCACCAGCATCAAGTGCCGCCAACTTGTCTTCGACAACTCGCTCACCCGGATTACCGTATCGCCCGTACTCCTCGCGAGACTGTCCTTGCTCAAGAAAGTCAACAATCGCCTGGGTGTTAGGAAACGTGTATGTTGATGAAGCAAAAATTGGATCTGTGATCGAAAAGCCTGGCTTCACCCGTGCCTCTCCAGCATGCACGGATAGTGTTGATGGCCCTGAAGCAGGAACCTTTTTTGTCGTCGGATCAGGCATAGTTGGTATTGGCTCGACCATGGGCATAACCACGAATCGGTTTCTAGAAAATCGTATGAAGCGGTTTCATTCTGCCACGTGTTATAAAAACGAGTCGCAGTTTGCGTATCACCTCGCATGAAATACAGCAATAGAATGATAGACCGGCTTCCAAGTCTAACCGATGTTTGACAACGTGCATTCCAGTGAATCCGGTTATGACGAAAGTTCCGTGATATTGCCCAACTGGAACCGACACCTGTAGAACATCTGTACAGAAACCGACGTTTCCCGCCCTTTAGAACAGCGGGAACACACCCTCTCACAAGAGACACCAAACCTTATGACCCCAACTCTCCCCGCCTCAGAAGGGGACCCCGCGCCACGAGCTCAACAAATTGTACCTCCCGCAAAAATCTGGGTGACTCTGGCATCTCTCGCCTCAGCCATCGCGCTCGTTCGATACGGCTGGCTTGAAGTGCTCGCTGGCGATGTGATTGATCAAGCCGTACGAAACATCATCACTCTTATACTGACTTTCACTGGCTTAGTCTCACTCTTCATATGGTTTCTAAGAGAAAGTACATTTCGTCCCCTTGTAAAAAAGAGTGTCACTGCTTTTCTTGTGATCTCAGTTCTTCTTGCTCTTGCCATTCTTCGTATTGAAGGCGTGAGCGGGGACCTCGTACCACAATTTGCGTTCCGGTGGCAGGCCCGACGTGACTCACTCTTGCCTTCGGCTGCAACCATAGCGAAACAAACAACCAACAAGAACGTGTCGTCCGGATGGACGGCAACGGCTGATGACTTTCCCTGCTTCCTTGGCCCCGAAGGGACAGCGAGTATTGATGGCATCGAGGTCGATACGAACTGGGAAGCCAATCCGCCAAAATGCATATGGAAACGTCCCATAGGAGCAGGCTGGAGTGGCTTTGCCACATTTGGTAGTCACGCCGTCACATTGGAGCAGCGAGGGGAGGACGAATCCATTACCTCCTACGCACTTGCAACTGGTGAACCGGAGTGGGTTGTTTCTGTTCCAGCGCGGCATGAAACAGTTCTTGGTGGAATTGGCCCACGATCAACGCCAACAATTACCGACGGGGTTGTTTACGCCACCGGAGCAACCGGCTGGCTCCACGCCATCGAAGGGAGCACCGGCAAGGTACTATGGAGAAAAGATATTGTTGCTGATCTGGGTATTGATCGAGCAACACACGTCGCGGCGGTCGCTTGGGGTCGTTCTGGCTCTCCGCTTGTCACAGACGAGCTAGTCATTGTCCCCGCTGGCGGCCCCAGGAAAGACTGGGGCAATCAAGACGTCGATGACGGCAATCGTGATCCCGCAACATCTTCCTACGTTTCTCTTGTTGCCTACGACCGAACCACGGGGGATCAGGTGTGGCTGGCAGGTACGGAACAAATCTCCTACGCATCTCCTCAGATATTCAGCCTCGATGGTCACAGTGGAGTAATCACAGTGAACGAGGGCCACATAGCTGCCTACGATCTCTCAACAGGTGATCAACTCTGGGAATGCGAATGGCCGGGACATTCAAATTC
>CAXEMW010000231.1:0-5172 GCA_963997395.1 uncultured Planctomycetaceae bacterium
AGGTGCCACTTGCCGACCATGCTTGTCTGATAGCCTCGTGATCGCAGCAACTCGGCCAGCGTCGTTTCTTCACCCGAAAGACCATGTGTCACTCTTGGACTTAATGCGCCATGGATCCCTATACGATTGGGATAGCAACCGGTGAGTAGCGCTGCTCGTGATGCTGAACAGACAGGTTGGGCAACATGGAAGTCAGTTAGTTTGATTCCTTCCCGAGCTAATCTGTCGATATGTGGTGTCGCTGCAAATGTTCCCCCGTAACAGGCCGGGTCGGCGTACCCCATATCATCTGTGAAAATGATCACAACATTGGGTGGTGACTGACGAGGTCTGCCTGCCTGAGCATCGTGCTTGTGATCAACGTTACTTGCTGCCTGTTTTTTTGGAGTCGGTTTTTTCTTTTTCGGCTTTCCTTGAGGTTTATTCTTTCCGTCCAGATCTGCAAGCCGTTGGTTGTCCGTTGCAATCTCATTCCAATCTTTTTCAAGCTGTTTGACCTGCTCAGGATGAGATGATGCCAGGTTGTTTTGCTCTGTTCGATCTGACGACAGATCATAGAGTTCCCACGGCTCATCTCGTGCAGCAACAAGTTTCCAGTCGTTATGCCGAACTGCCCGATGTTCATTGTGGCACCACCATAATGTTTCGTGCGGCGGTGGTGCGTCAGGGTTCGTAAGGCATGCCACAAAACTTCGACCCTGCAGAGGTGGCTCGGCCTCACCTGAATGCTCTTCTGATTGTTCAACACCCGCAAGCTCAAGCACCGTTGGAACGATATCAATGACATGGACTGGCTGTTCGCGCAGAGCGCTCTTCGATGGAATTCCGGCTGGCCAATGCACAATCCAGCTGGTCGAAATACCTCCTTCATGCACCCAGGTCTTATGGCGTCGAAAGGGTGTATTGGCACAGCTAGACCAGCCCGGTCCAAGACAGAGATACGTGCCCGCAGAACCAGCTGGGAGGTGTGGGTCATGCCCCTTGCCACGAACCATAATCTCGGCTGACCCACCATTATCACTCAGGCACAATATCAGCGTATTGTTGAGCGCATCCATTGCCTCGAGCTGTTTAATGACTTCGCCAACTGCCTGATCCATTGCATCAATCATGGCCGCATGGATTGCCATTTTCGTCGCTTGAAAATCGTGCTGCTCCGGTGTGAGACTCTGCCACGGGTGTGGGCGATTGACTTCGCCTGGGCCCAATTTTGCCAGTGCATCTGGCCAGTCGTACGGAGGACCGAGGTTTTCTTCCATTGCCGCAAGTGGTGCATGAATGATGCCACTCTGAACAAGCCGCTTATACCGAGCTTGCTGCACGATATTCCATCCTGCCTGATACCGAGCCTTATATTTTTCAATAATGTCTTGCGGTGCGTGTAAAGGAAAGTGTGGTGACGTAAACGCAACATAGCTAAAGAATGGTTTGTCGCCGTACTGTTCTGCATGTTCACGAAGACACGCTGCTGCATGCTCTCCTACTGCTGTGGTCACATAGAATTGATCTGTTTTGTCAACCGGCTTCCCATCGACAGTGATACCAGCGGGATCGAAGAAATCATTTTGACCACCTTGAATGTCAAGAGAATGAGCAAATCCCTGCTCGAGTGGATTGCCATCCACATGCCATTTCCCGGAGTGATATGAACGATATCCGGCCGCTGCGAGTCGCTCGGGAAGAAGTTGTGCCCAGGCTGGTCGATTACGGTTTCCACCTTTTACACCCGGTAATTTATCTCGACGAATGGATTGCGCGTAATAGCCAGTGAGCAGTGCACCGCGGGTCGGCCAACACCGGGCAGTGTTATAGCCTTGCGTGAACCGCAGCCCACCATGGGCAAGCCGATCAAAATGTGGTGTTTCTATTTCACTTCCGTAACAGCCAAGATCGGAAAACCCCATATCATCTGCCAGTATCACGACCACATTTGGCGGAGCCGCCGATAGCTGTTGTGTCATGCCGACCACGACCAGACACATCGCGCCGATCCAAATGATTGGTTGAGGGAGCCGCTTCATGGTTTCTCCAGAATGTAAAAACAGGGCAGCATGAATCCAGAAAAGACCTCAAACTGCTTGTTATGAAAAACAGATCAATCCTGTTGGATGTCTTCAACAAGTTTCTTCAGGGCTGTCGACAGTTTTTCCCCATTGAGCGATCGCAACGCAAGAACTTGTGGTCTCATCTGAGCAGCCCATGATGGGTCTGCTGCTATTTTCGCATCCACGTGTGCTCGGAGTGTATCGTGTTCGATACCCTCTAACTCACCAGCCGCAGCGACAGCACTGCGCAGATATTCCGCCGCTTGAACAGATGGATTAGCCTTACTTGGTGCATCAAACCTTCCGAGCGCCCACGCGGTTCCTTCGGTGAAATGTTTCTGAAACGCATCATCGCTCCACGTCTCATTGTTATGCCCAAGATTTGTATAGAAGACATGACCTCGGCCGTAATCACGCACCCATGAGACCGGTACATGCCAAGGGTTTTTTGGCGTACTCGCTGCCATATCTATCGAGAGCAACACGCGAACATTGTCAGGATTATATCGTGGACCATATTGATAAATTTCATCCTTCCAACGGAATCGTTCCGGAAACATTTTCACGACTGGATGTGTCGGGTCGTGATTGACGAAGCCATGCTCACCTTTTGCTGTCCATGGATGCCCAGCAAAGTTACCTCCTATCATCTCCACGTACGCATCTGAACTTTTCAATGTGTCGCTCGCTGCATGAACACCAATAAAGGCATGGCCTTCTTGAATCCATTGAAGGAACGCTCCGATATCAGGAATTGGTAAATCACCTGTTGTACTGACGAACATAACTCCATCGAATTGGGCAAGTGATTCTGGTGAAAACGCAACTGCGAACTTTTGCTTCAACGTCTCTTGCCATGGCTGATCAGCTTTTTGAAAAGCCCGTTGTTTGTCTTTGTGTTCCGCCTCAATCTGCGCCCACTTTTCGTCTGTGACATTTTTCCCTCGGCGAGGCCTCTTTGGTTGCGGCGGTCGATTAGGAGGCATCCGAAGGAAGTCGACATGGAAAAGACCCGTTTCACGGCCGAGTTTTTCTAACACTGGCTCAGCTGTTTCAATCGAACCGTGACGGAAACCCTTTGTGACTGTCACAACAAGAAGTCGTGCTGGCTCACCCTGCTCAATAGCCCCTGCATCGTGCACACCAAAGAAAATCAACCAAGCAAGTAAAAAACATTTCAAGTATGTACTGTTCATTGTTAAAAATTTTTCCTAAGCATTTTGAAACACAGAAACTTACTCGGGCTGAATGCACCACAGCGAATCATGTGTTCGGAGAAATATTTCACCATCAAGACAGACGGGAGTCGCCACCGTCATTTCATCAACCATGCCTTCACCAAGAACAGTGAGTGATTCCCCATTCTCTCCGGGCCAGGCAAGACACCAGGAATGACCATCTTCACGGGTCAGAAGAACATGATCATCAACAATAATTGGTGACGAGCTAAATTTGTTCCGATTCTTTGGAAGGCTGTCCTCCCAAATGGTTTCACCGGTTTTTAAATCGAGGCATGACATCAAACCTTTATCACCACAGATCATCACTCGACCATCGCGAATAGCCGGTGTCGGTACATCCGCTCCCAGCGGTTCACGCTCCCAGGCAATATGACTTGCCGTCACATCTCCTGCTCCACCGCGCCGTATGGCAGTCACGGTATTTCCGCGTGCATACGGAGCTATCACAAATTCACCAGAGACAACCGGTGATGCAATGGAACGGAAGAACGTATTGCCCTCAGGATTGAGACCCCCAACTCGCCAGATTTCTCGGCCATCCGCGGCGTCATGAGCAGTCACATGATCTGCACCGAGCACAATGAGCATCTCATTTGGCTCATTCCAGTCGGTATGCCCAGCAACAACAACGGGTGTTGAATAGCTTTGTGCTGCCTCCTCTGGAGCATCGAGTATTCGATCATGTTTCCAGAGGACGTCGCCTGTTTGCCGATCGAATGCAACGAGGTAACTTGGACCTGTCTGCATAACTGCGACAACAACCGCTTTTTGTGTCAGCACTGGGGACGTTCCAAGATCCCACCACAAGGTGTCTTCACCAAACTGTTCCTGAAGATTTGTCCTCCACACAACGGCACCGTCGGTGAGCGACAGACACGCCAGTTCACCACTCTTAAAGTACACCCAGACATGCTTACCATCTGTGACCGGTGAGGAATTACACCCCGTTGCTTTTTTATGTTTCCCGGGTCGAAGATCACCAAGTTGCTGTCGCCAACATTCTTTGCCGGCTCGATCGACACACAAAATTCCATCATGGCCGTCGATGTCACAAGTCAACACGATTGTGTCTTCCCACACTGCAGGCGTACTCGCACCAAGACCGGGTAGCGGAACGCGCCACTTAATATTGTCTTCTTGACTCCAAGACGTTGCATACCCAGTGCCTGATGAAACACCATCGAGCGTGGGTCCTCGCCAATTCGGCCAGACAGAACGTTCTGATGATTTTCGTCGTGCTTTGACTGGAAGCACTCGAAGTTTTTTCGTTGCCGTTGCTACCGGTTCAACAGCTACTGATGCCGATTGTGGTTGCCACCACTCATTGAGGTCGTGTTGAAGGTGCTTGACGATAGCAGGGTTTGCAGTTGCAACATTTTTTTCTTCATCAGGGTCTTTAGAGACATCAAACAGTTCGACGACACCTTTTTCAAATCTATCGTTTGAGAAGGGATCAATGACTCTCGATTCCCCTGCTGGCAAGACATGGCTACCAGACACACCATGGGTCACTGGTTCGATAAGTTTCCAGACTTCTCCGTTCGGAACATCTTTGACTGTCCACCTCCAGAGAAGGTTTCTTCCCGGCTTTTCAATGTCCGCGAGTGTATGGACATAGCAGGCACCAAAGAGCTGTTTTCTGGCTCGAACAGCTTCGTTATCCAGAAGATTGATTCCTGGCAGATCCTTTGGCGCTTGAATCTGACAAGATGCCAGTACGGTCGGCACAAGATCGAGGGAACTGGCAAGCGAGTCGCTTGTGCCCGGTGTTATCGTGCCAGGCTGTCGAAGCATGATCGGTGTTCTCAATCCACCGTCGTACGGTGATCGCTTCGATTTCCCTGCATACTTGCCATTCTCCGGATTCGTTATCCAACCGTTGTCAC
>CAXEMW010000232.1:0-5166 GCA_963997395.1 uncultured Planctomycetaceae bacterium
GGTACTAAAATACGTTTTGATATTCTGAGTAAACGCTCATAATAATACCTGTATGAATCGGGGGGTTACTCGGTTGGGTTAGCCCCCCGTGCAATACGGAGGATGAGCGTTATATTCTTGGTAAGCATTGTGTTTTCTACGTGGACAAAGTTCGTGTCATCCGTTTGATGCGGCTTTCAATCCTACGGCAGTGCAGTGCCTACTGAAGTTTGCGTCGATATTTAATTTCCCGCGATGTGAGAGTTTTTAGATGAGCCCGATGCCCGGAAAGAAAAAGTTTTCGAAGGCCCCTCGAAAACGTGCGAAGCCAAAGCTTAAAGCGAAGAGAAGAGATCCCATTTTCATTGATGGGGTTCGTCCTCGGCCGATGTATGTAGATTACAAGGATCTCGAGCTCATTGGTAAAATGGTGAATAGGCAAGCAAAGATCATTGGCCGGCGAAAAACAGGGTGTACTGCTGTGAGTCAGCATGCTGTTACGCAGGCTATTAAGCGTGCACGGTTCATGGCTCTTTTGCCTTATGTTGCTGATTGAGACGGCAGGTTTTTATGGCAGGTGAACCAACCTCAGACTCCTGGTTCAGGTGCCGCCGGATCGTCGAGTTCCGTGATACCGATGCAGCGGGAATTGCACATTTCACTGCGTTTTTTTTCTGGATGGAGTCCACGGAGCACGAGTTTTTAAGACAACTTGGAATCCGTGTTGTCGATAATGAACCAGAAGACAAGGAGGCTCTTTATCAGGAGCTTGCCTCTGGCAAAACCGACTGTGATCTCGAGGTGAGTTGGCCTCGGGTTTCTGTGTCTGCAGACTATAAAGCGGCTGTTCGATTTGGTGACACTCTCGATGTCTTCATTGCTGTTGCTGAACTAGGCAGTTCGAGCATCACATATCGTTTTCGTTTTGAGCATTCAGGAAGCCTTGTTGCTACCGGGACGGTTGTTGTTGTTCGATGTATCATGCGGAATGGAAAGAAGCCGTTACCAGTAAGACTCTCAGCCAGTATTCTGGAACGTATGAAGGCTCATCAGTTGCCAACTCAATAGCCAGTAAAACTCCTTAACACACTGGTCTGGAATTTCAGCTTCGTGCTTAAAGCAGAATTACTATCGAAGTCATTTCCGACGCCGTCGGGCTCGTTGGAAATATTGTCAGACGTAAGTTTGTCTGGTGGTGAGGGTGAACGGCTTGTTGTGATGGGGCCGAGCGGTTCAGGGAAGAGTACGTTGTTGGCAATTCTAGGTGGACTGGAGCCACCTACCTCGGGCTCCTTGCGCCTGGGTGAGGTCAATCCTTACGAATTAAATGCGGTCCGTCGTGCTGATTTTCGGAACCACCATGTCGGATTTGTCTTTCAGGATCATTGCCTACTTGAATCGTGTACGGCGATTGATAATGTGCTGCTGCCGGCATTGGCCAGTGGAACAGTCAAGGGTTCATTTGTAGAGCGAGCACAATATTTATTGGAACGTGTTGGATTAGAAAATCGAACGAGTCACTTGCCTGCCGAGCTTTCTGGAGGAGAACGACAAAGAGTTGCGGTGGCCCGAGCCCTTTTGTTGTGTCCTGCCTTGCTGCTGGCTGATGAGCCAACAGGACAGCTTGATTCGAATTCAGCGGTGCAGGTGATTGACCTCCTAAATGAACTGGTTGATGAAACAGGAAGCCTGCTCTGCATTGTTACTCATGATGAGTCTGTAGCGGAACGTGTTGCTGAATGTCCGCAGGGGCGTCGGCTCCGTCTCACCGATGGCCAGCTTACAACATGAAAACTTTTCAGCAGAGCTCTTCTCAGCCAATTCGTTCAGTCCGTAGTTTTGCCATTCGTTGTGTCTGGCAATGGCTTCCGCAACTGCTGGCCCTTGCGGGGACGGCATCAGTGATTGCCATTGTGATTAGTGGCAGCCTCGGAGTTGGAGATTCTATCCAGCAGTGCCTTCGTCAAATGGCCAACCAGCGACTTGGAGGAATTATAACTGCAGTAATTGGTTCAGAACCCTTTGGGAAGCAGTTCTCGGAAAGACTTAATGAGTCCTTTCAACAACGGCTTGATGTCGATTCTGCTGGATGTGAGGCCGAACTTGTTCCAGCTATCGTCGTAGAAATGACAGTTGAACGTCCGGCGGGTGTGGGGCATTCACGCGGCTCAGCTATCGCAACGCTTCTTGGGTGTGACCAACCCTCTGCTCTTCGTTTTGATACTGCGACCACAAAACAAACAGGGGTTCAATTAAGCCAACGACTGGCCGACCTTCTCGAGTTGAAAGTAGGAGACCCCGTCGTTCTTCGCGTAAATGAGCGATCCGTAGTTCCTTCTGATCTGCCGCTTGGCAGCCGTCGAGGATCTAGTCGCAGTCGGCGTGTCATTCTTACTGCTACTTTACCCGCCGGGAGTGTTGGTGACTTTTCGCTTTCCGCAACAGAGCCACCCGCTGGCGTTGCCTTGGTTTCATTAGCCCTCGCTGAAGAGCTCCTTGATTGGTCCGATAAAAGGAATGGAGTTTTCCTTGTAGGAGACGCTGACCACCAAAGCTTTGACATTATTTTAAAGCAATGTTTAAAGCCTTCCTTGGCTGATCTTGGACTTTCGCTTATGCGTGACCCAGACGGCCGATGGATAAGCCTTACGAGTCGGAGGATGGTTCTTGAGCAAACAACAGACGCTGCAGCACAGGATGCGATGGCTGACTTGGGAGGAGTGCCGTCGCTTGTTTTTCTTGCAAATGAGATCTATGGGGGAGGTGAGTCAGCAACGGCAAGAGTTCCATATTCAACTGTGCTTGGAATCGAAAGTACATCTCATCCAGTGGGTGATCTTGTTGACAAGAATGGGAACTTATTGCCAATGCCAGTTGAGAATGAAGTCGTTATCAGCAGATGGCTCGCTGATGATTTGGCCGCGCAAGGAAGTCCGGTTTCTGTCGGGGATGAAATCAGCTTCCGCGCGTTTGTTCCAGAAACAATTCACGGCAGTGTGACTGAAGCAGTCCATGATTGTCGAGTGGCTGGAATTGCGGCAATGAGTGGCTTGGCAACATCCCAGGATGTTGTGCCGACTGTTGAAGGGGTGACGGATGAAGAATCGATCGCAGACTGGGATCCCCCCTTCCCTTTTGAACGAGAGCGAGTTCGGACAACTCCGCCGCACGACGAAGATGATCGATACTGGAAGCAATATGGGTCAGCGCCCAAGATGTTTATGCCTCTTACAAGGGCACGTGAGATAGCCGGAAGTCGCTTTGGTGAGACAACAGCGTGGCACCTTCCGTCACTCACACAAGAAAAACTGAACGACCTTACCGTCAGCCTGGCGGCTGCTGTCCCACCACAATCGGCGGGCTTGGTAATTCGCCCATTGGCTGCCCGTGCAAATGCTGCAGCGAAAGGATCAACGCCTTTTGGCATACTCTTTTTAACACTATCCAGTTTTCTTGTTGTGGCGGCAATTATTCTGTTGTGGCTATGTTTTGGACTTCTCGTCTCTTCTCAGCATAGGACACTCGGTGTGCTTGCGGCAATTGGGTGGTGTCCCAGACGGATTGCCAAGATGCTTGCCATCGTTGCAGGAGTACCGATTTGTCTTGGTGTTCTTGTTGGTACTTTTTTGAGTCCACTGTGGTCGGAGGTGCTTTTGGTGCAGTTGGGGGAAGCATGGCCGAAGGGGGGTGAAGGTGAGGCAGCCACTCTTTTTACTATGGTGCCCCCCCATGTAACGACGCTTTTTTTCGGAGCGACAATGACGATGTGTATTGCCATGGCCGCTGTTTTTACCGCAGCTCTAAGAACTGGTGGCCAACCCCCTCTGCGACTTTTTTATGGCTCCATAATAAGTTTTTCGTGCCTCCCTTTTTGGTTTCGTCCATGGGGAGCAGTCAGTTCGCTTATAGGGCTCGCTGGACGGAATGTATTGCGTCGTCCAGGTCGAAGTCTGTCCGTTGTTCTCATGATGTGTCTTGCTGAGTTTCTCATTGTGTTTGTTTCGGGTTTTGAGTTAGTGGACTCAGGAGACTGGCGCAAACAGAACTCTCCGACAGGTGGGTGGACACATGTTGCGAAATTTGCAAATCCTACGAGTCTCAATCCAAGTAATCCGTCGGTAAGCGAACGTCTCAGTCTCAATGCAAACCAATGCGAACTTCTTGAGCAATCAACCATAGCGCTTCTTCGTTCTAATCAAGGTGATGATGCGAATTGTTCAAACCTTTTTGCAACGAGGAATCCACGTGTTGTGGGGCTGCCAGATTCATTCCTTAACCGAGGAGGCTTCCGTTTTCTGGATCACTTTGCATTGCGTGATGATCAAAAGAATCCGTGGCATCTGCTGCAAGTGTCCGAACGAAAAGATGGAGAGGTTCCAATTGTTGTTGACGCGGCGACCTCTCAGTGGGCTTTGAAATTAGGAGGGCTTGGATCAATTGTGATATTGAATCCTGCGAGTGGAGAAATATCAAAAGAAGTCGTTTCTGGGGAGAACCAGGATGGTGTTCGGTGTCGCATAGTTGGATTACTTGAGCCGAGTATTTTGCAAGGACTGGTTCTTATGGGAGAGAATGACTTCACGCGACTATTTCCCTTTCAGAGTGGATACGCCATGGCCTTGGTCGATATGCCAAGAAACGTATCTGCTGGCGTTACTCAGTCTGCACGTCGAGACCAAGCCGACAAGGCATTAACCGCTGCTTGGGCAGATTTTGGTGTCCGCTTGGAACCTACCCAGGATCGACTGAGCCGCCTTTTCGCAGTGCAGAATACGTTTCTTGCCGGTTTTCAAAGTCTAGGAACCATCGGCCTCTTTCTTGGTACCGTCGGGGTGGCTGCAGTTGCTATTCAGGGAGTGTTTGAGCGGCGAAATACGCTAGCCATTTTGCTCGCTATGGGATTTAGGCGAAGGCGGCTTGGGACGGTACTTTGGCTTGAATCAATGATTCTCGTTGGTCTCGGTATTTTCCTAGGAGGTATGAGTGGCTTTTTGGCTGCGATTCCTTTCACGCGTGGTGCAGAGCAGTCTCTTCCATGGGGTTGGCTGCTGCTGTCAGCAGGAGGAACATTTGTCGCAGCTACGATTGCAAGCCTGTGTGCGGGTCTGTGGTTGCCCGTTGCCAATCGACCGCTGAGTGAATAGTCCATCCTGAATTCATGTTGCACCGTGGGCGTTGCAAGCGGTA
>CAXEMW010000233.1:0-5098 GCA_963997395.1 uncultured Planctomycetaceae bacterium
TTTTCTCAATCTGTTACGGCTATGCAACGAGTTGTCGTTTTGTCAGGTGCTGGTGTCAGTGCTGAAAGTGGCCTCAAAACATTTCGGGGGAGTGACGGACTATGGGAAGGGCATCGGGTTGAAGAGGTAGCTACACCAGAGGCGTGGGTAGCTGATCCTGATCGAGTGCTACGATTCTATAACGAGCGGCGAAAACAGGTGCGATCTGCTCAGCCAAATGCAGCCCATAAAGCACTTTCAGCCCTCGAGCGGTGTTTCGAGGTCGATGTCATCACCCAAAACGTGGATGACCTCCACGAACGGGCCGGTTCGACTCGTGTGCTCCACCTGCATGGTGAGGTGATGGTTGGCCGGAGTACAATAGATTCAACATGCCTTATTGAGCTCGGCGACAATGATATTACGATCGGAGACACATGTCCTGCCGGTGGTCAATTGCGTCCACACGTTGTGTGGTTCGGAGAGGATGTGCCAGCGATGGCTGCTGCTGCTGATATTGTTTCGCAGGCCGATATCCTTCTCTGTGTTGGGACGTCGCTTCAGGTATACCCTGCGGCGTCACTGGCGTTCCTTGCACCGGATGAGGCACGTCGAATTGTTGTTGATCCAGATATTCCAGAATCAATTGTTCGAACTGCCTTTGAATGTATAGCAAAACCGGCCGGTCAAGGTGTGCCAGATATCGTCCGTGAGTTAGCTCGAGATTCAGGCATCGATTTGGGAGACCATGATGACTGGTAGATGAAGTCCAAAAGCAACCGGACGTGCTCTCGTTTCATTCCTGTTTGTACCCCACTACATAAAGACCATCCGGATAGCGGCGATGGCCGTGAAAGCTAGAAGAAAAGTATCAAATAGTTTCTGCGGAAGTCGTCGTACTACCATGAGCCCAAAGACGAGGCCAGCAATGACGCATGGGGCCAAAATAAGATTGATGAGAAGACTCTCAGCGGTAATGAAGCCGAGGTTCGCGCTGAATGGGATTTTTGCAATGTTCAAAACGAAAAAGAACCATGCGCCTGTTGCTACCAGCCGAAGTTTCGGTAAAGAGACTGCAAGGAGGTACAGGGCTATGACCGGGCCTGCTGCATTTGCCAGCATCGTTGTAATGCCACCGAGGATGCCCATTGACCATGCGAATGGCCTTGTATGGGGAATGGTTACAAAAACGTTTGGCCGCCACATCCGGAGAAGTTGCCCACAGCAAAGCAGGATGATGATGACACCAATTAGCGGTTTAAAGGTTGCCTCGTCAAGTCGGCCGAGCAGACTCCAGCCAATGACAACCCCCACGAACGCTGGTGGGAGTAAACGAAGTACGTATCGCCAATCAACCTCCCGCCCGATAAGCCAAACTGCACAGCAGTCTCCAACAATCAGGAGAGGCAAGAGTGCTCCAGTTGAGGCTTTTGCACCAAAGACGTAGGCAAATACAATCACATGGACAAGGCTCACGCCAGCCAATCCACTTTTTGAGATGCCAACGCCAGTCGCTCCCAGCACGAGTAAAAACCATGAGAATGGAGTAAGTTCTGACATGAAATATAGATTTGTAATTGTGTGCTGGAACGAATGCTGACTAAGATTGAGGCCTAGTTTGCCTCACGGCTAATCTCTTACAAGTCAAAAATTTCTACCCGGGTCTGTTTCATGTTTCAACGGCTATTTTTGTTCCTCTTACAATTCTCCAGCAAAGTACATCGTGGCCATCTGGTTGTGCTTTTTTGTTCTGTCCTTTGTCTTGCAAACACCGCAAAGTGTGCAGAAGTATCGCAAGACAATCCTAAGGTCATTCCAACGAGAGAAGAACTTCGACTTCAGTTACGGCCTCTCACCGATGAAGAACTTAAGAAGCAGGCAGATGCGTGGCAGGTCCGCGTGCAAAAGAAAGTTGCTGAAGTAAGCCAGCTGCAACTGGAAAAAAAGACGGATTCCGCCAATAAAGAAATTGTCGGGCTTCAGGAGGAACAGGATGAATTGCTGAACAGATTCCGTGTGGTGCTTGATGAGTGGGAGCGAAAGGGCGGAGATCCAAAGAAGTACAGAGCCTACGCATCTGCTGTGAGTGGGTTGGAATTTGATTTCTATAATTTGCAAGCGACGTTCATGGTTTTGAAAAACTGGGTGATGTCACCTCAAGGTGGTCTTCGATGGGTTGGGCGTCTGTTTATGTTCGGGTCTATTCTATTTGCCTCCTGGATGTTGGCGCGTGTGCTCAGTAGAATTTGCGGCGAGGCCCTTTCGCGAGTCGAGGGGGCATCGTCACTCTTACGAACATTTCTGGTCAATTTTGTTCGACAGGCGATTCTGGTACTCGGGTTTGTGGTGTCAATTTCCGCTCTTGGTATTAATACAAGCCCGATACTGGCGCTCATCGGTGGTGCCGCTTTCGTTATCGGACTTGCCCTACAAGGGACGCTGTCAAACTTTGCCCAAGGGTTGCTCATTCTTGCATATCGACCATTCGATGTTGGTGATGTCATCGACGCTGGCGGTGTGAGTGGGATTGTGGATTCAATGAATATGCTGTCTACAACAATTCGTACCTTCGATAACAAGAAGATGATCGTTCCAAACGGAAAGATTGGTGGTGATACGATCACCAACGCAACGGCGAGTAGTACACGAAGGATCGATATGACGTTTGGTATTGGCTACGGTGACGATGTTGCGAAGGCGCAGTTGATTCTTGAACGAATTATCAACGAGCACCCACTGGTAATGAAGGATCCTGTTCCGCTCATCAAGATGAATGAACTTGGTGAATCTGCAATTAATTTCATTGCCCGACCGTGGGCTAAGACCGGAGATTATTGGACGGTATTTTGGGAAGTAACGGCGGCAGTGAAGCAAGAGTTCGACTCCGCCGGTATTTCGTTTCCCTATCCACAGCAGGATGTCCACTTATATCAGGTCAAGGAAACGTGACCAGGAGTAGACATCATTCTATAAGAAGTCTCAGAGGGCTTGAATGTTTTGCGGGATAGGATGCGGTGGCTTGAATGACTCCATTTGAAGTCGGATTGATTCTCGTGGGCTCTTTTTTTGGTGGCTTCGTCAATGCTATTGCTGGTGGTGGGGGACTGGTTTCGCTGCCCGTTATGCTCGGAGTCTTTCCTCAGGCGCCTCTCCCTAGTATTTTTGGCACCACAAAGTCGGCAATGGTGTGGGGAACAGCGTGGGCGGCACGATCATATGCGGCCCATGTTGATGTTTCGTGGATCCGACTTGTACCAGCACTGATCATGGCCGTGCTTGGTGGGTTTATTGGTGCGTGGCTTTTGACTTACTTTGAGTCAGAGTGGCTGCGAAAGGTGCTGCCTGTGCTGCTGGCATTTGTGTTCTGGTACACCTTGGCGAGTCAGCACTTCGGGCGTGACCATGTCCCTACCTATCATCCTCGGTATGAGGCAGCCTTTGCTGGTGTGATTGCTTTTTGCCTGGGCCTTTATGACGGTTTCTTTGGGCCAGGGACAGGAAGCTTCTTTGTCTTCTTTTTTGTGAGGTTTCTGGGGTACGACTTTCTCCATGCATCTGCCTCGGCAAAGGCCTTAAACGCGGCCACTAATACCGCAGCTATTTGTGTGTTTGCATCGAGCGGAGTCGTGTGGTGGTCACTCGTCGCTCCAATGGCGATTGTGAATATCGTAGGGGCTGGATTGGGAACAGCGGTTGCCTTTAGACGTGGGAGTGGATTTGTTCGAAATATATTTCTCCTTGTGATAGCCGTCCTTATCTTAAAGACGGCTATTGATGCATACTGGTTTTGATCCGAAGCCCACGAATTAACCGGTTTTGGCAGGTCGTTTGAAAAAACAGAAATTCTTGTAGCAAATTTCAGTCTGACCGCCTGTTTTGGTGAATACATTAAGTAGTGGGCGAACCGTCGCTTGAAGCCGATAGAGGCTCCAAAGACTCATTAAGTTTTCCAATTCGAGGCGAATGGTATTCCCAGACGCAAGAATTTTGACCGAACGACCTTGAAGTTGCCCGTTGAGGTGGCCGGTCAAAACTATTTTGGGTCGTTACTGGTGTCCCGCGTCTTAATTTTTATGCAGCCATCGAGAATCCACTCCGCATGTTGGGCACTTTCCGTCGTATCACTCGGAATTTTGACGTGGAGGTTTTCAAATTCATAGGAGATTTCTGCCTGTCTGCCAGTAAGCCTGTCGTAAAGACCGATTGCCAAATCAGGCCATGAAATGGGTTGCGGATCAGCCATTTTTTATCCTTTGTTGTAGGGGACTTGAAAAATGATAGGTCTCATAGGTACTGTAGGCTGCAAGGTGGAAGAAACAAGTTATCTCTGCAGCATTTCTGTACGCTTATGAGATGCTCGTGTGTAGTTGATGTCTGGGTGGGTTACCAAGAAAGATGAGAAATAAAATGGTACTGAAAAATCTTATTTTGAGTGGTTTAGTTTCAGTGGTTTGCATCGGGTCGTTGCAGGCAGCCGAAGACGTCGATATCGCAGCAACCGATCCGACAGAATTGGCAACCAAGGCCTGGGTCGCGCTCAAAGCTGGGGATCACGAGTTAGTTTCAGAACTCACAACACAATGCTTTGAGGAATTTGGTGATGACGCCGTAAGGCAGCAGAAGGAATCAGGGGAAGAAATTTCGAAAGAGAATGCGTCATCTTTTCCAGAGCTCAACAGTGTTGGGACATGCCTGTTTATTCTTGCTGAATCATTATCACAGCAGGGATATGATGAGAAGTGTCAGGCCACGCTAAAAAAGTTGATCACAGACTTTCCAGAATGTCATTGCGCAAACAAACAGGGATACTACTGGAAGCCGGCAATGGCAGCTGAGAAGCGACTTGCCGAGGTAGCGGAGAAGGCAGGTTAACTCGTTGCGACTGCTTCAGTGACCGCTTGAACGGCTCGGTGAATGTCGGCGTCTGTATGCTCGCAGGTAATAAAAAATCGAATGCGAGCAGCAGATTCTCGAACGGCAGGGAACAAGATCGGGCGGGCATTAATACCCATTTCCAAGAGTCGTTGGGAGACGGCGAGAGCTTTTTGCGAGCTGCCAACGATTACTGGAATCACAGGAGTGTTCAGGCTTGGTCCGGTATCGAGGCCAGCTTCTTTTG
>CAXEMW010000234.1:0-5028 GCA_963997395.1 uncultured Planctomycetaceae bacterium
GTCGCTTTTTTGCCTCGATCAAATTTTTCGGCTCATCAGAAAATTGAATCATCACAACATCTGTAACACCTATTTCTCGAACAGCATTCGTAGAGCCTCGGGGAAGCAACCGAATCGCCTCAGTCGACACAGACTCTATTTTCCCAAATAACGTTTCCTTACTGGTAATTACCTGATCCGCTGCGACAACGCGTGCTTCATTTTGACATGCGGCATAGATACAAAAGATCAGAAGCGAGCGAAGAACTACCTCGATAAATCTCAAGATACTTCTAGGTAAGATTTCTAGATATTTGTATTCCATAGTCTTCATTTAGTCCTCGAGATTGTCACAAACTCCTGCTGTATTGTGTCCAGCAATATCTCAAATCTTTCCCTCGACGCATCGCTGCCAAGGCTAGGATGCAGTTGGGCCTCAATTTTTATGTCGGCTTCAGCCTCTTTGAGCAAGCGAGTCTTGATAGACGTGTCGACCTCCTTCCGCGCCCATGCCAGTCGGCAGGCAGCGAGCCGATAGCGCGCCTCAAAATAAACATTCCGCATCTTGTCGGCGGCACCATCACGTGAACCAAATGCAGCCTTTGAAACTCGACTCGCAAGTGAACCCCAGCCCCAAACTATGCTTTCGCCAACGTCTACCATGAAACGACTACCGACAATCGCCGCACGAAAATACTCTCGTGCCTGTTCAAGACTCTGCGAGTCCTCGGCTGCCTTCTGGAACAAATCAGCTGCATACTGCTGAAGTATTGGCGATCGATTGTTCTGTTGATCAGCCAATATGACTCTCATCTGCTCCACAGCCGCATCCCACTGACCAAGATTTGACCTGACCACCACCAGCTCACGTCGCCAAGAAGTCTTTGCCGACTGAGGAAGCGCGGCGTGCGACAGGATTTCCTCTATTGTCACAGCAGCCTGAGCGAGAAAAGATTTTCTTTTTCCGTTGGGAATATTTGAAACGAGACCATCACCTGGAAGCCCAAGCCTACCCGAGGTAAACGCCACCCATGACAGCACCTCATATTGATCTGTGGCAGCTTTTGTGAAGTCTAGCAATTGCTCAATGAATTTCAGTTCGTCTTCCGAAAACCCATTTTGTACACTTGTCGTGCTGTCCTGCGCTATGCGTTCTTCTACTCCTTCAAAAAGTTTTTTACCAACTGAGATAGCCGTTCTGACAAGCCGAAGCCTTGCTTCTTTGTTCGAAGATACATTTGCTACCAAACATTTCATTGCCTGTATTGCTAGGTCATATCGCTGCACCTTTGCAAAACCCCGAATACACACATGCAAACCAGCCTCAAAAATTGAAAGTGGAAACTCTGTTGAGGAATCTCGAAGAACCTGCCACGGCCCGTATCCAGCATGAGTAAGAAGGGTAAATAGATCGAGAGAGTCATTGTTGCCGGAGTACAGAGAAATTTCACAACGCGCAATAGCCCCAGCCACTGCAATTTCTAAGGTCTTGCCTCGCAATGCCTTTTTTTCATCGATGACTGCCAACCCCTCATCGAGAACTCGGCTGGCATCTTGAAGGCATTCCGTCCTCAGCTCGTCCAATGTGCTGTTCTGGCCGTTGCCAGGATGTTGACAGAGATGCCATAGCGAGACTCCACCACGCAAAAGCACCTCGGACCGTCCGATCACATCCTTATCAAGACTCTGCAGCACGCTCTTGATAGCTGCACTATTCCCATTTCGCAAGGCAAGGGTAATGCTCACTTCCGCGGCATCGGCAGAACATCTATCACGAGGCCATCGCTCCATGATCACCGATGCCATTTCACCCATTTGGGCCGTAGCACTCTCGCCCCAATAAATATTTTGCTGTGCCACTAAAGCCTGCCAACTGGCAAACGCAAGAACGGCAGCTTTTTGGGCGATAGGATCATACAGCGAACGCTTCACGAGAAAGTCGCACAGTGAAACCGCCTCGTGGTATCGCTCATCCTCATAAAAAAGGAGTGCTGCTTGATACCGCAAAAGTGCCAGTTGCTCTTTTTTCAGCTCTTGATCTTTGGCTGTCTGGCTTGGCGCACCCCTCAGCACCTCTTGAAGCCCTGCAAGAGCTACTGATCGCTGTGTTGCTGATGGATCCTTACGATAGTTATCCAATATTTTTTCAGCATGACGAAAGGATGCCGCAAAGCTACGGCCGAGTCGCTCAGCTAATGCCGCATCCTGCCCCCCTAACTTCTCGAGCAATTTCCGTGCGGATGCAGCATGAACATCACCAGCTTTCGCAACATCCCGAGCAAGAGTCCGAACATCGGCCAGCAGCGACTCGCGGGCATCTTTTGAATCTGCAGATGATGCTTCGAGCCGTCGCCATAGTAATTCGGCTGAACGATACTTCATTGCCAAAAGATCTGAATTGATCGCAGAGGACCGATTCTCACCGAGGGCAAATTGCCGAAGCCGTTCATCAAATTCTTGATCGTCTATCAAACTCGCAGTGTTGAGCCAGTTGGCAAGTAATGCGTCGACTGCCTTCACTCGTAATTGATAAATTAATGTTTCCGAACTGGGTAATTTTGTAATCTCGAGCAGGACTTTCTGTCCTTCTTTTTTCCGACCTAGAGCAAGAAGAGTCTTCCCTTCCTCAAGTCGTGCCCAAAGTCCTGCAGAACGTGTTGGTGTCGATAAATACACTGCATGGTACCGCTGCAGGGCCTCCTCCAGACTTCGGCCCCATTCTTTTGAGTGTTGATCGAAACATTCCGCCATTTCCGAACATGCCTCAGCAGCAAGCAATTGAACCTGCACGCGACGACCCCGCAGTTTCTCACGACTCTGCTCCAATTGATTCAACAGGCGACGATCCGTCGACGTAATCAACCGCTTGTCTCGAAACTCACGAATGATCGTTTCGACTTGCTGGAGTTCTTTCTCGATCGCACTGAACGCTGTCTGGCCCGACCGAGGCCCTACAAAAACATGAACTGCAGACAAGAAGAATTGCTGGGCTTCGCTACCATCTTTTCCATCAGTGGCTGCCTGATTCCTCGAAAGTCTCCCCATATCACGAAAAACCATTCCCAACTGAAACGCTGCTTCGGCGGCAACCGACGGATTCTGATCGCCGTCAAGGAGCTGCTTGAAATCACTGATCGCTTGCTCGTACGCCCGCTGCCTTTGCCCGGTGTCTGAAGTCCCACGAACACCAGCCACACGTTCATTGGCACGCCATAAAGGAATTTTTTCACGAAACGAATCCGACACCGCGTCGTTGTGAAGAAGTTGGTCTAGTACAGCAATTGCCGTATCGTGATAGCCTTTTTTACCAAGAGCAATAATGAGTCGTGAGGCTGATTGCTCCAGCGTCGATTCTGCAAGAACACCCCCTACGAAGAGGCTCGTCGATAACAGGCAGACACACACACAAACAAAAGGGGGGCGGCCGGCAAGACCAAGCCGGAGGAAACAACACAACAGTCTTGCTGGTCCTTCCATAATAGCTTTTGGACCATTTCAACAGTGGGACACATTTACCTAGACAACCAACGCAGGTGCCAGACGCAGGCCAGAACTATTGTATTATCTCCCGTCCGAACCATTTGATCCAGCAGCCAACCAGTAGGGAAGTTGTCCAGCCATTGGCAACTTACACACTTTGGCAGAATGTATCCCTTCACACGTCCGAACTTTTGTTAACGAATCGTCTGATGGTTCCTGATCGAGGCTGAGCACACCAATCGCGTCACCACCCGGCGTCGAGCGCCCAACGGTCATCTGGGCAATATTCACACCAGTTCCACCAAACGCTGTACCGACATTCCCAATAATCCCTGGGACATCTTCGTGCATGAAAATCAGAAGCGTCCCATCAAGATAGGCCTCCAGACGATGCCCCTCAAGTTGAACAAGTCTGGGCATGGATCGACCGAAAAGAGTTCCTGCTGCACGATGCACATGATCGCCAACAACCAGATCAACAGCGACAACTGAACTAAATGCACCAGGGTCAGTTCTACTTTGCTCTACGAGTTCGATCCCTCGCTCCCTCAGCAACATCTCCGCATTAATGATATTGACGTCTTCAAGCGCTGTTTCCAGTAACCCAGCAGCAAATGCCGCCGTGATAAGTCGAGTATTTCTCGATGCGATCTCTCCCCTGTATGCAATTGAAACTGCCTTGGGTGGCTGTTCGTCGAGTTGAGATAGCAAGACACCAAGCCGCCACCCAAGATCAAGAAAACCACGAAGACCCTCAAGATCCGCAGGGTCAATTGGGCTTGAATTAACTGAATGACGAATAGTCCCGGTCCGAAGAAAATCTGTGAGTAAATTTACTCCCTCAATCGCAACTTGTGACTGCGCTTCCTCGGTACTCGCACCAAGGTGTGGTGTTACAAGCACATCAGGTCGGCCAAACAACGGGCTCTCTGTACACGGTTCAGTCTCAAAGACATCAAGTGCAGCACCTGCCAGCACGCCACTTTCAAGACCCTCGAGGAGTGCCTCTTCATCATAGATACCACCTCTCGCACAGTTGATTAACCGCACACCAGGTTTGAGTAACGACAACTCTGCCTTGCCGATTAAGTGACGAGTGTCGTCCGTGAGTGGCGTATGGACAGTCAAATAATCGAGTTCCGGTAACATTTCCCGAACGCTTCCAAATAATTCAACACCAAGTTCACCGGCACGCTCTGCTGCCAGGAAGGGGTCATAGACGACAACCCTCATATCAAAAGCACGAGCGCGACTGGCCACTGCCTGCCCGATACGCCCCATACCAACGATACCGAGTGTCTTGCCTGCTAACTGCACGCCCATGTATTTGCTTCTGTCCCAGCGATGCTCACGAAGGCTCGCATCGGCAGGAGCTACATTTCGAGAGAGTGCCAGAAGTAGCGTAAACGCATGCTCAGCAGTACTTACTGTGTTTCCTGCCGGAGTGTTCATCACAACAATCCCCTGGCGAGTTGCAGCCTGCTTATCAATATTATCTGTACCGACTCCAGCGCGTACGATAGCGCGAAGGCGATGGTTTCCTGCTAACACTTCTGCAGTTATTTTAAC
>CAXEMW010000235.1:0-4993 GCA_963997395.1 uncultured Planctomycetaceae bacterium
CCTCCATGCTTTCAGAGTCCGGAAAGACGTTCCGACCTAACGCCAGAACATCTTGTCTAATACGATAACGTCATCCGGCCCAAAGGCCTACCAGTCTGGCCTTGATAGTGGATTTCCGGCCTCATCTTGGCCAATATCGTAGATGTGCATGTGATCGAGCCATTTGAGCAACTCCTCTGGCTCAAACAGTTTAGGAACACCTTCACCAGGCTCAAGATGTGCAAAAAACAATTCTGCTTTACCCTGAGGCCGCTCCTCGCCCTTTTCATCAACGACAACACTTTCCACACTTGCGAGAGAGCCTGTTGGCTTGAGTTCATCAATTACCGCGCGAAAAAGAATTGAGTCACCCGGAACAGCGTCGTATTGAAACTCTGCCTTGGCAACCTTTGCAAGAACAACCCGTCGGTTGAATTCCAAGGCGTCTGCAATAAGCAGACCGGCCGTTTGTGCCATTCCCTCGACGATCAAAGAGTTTGGCATCAGGGCAGCACCCGGAAAATGGTCATGAAGATGTTCCTCTGCAAGAGAAACGTTCTTCACGGCTGTCGCCTGTTTACCACGAACAAATTCATTGAAACGATCGATCCAGAACCAACGCATAGCGCAGTTTTACTCCGTTTAGCATACAGCGAGACAAACTTCGGCTCAAAACACTACGAGCATCGCACGTCGAATTAACCGCCAAGTTTACTCTGAACGTAGCGAACCATGTCCTCGACAGTAAGAATATTTGGGAAATTCTGAACACTCGGGTTCGCTTCAAATTTTGCCAGATCAACAAAGGGCATTCGCTCCTTGAGAGCTGCAATGCCAGCATCATTTAACTTGCCGTCAACGACAAAGTCCGTGCTGGACAAAACATCTTCTGGAAACAGTTCGCTTCTTGGAATCTTGATACTGAAAGCCTTCTCTAATCGGAAGACGATATCAAGGAAATCGATTGACTCTGCGCCAAGATCACCGACCATTGTCGCTTCTGGAGTCACTTCATCATCATCTACCCCCAAGGCATCAACCAGGGCAGCCTGTACTTTTTCAAAAATTTCATCTCGAGACGGCATCGACATCACACCTTTACGTAAGATTGGAAAACTCGTTCGCCATCGTAGGTTGTAATCTCGACCATCTTAGATGGAAAGCCGAGTAATTGCATTCTTCGCTGGAAAAAGCGGCACAATCAGCAGATTCAGCACTTTGAACAGGCAATCTACGCAAAAACGAGCGATTGTAGGCTTCTCTGGATTCCTCCAGAGTCTCAGGCTTTCGCCTTACGCAACGCCTGACGGAGAGGTCATTTCTGGCGAGATACCATAGACCGTCTGTCCTGCCCCGGAGGGACCGCGCTTCCCTGGATGCAGAACTGTCCATAATCGTCGCATTTCTGAACGTACCCGGACATCCATTGCATCACCATAAGGACGCTTATCGGCGAGGTTGTAGCGTTCAAGCTCTAACCGAGCTGTCAAACTTGTCCGGTCACCGACCATCCCGCTTGCTTTCACTTTTGTACGATGAGAATCCTGAGACAGTACCTCCGCGTGGACAGTCAGTACTTTTCCAGGTTCTACAAAGTCACCGTATTTTACATTGCGGGCAGTTCGCAGGACAACGATGCTGTTTGCAAAATCCTCGCCCAGACGGATCGTCCAAGCAGCCGCCTGAGTCATCGCTTCCAACATGAAAACACCCGGAAGAACAGGAAACCTCGGGAAATGATCCGCGAGATACTCCTCCGACAAAGATACCGCCTTCACTGCGGTAATACTCTTCCCAGGATCAACCTCGACAATTCGATCAAGAAGCGTGAATCGCATAGCCCTACCATTTCCGGAAACTGATCAATATCTTATTTTTAGTAGCCAAAAAATCTCACCAGATAACCTTTGGGGAAGTATAAAGTTTGTTGTGAGAGACACAACGCAGAAACCCCGCAATGGGCTTAAATCTGACCACAATTGAACTCCTCCGGACGACAAGACTCGCGCAACCCGTAAGGTCCAGTCAAAAACTCTCGGGCCGGACTCGACAAATATGCATGACAAGGGCCACAAAGCCAATGCTTTTCCTGCTCGGGGACAGCAGACTTTTGGCCCTGCTACAAGTGACCGGTACAACACTGACTCTGTCATGCTTTGCCTTCATGGCATTTTCGTGATAAGTACTGCCGGTAACGTTCCAAGGTCATATTCGAAAACGCTTTTTAAAACGCTCTCCTCAAATCCTTGCCATGTCTCTTCTACTCACTGTCCGGACTGACTCGTCAGACGAAGAATTGCCATGTCGATCTCTATCTGTCCAGGGTCTCCTTCCAGAGTTTGTAGCAACACAAAGTCTTGCTGCCATCAAGCAACTACCAGTACTTTGTGATAACCAGCCAGCACAACTTAATGACTTTTTTCATGTCGATGGAAATCCGGAAGATGAACAGATTGAGTGTCGTGGTGACTTCTCGCGAGTACATTTTCTTGGGGCCGGCATGCAATCAGGCACAATCATTGTCCAGGGGAATCTCGGCCGACATTCAGGAGAGCAGATGGCGGGAGGGAGACTTGTCATCAAAGGTTCGGCAGCTGATTGGCTTGCGTGCGGAATGCGGGGAGGTGAAATCCGTGTTCTTGGAGACGCCGGAAACAATGCTGTTGGATCGCTGCCTGGCGATCGCCAGGGCATGATTGGCGGTCAAGTGATTATTGATGGCTCCGTAGGTTCGCTTGCCGGCAGCAGAATGCGAAGAGGGCTTCTTGCTATTGGAGGAAACGCTGGCGAAGCCACAGGCTTTGAACTTCTGGCTGGCACGATACTCATTGCTGGGCAGCCAGGACCTCATATTGGCCTCGGAATGCGACGAGGCTCAATAGTGCTTCTGGATACCAAAAGTTTTTGTCACGAGGCCTCCACATACATTCCGCCAACCTTTCTTAAAGGTGGTATCTGGCGACCTGCTTTCATGGCACTTTTAGGGAAGTACCTCGTGAGCACTGGTTTTTCAGCCGCTCAAAAAACTATATGGACCGATCCTTGGCAGCAGTGGCACGGAGACAGCCTGGCTGGATGTCGCGGTGAAATCCTGACACCCGCAATTGCATAACCAGGAATGCACGGCTTCCTCAGACCGGTATTTTGCCGCCATTTCCTCGAGGCCGCTTCCTCTAGGTCCTTTTTTTAGCTACCTTATTTGAGCTGAGGACGTGATTCTTCCAGCAATGAGAATCAGTCAACTCGGGCCCATCACCCTGATGTTGTCACTGTCCTCAAGAAACAAACAAAACTCAATTTACGAAATGCTCCATGCCCACGATCAGCCAACTTGTCCGTAGCCGCCGACGACCCAAACGCCGGTTTTCGAAATCACCCGTGCTCGATAGATGCCCACAAAAACGTGGCGTCTGCCTGCAAGTTCGAACGATGACTCCAAAGAAGCCTAACTCTGCTTTACGGAAAATTGCCCGTGTTCGTTTATCGAACCAAAAAGAAGTTACCGTTTACATCCCCGGCGAAGGGCACAACCTTCAAGAACATTCAATTGTTCTTATCCGCGGTGGTCGAGTCCGTGACCTTCCAGGTGTTCGGTACCATGTGATCCGTGGTGCACTCGATACCCTTGGTGTTCAGGGACGCAAGCAATCTCGAAGTCTCTACGGTGCAAAACGCGACTAGACGACGTAACAATTCACTTAGTTTTTATTTGAGGAAAATCAGTTTATGGGAAGTATCACTGCCAGCCGCACACAACTCAGGCCGGACCCAAAATTCCAGTCACTACTCGCAAGTAAATTCATCAACTGCTTAATGCTTGATGGCAAGAAAAGTGTGTCGCAGCAAATCTTCTACAAGGCTATGGATGTAGTCGGTGAAAAGATCAATGATGCTGAACCAATCGAGGTTTTCACGCGTGCAGTTGAAAACGTAAAGCCTGCTGTCGAAGTTCGATCGAAACGAGTTGGTGGTGCCGCGTATCAGGTTCCTATGCAGGTCAACAGAAGTCGCCAGCAGTCTTTGGCTATACGTTGGATTTTATTGGCCGTTCGCGAAAAGAAAGGTCGACCGACCTATCAAAAATTAGCTGAAGAAGTCATAGCGGCTTATAAACGCGAAGGCGCTGCAATCACTCGACGAGAAAACGTCCACCGTATGGCAGATGCCAACAAGGCTTTTGCTCACTTTGCCTGGTAGTCGAGCCTTCGGCTGTTTGCAGGAAGAGCTTGCCACCCAAAGCACTGCCTAGCGAACTTCAACAACTGCTGGAAGCAGCATCAGCGGCTGCCCCGACGCAACCAGACTAAGAAGATGGAACTTGCTGGAGAGTCTGGCAATCAATCTATTATTCATGCTGGATTGACCAAAAAGCTTGAAAAACTGCATAGTAATGGCATCTGCAGTTTGTGATTCGAGTGGATTTGGTTGACGGATTCCACTGACACCCAGGAATTCATCGAATAAGCCACGCGGCTTCGGTAACAGCAGTCGTTCTGCTGCTACCGGATCAGGAATCTCTGCGAGTTGACCCGCTCTGAGAATAGCGTCTTCGAGAGTTCCAAGAGCATCCACAAGTCCGGCAGCCTGAGCCATCCGACCCGTAAACACCCGTCCTTCAGCAAGTGTGTCGAGGTGCTCCCGATCAAGCTGTCTTCCCTGCGCTACTTTTGATGTGAAGAGACGATAGATATCTTCCATCGTAGCTCGAAATGCATCTCTTTCGCTTGCCGTGAACGGCTGCTGTGAAGACAGCCATCCTGCGTTACGACCACGGCTGACAACATCGGTATGAATACCGTATCGATCAAGTGCATTTCCGATCGCAATCTTCCCACCAACAACTCCGATAGAACCTGTCAGCGTTCCTGGAGCTGCCACTATTTCATCTGCTGCTACGGCAATATAGTACCCACCACTCGCAGCGGTGTCAGAAAGGCTGGCAACGATGGGCTTATCACAACGATCGAGTTCTCTCCAAATAAGATCACTGGCCAGCGCTGATCCACCTGGTGAA
>CAXEMW010000236.1:0-4974 GCA_963997395.1 uncultured Planctomycetaceae bacterium
AGTGCGAGGGCTCGGGTGCCGTATCAACAATACGAACATTGATACCACGACGTGCAAGTTCCAAAGCAGACACCAGACCAGTCGGCCCGGCTCCACACACAAGCACACTCCGAGATATCTCCATACAAACCTCTGCAAATAAATGCCAGTTATGCAACCGGAACTATCCTATCCGACGGGCACAAAATAGAGACATGTGGTTCATGCAATCAAAAAGGTTCTTTTGGAAACAAGTGAGAGTTGACGAAATATGCTTTGAAGCATGAAATAAGAGCCCACAATACAAAAGGTCGTTCTGACAAAAATACAGCTGGAACTTGAGGAGTGCACCATGAAAGCAACTCGACGTTTATTTTTACAGGCCGGTGCCGCTCTCGCTGCTGCTGGAACAATCCTGCATCGTGTGCAAGCAGAAAACAAACCGCATGTGTGGCAAAACGGCCACAGTCCATGGCCCATGTGCCTTGACACCGCAACACTTGCGAAGGAATTACCACTCGAAAAAAAAGTTGACGTTGTTGCAGGTTCTTCTTTTGACGCAATTGAACCGTGGGATCGTGAATTAACGGCATTCGAACAAGCAGGTGGATCGCTCAAAGATCTTGGCAAGAGCATTCGTGACAGAGGCTTGTTTGTTCCGAGTGTCATTGGTCTATGGGGAAGTCTCGGAAATACAAAAGAAGACTTTGAATCTCGACTTGAAGAACATCACACCAGACTCCGTATGATTCGTGACATTGGTTCGGAGCATGTCCAAATCATTCCCGATTTACAAAAACGAGAAACTTTTACAAAGGAGATCGGCGCCTGGTGCTATCGACGCATTAGTGAAATCGCACTGAATGACTATGGCCTCAAAACGGGCATCATCTTTCTCAATGCTGTGCCCCAACTCAAAACAATGTCTGATGCCGTTGATGTCGGCATGATGTCGGGCTGGCCCGACGCGAAGGTAATTCCTGACACCTATCACAATTTTCACGGTGGCACTGAACCGAATGCTTTGCGGATGCTGAACCCAAATGCCATCGCGATCTTCCAGTTCGCGGACTCCCCAAAGGGGCTTGATCGCCAAGACACGTGGTGTGACCCACAGCGTGTACTTCCTGGCGATGGTGTCCTTCCACTGGTTGAACAACTGAAAATTCTTCACGAAATTGGGTACACCGGATGTGTTTCACTCGAGCTGTACAACCCGACATACCGCAAACGAGAACCACAGGAGTTTCTCACGGAAGCACACACAAAAACGCTTGCCGTTATCAAACAGGCAGTGCCTTCCGCCTGACAGTCATCGGCCTTGGGTTTTTCTGATTGATATGACGCAACGTGCTTCCTGATTGAACCGTTGAGATCATGCTTCTTTATCCCGGAAACTGATGCTGCCCTTTCTTTGCGGCCTCATAGACTTCGCGAGTATCCATCGCTGCACCCGGATCTCCCTGCAACTGCATCCACGCTTGCAGGGCTGATTGAAGAACCTTCATAGTCTCTTCATGCTCTGGCTGCCCAGCAAGATTTTTCAATTCATAGGGATCTGCTGCTGAGTTATAGAGAGCCACAGCCGGACGTGTTGTGAATCGATTGATCAGATGATAGGTCCGATCATCCTGCCAACAGTCTCTCATCCATGTTGACCAATATTTTCTTTCAATTTGTTCTCGCTGCGACATACCCATGAGATGCTTTTCAACATAGCTGTTCTGAGGTGTCAGATTCAGTACTAAATGATATGTACCGTCGCTAATAGATCGTATTGGGTAAGGAGGTCCTTCCGGATAATTATTGTGTAACCCATATACATATTTTCTTTGCGAGGGAGCACCTTCAAGAAGACTCGGCAGAAAGCTGACGCCATCGCATTTTTGCTGGATGGCTGACTCACTTTCACCATTCAAGGCAAGTATCGTTGGCACAATATCGGCATATTGCACCAATGCATCAGTCCTTCCCGGCTTGACTGTTTCAGGCCATGAGGCCACCAAAGCCGTATGAACACCTGTGTTCCAATTGGTCCATTTATTTCCTGGAAATTGTGAACCCTGCTCCGATGTGAAAAGAACTAATGTTTCTTCACGTTTGCCAGAAGCATCAAGAACACCAAGAATTTCACCAACCTGACTATCCATATACGTTATCTCGGCCAAATAGTTTGAGAAACAGGTACGAGTCTCAGATGTATCAGCAATATTTTCTGGAAGCGTAAGTTTTTTTGGAGGATACGCGGAGGCATCTCCCATGACCCATGGCACGTGAGGCTCTACGAGTGCAACCACCAAACAAAACGGACTGTCAGAATCCCTGCTCATGAACTCCTTGATGCCGTCAAGACTATGCGGCTTCGTTGGATTTTTTACACAACTTTTTTCAAAACCATCGACCATTTCAAAAGGAAAAACAGACTTTGGTTTGACATGTAGCTTGCCGCTTATTCCAACCCGATATCCATGGGGCTTTAAATAATGTGGAAGGCTGCGTACGCCGGTACGACTCGAGGAGTGGTTGTATGCACTTCCATTGGCAACTGGATATTTCCCCGTAAACAATTCTGACCGACATGGCTGGCACATCGCCTCACAAAGATATGCCTGCTCGAATACAAGCCCACCCGAGGCCAATCGTTCAATATGTGGCGTCTTCGCATTCACTCCGCCATAAAGAGATAGATCGTTATATGTGCAGTCATCAGCCATGATGATCAACACATTTGGACTCTTTTGTTGATCGGCAAAAAGCCCGAAACCACTCAGAGAAATAATGGTGATAAGAACTGTTTTAAGAATTGATTGCATCAGAAGCCCTCCAGTAATGCATCATCTTACGCCAGAGTGATTCAGATGCCACAATGGAAATTGGTAGAAAATCTGCCAAGCCTTCCGGACCTTTCATTATGAGCATAAACACTACACATTTCTTCTGTGGACTCCTACTTTTTACATGTGCAATCAGTAACGAGTGCGCTGCAGAACAACCTACACCCATGAAGCCTGAAAACCTCTTTGAAGAACACGCGGTCTCTGTCCAGGAAGATGGTGAAGATATTTCTTTTCGCTATCGCCTCTTGAGACCTGAAACTTCTGACTCCAATAAGAAATTTCCACTTGTCATATTTTTTCATGGTGCCGGCGAGCGCGGGTCAAACAATACTGATCAGCTCAAATATTTTCCAACCTGGATGACAAGTGACTCCCTCCGTAAGAAATACCCTTGCTTTATTCTGGCTCCACAATGCCGAGAAGGATATCGATGGTCAGCGGTGGATATGACAACTGACATGCAAGCAGCTTTAAAAGCATTGGATCAGGTGGTTGAAACCGAAGCGATTGATACTGATCAAATTCTTGTCACTGGCCTTTCAATGGGTGGTGCCGCCACGTGGGAAGTTGCCATGCGACTCCCTGAAAGAATTGCTGCAGCAGTTCCAGTCTGTGGGAGAAGTGAAGAGCAATATGCAGAACTCGCAAAGGATGTACCTCTTTGGGTGGTTCATGGAGATGCTGATAAAGTGATTTCTGTGGACTGTTCACGTTCAATGGTTGCTGCTGTGAAGGAAGCCGGAGGAAATCCAAAATACACAGAACTCCCCGGCGTTGGTCACGATTCCTGGACTGCCGCATATCATGACGAAGAATTACTTGACTGGTTTTTCAAGCAACACCGTTAGAGAACTCGGTACTATCCAAAAGAGTACTTCGTGTCCTACGCCCGGTTCTGTTGAACGGACTGAATCAGACCGTCCCGAAGGGTAATCACTGTTTTGGCTCGCTCTGCAATATCAGGTTCGTGAGTCACCATGACAATTGTTCGGCCGGAATTGTTCAACACATCAAGAAGATCCATGATTTCGTTCGATGTCGCTGTATCGAGATTTCCAGTTGGTTCATCAGCAAGAATGACATGAGGGTTATTCACTAAAGCTCGAGCAATCGCCACTCGCTGCTGCTGGCCACCAGAAAGCTGACTAGGCCTGTGATCAAGACGGCCGGCAAGTCCCACAAGTGTTGCCAACTTTGTACTGAGTTCACGGCCATCAGGACGAACAGGCAACTGGTACGATAGCGGAACCATGATGTTTTCGACTACGCTGAGTTGCTGAATCAAATTGTATGACTGAAAAACAAATCCAAGATAGCGACCACGGACTCGTGACAGGTCTTCGTCACTCAATGTCGCAACGTCGTGTCCGCCAAGTAGATAGTGACCGGTGGTTGGCCTATCAAGGCAGCCAAGCAGGTTTAAGAGCGTACTTTTTCCTGACCCTGAACTCCCCATGATGGCGACAAAATCACCCTGCTTAAATTCAAGGGTCACACCTGCCAGCGCTTTGACGTCCTGCCCTCCTAGTCGATAGACCTTGGTCACATCTTGAACTGCAGCAACTTGCAGTGGTTCGTGTGACAATTCCTGAGGAGTGTTACTCATGACGAAGGGCCTCGATTGGATCCATATTGGCTGCACGCTGCGCCGGGTAGATACCAAATACAATTCCGACACCGACTGAAATTCCGAAAGCTGCGACAATCGACCATGGTGCAAGTCGTGGCTCAAGTTGATGAATTGTTGATGGGAGCGTCGACCAGAGTTCCGGCATGAAGCTTTCAATAACAAGCCGAACACCTTCAACAGTTGGACCGCAAAGAAATCCAACTGCGACACCCAAGAGCCCACCAGTACCCGAAAGCACAACAGTTTCCCACAGAAACTGCTGAACGATCTCACCTTTTGTTGCACCGAGCGCACGTCTGATGCCAATCTCTCTCGTTCGCTCCGTAACTGTGGCAAGCATGATATTCATGATGCCAATACCCCCAACAACAAGCGATATTCCAGCAATTAATAGTAAGAGAACGTTGAACATCATTCGCAATGTTTCGGCTTGCTCAAGCAACTCTTTTGGGACAACTACAGCGTAATCGAGTGTTTTGTGATACCGACTGAGCAATGCACGGATAATATCAGCAGAGGCATCAACGG
>CAXEMW010000237.1:0-4939 GCA_963997395.1 uncultured Planctomycetaceae bacterium
TTGAGTTCGTCCGACAGTGAGTGATTTTTAGTTAAGATGTGGAAGGTAGATTTTATACTCGATCGAGTGAGACGAATGCCTTTTTTAATGTGCCGCCCTGCCCTTCTTTTGTTCCTAGGTGTCGTTGTTGGTTTCGTTGCCCAACCGTTGCCTGCCGCTGATGCTGTAGGAAACCAAGGCCCCGTAACTGCAGCGGATAAGCAACCATTCAATGTGCTGTTCATTATCTCTGATGATTTGACGGCGAATGCACTGTCCTGTTACGGGAACACTGTGTGTAAGACGCCCAATATTGATGCTTTGGCTGGACGCGGTACACGATTTACTCGTGCCTATTGCCAGGGGACTTACTGCGGTCCGAGTCGCGCTTCTTTTATGTCCGGTTACTATCCGCATGCTACTGGTGTGCTTGGCTATAAAAACCCGCGTCCACAAATCGGTGATCGTGCAATGTGGTCCGAGCATTTCAAAAACAACGGTTACTATGCCGCGAGGGTCAGCAAAATCTTTCACATGGGAGTACCTGGTGGTGTACTCAAAGATGGTGATGGACGTAATCACGATGGTGGAAATGGTGCAGACGATGCTCGATCATGGAACGAAAGATTTAATAGCTTGGGGCCTGAGTGGAAAGCCCCGGGTGACGGCGAGACACTTGAAAGTAATCCGGATGGAAAACGACCCGTTGTTGGAGGAAATACATTCGTCGTGGTTGAGGCCGATGGTGATGACCTGGTTCATTCTGATGGCATGACATCAGCAAAAGCGGTTGAGTTGCTGGGTCAAGAACGTGACAAACCATTTTGGCTGGGTGTTGGCTTTGTGCGTCCTCATGTCCCGTTCGTGGCACCTCGAAAATATTACAAATCGTTTCTTCCTTATTCTTCGATGGCGCTACCACAAAAACGTTTGGGTGATTGGGATGATATTCCGAAAGCGGGTATTAACTACAAAACTAGCCTCAACATGAAGATGGACATCCGGCGTCAAAAGAAAGCTGTCGGCGGATACTATGCTTCGGTTGCTTTTATGGATGCCCAGGTCGGCAAAGTGCTTCGCAAACTTGACCAGCAGGGGCTAAAGGACAACACCATTGTGATTTTCACCAGTGATCATGGATACCATCTGGGAGAACACGACTTCTGGGCGAAAGTGTCACTACGCGATGAGTCCGCTGGCGTGCCTCTAATTATTTCTGTGCCAGGTAAAAAACCGGCAGTTTGCGATAGTTTGGTGGAACTTCTGGATCTTTATCCTACTGTTTCAAAATTGTGTGGATTGCCGGTGCAGGAAAGGCTACAAGGCAAGGATATTTCAACCATGTTCGACAACCCTGACAGTGAAGTTCGGGATGCTGCGTTTAGCGTCGCTCCCATGCGAAAAGGATTTCTCTTGAGAGAAGATCGTTGGGCATTTATTCAGTATGGTGAAGATGCATCTCGCGGTATGGAATTGTTTGATATGGTGGTTGATCCCTTGCAGTTTAATAACCTCGCCGAGTCCAGTGAGCATCAAAACGTAGTGGACAGAATGCAGGCCAAGTTGGCTGCCAAGCTTGCTGAAGTGCGGACAAATGATTTGTAGGACTCGGCTGCAAAGTAGATTTACAACCATCACCGGCGGTCACCGAACAGACTGTCGAGCACGTGTAAGGCCGTCGGTGATACGGTCGTACCGGGATTCGCCGTGATTGATCGATTGCCAAGAACGTTGATGTAGATTGTTGTTACATTGTGTTGGGGTTGCTCAAATAAACTGCATTATTCTTTGAGTCGAGACCCGTTTGGACGTATTGACATAAGTAGATAGGATCCAATGAAAAAAATACTCACATCGATGTTGATAGGGTTGGGGCTGATTGGTGATGTAGGAGCGGATACTCCACCCAACGTGGTCTATATCTTGGCAGACGACCTCGGTTATGGTGATTTGAGCTGTTACGGTCAGACGCATTTTCAGACGCCGAACATCGATGCCTTGGCCAAGGAAGGCATGAAATTTACGCAGCACTATTCCGGAAGTACCGTTTGTGCTCCGTCGCGTTGCGCGCTACTCACTGGTAAACACATCGGGCATGCGGTGGTGCGTGGTAATTCCGAACTGATGCCGGAAGGGCAGCAGCCGATGCCGGCCGATACCGTCACCATGGCGCACATGTTCCGTAAAGCAGGCTACACAACGGGCCTGTTTGGTAAGTGGGGCCTCGGTGCGCCGGGCAGTGTCAGTGAGCCACTCAAGATGGGGTTCGATCGCTTCTATGGCTACAACTGCCAGCGGCAAGCGCACCATTATTATCCCTACTTTCTTTGGAACGATAACCATCGCGAGATGCTGTGGGGGAACTTCGGCACGGAGACACAGGAGTATGCCCCTGACCTGATTCAGGATCAGGTGATTAAGTTTATCGAAGCCAACAAAGACCAACCCTTTTTCTGTTTCTACGCATTGGTGCAGCCGCACGCCGAAATGTTCGCACCGGAAGAGAAGATGGCGAAGTACCGCGGCAAATTCCTGCCGGAACGTTCTTATGAAGGAACCGACTCAGGTCCGAATTATCGTAAGTTTGCCTATGGGTCACAGCCCGAGGCGCACGCCGCTTTTGCTGCCATGGTCGAGGTGATTGACGACGACGTCGGTGAACTCGTCGCTACGCTCAAAGAGTTGGGGATTACCAACAACACGCTGATTATTTTCACTTCCGACAACGGACCTCATCAAGAGGGCGGGCACGATCCTGCCTACTTCAACTCCAATGGTTCCCAGCGAGGGTTCAAACGCGACCTCTACGAAGGTGGAATTCACGTGCCAATGATCGCAACGTGGCCTGGGCATGTTCCAGCTGGAACACAAACTGACCATCTTTCAGCGTTCTGGGATGTCTTGCCAACGGTTGCTGAGTTGGCCGGTCAGCCGGTTCCCGAAACTGTTGATGGCGTTTCGTTCGTGCCGACACTACTCGGTAAGCAGGGACAGGAAGAGCACGACTATCTCTATTGGGAATTTCACGAAAAGAAAGGGCGTGTTGCAATGAGGGAGGGCAATTGGAAAGCAGTTCGTTACAACGTTGCGGTCAACCCAGACTCACCTCTGGAACTCTTCGACCTTTCAGCAGACCCAGGCGAAACGGTAAATGTTGCTGACCAGCATCCAGATGTTGTGGCAAAAATGAATGCACAGATTAGAAGTGCGCGGACTGCTTCCAAGTCGCCGGACTTCAATTTTCCTCTTGTTCGCAAAAAGGCACACGGTGGGAACGCCCACCAAACAAAGAAATAGTGTATCGGGGGTCTAAAGTGCATCGAATCAAAACTCACGTTATTTAAAAACAACCGATTAACGTAGTCAGCTTTCAGATTTTCCGTCGGTTTGGTCGTCATCTCTTAAGAAGGCTACTTAGCTCGTGGATAAAGCGGCCCTTTTTGGTTTTAGTGCTTCGGCTGAATCCGCTTTGCGAAAGAATTTTTGATGGGCCGTCTTCTAATCGCTGTTTATTCATCTCGGTTTTTTGAGGCCAAAAAAACTGTTCGTTGGTCTGTCGGCGCATTTCAGCTATTCTTCAGCATCCGAGGGTGCTGGCGTACCCGTAAGCGGCTTTAAAAAATGATCTTTCTTACCTTTAGAGGATTGTCGTGTCGAGTATCTGTTTGCTAGAAGATCCCGTGCCGCCGGCAGCTACTGACGACGATGAAATCCTTAGTAAGGCCACACCGAAACAGTATCCAAGAAGAGCCGAAGTGCTCGCTGCTATTCCCGCAGAGTGCTTCGATCGTAATCTGTTCAAGTCTTTTTTCTACTTGTTCGTTTCTTTGACGATGACAATTGGCAGTGGAGTGCTTGCGTATTCTTTCATTCCGCTCACTTTGGCCTGGTTGCCCGCGTGGATTTGCTATGCCATAGTAGCGGGAACAGTTGGCACGGGCTGCTGGGTTATTGCGCATGAATGTGGCCATCGAGCATTTTCGAAACACAATTTGCTGCAGGACACAATCGGATATTGCTTGCACAGCATTTTATTGGTTCCATATTTTGCTTGGCAGCGTAGCCATTCGATACACCATGCCCGCACGAATAATCTCGATAGCGGTGAGACACATGTGCCTAGGCGTGACACATCACCAAGCGGTGTTGCACGACTATGGTGGCAGGAAACAATCGGCGAGGAAGCTTTTGCAATTGTTTTAATCACTGGTAATTTGTTGATCGGGTGGCCTTTGTACTTGTTGACCGGTGCTACGGGTGGTCCGACGAGAGGCACCACGAATCACTTCTGGCCGACTTGGCCATTCTCTGCGGCACTCTTTCCCGGAGGATGGACTCGCAAAGTCTGGCTGTCCGATGTCGGCGTTCTTGCCATGCTCGGCCTGCTTGGCTGGTGGACGTATTCCTCAGGCTTTCTTCCGGTGCTTGCTCTCTACATTGGCCCCTACCTGGTGGTGAACTTCTGGTTGGTTTTGTACACCTGGCTTCAGCACACTGACGTTGATGTTCCACACTTCGACGATGAGGAGTGGACGTGGGTAAAAGGAGCCTTTATGACGGTTGATCGGCCATACGGCTCTATTCTTAATTTTATGCATCATCACATTGGCAGTACGCACGTGGCACATCATATGGATTCTCGAATCCCACACTACAATGCGGTCAAGGCAACGAACGCTTTGCGGGACCGCTTTCCTGATCTCTATCGTTTTGATCCGACACCGATCCCGAAAGTACTTTGGCGAGTGGCGACGCGGTGCCACGTCGTGTCGAAGGGTGACGAGGGTTGGACATATACTGGATAAATTCTGGCTGGTCGTCGAAACGCTTTTATAGGGCTATGCACCGGGTAACTCCGCAACTCTTAGACTTTCATGCTTTTCATGGGGCCAACATCCCAGTGATCGTTCTTTGGCGAGGGATTGTTAGACCGTTTGATTCGCTTTGAATTGGATGGCAA
>CAXEMW010000238.1:0-4883 GCA_963997395.1 uncultured Planctomycetaceae bacterium
TTGGTTTAAGATATTTTAACGTGTTTGGTAAAGGACAATCAAAAGAATATGCAGGGGTTTTGAAGTTATTTCTAGAACGAATAAGAGATGAGGTGCCACCAAAAATTAATGGTGATGGAACTCAATTCAGAGATTTTGTTTATGTGGAAGATGTTGCCCGTGCGATTGTGCAGGCCGTTCAGGTGAAGACGCACTTTACGGGTGAATTTTACAATGTTGGCTCTGGTCTTGAGACGAGTATTCGGCAGTTGGCGGATATTCTGGCCGATACGATAGGTGGGAGTATTGAGCCCTGCTTTATTAAAGAAGAGCTTGTTGGATACACCCATCGAGTTATGTCAATCGAGAGGGCACGGCAGTCTTTTGGGTATGTTCCTGAAACGAGTCTCTCCGACGGAATCTTTGAGACACTTGCTTGGGTCAAGCGTGAAGGGCTTGACCAAGCTTGGATGAGGGATGAGGCAGAGCAGGAAGGCAAGCAATTTAACGTGTTTGGGGGTCGTGAGGTCAGACGGGCGGCCTGATTCCGTGACTAGGTAGTGTGTAAAAAATATCCATGGAAGAATGCATGACACAAACAGCTGATCAGGTAGAAAGTAAAGAGTCCTCCCAACAATGTTCCAGGTCAGGAGCATTTTTGGAACGGTCTACTTCAGTTCTCTCGCTGTGTGAGGTTGAACGACGGGGGCTCGAAATAGGCCCATACTTTTCACCAGTGACTGATCGGTCGGTACATGATGTCTTGTATGTCGACTGTTGTGATGAGGGCGAGCTTCAGCGGAAGTTTCGGGAGAATCCAGATGCTGTTGGAAAGAAATTACCACCAATTGATGCTGTCTGGGCACCGGGGCGACCGTTGTCTGATTGCATTAGCCACGAGCCATTCTATTACGCAGTGGCTTCACGTGTTTTTGAGCATGTGCCAAATCCACTTGGCTGGCTCCAGGAGCTCTTGGATGTCTTGCAGCCGAGGGGCATGATTGCACTTGTGGTGCCAGATCATCGGCGAACAATTGATTGTTACCGGAAACCAACAACATTCGCTCAGGTGATGGGCTGGTCGGTCGAGAAGCCGGTAAGGCCGACGCCTTCACAGGTTATGGGGTTTCTGTCAGAGTCGTTCGAAGACGATGGAACCGTCGATTTTGATCAACAATTACCACCATTTTCTGAATTGAAGCGACACTATACCGACGAAGATGCCTTCGGTTTTGCTGAGTTTGCTAAACGAGAAAAGTACTATCTCGACGTGCATTGCTCGGTCTGGACACCCGATTCGTTTGTCGATGTCTTCTCTCGAGTGATTGCATGTGGCCATCTGGACTGTGAAATCGTTGGCCCAATTGATAGCTTTCCTGGATCTGGCCCTGAAGAGTTTCTTGTGTATTTACGGAAGAATAAACCAGCAGAAGACAAGCTTCTTCCTAGTAGGCCCATTTCGTCGTAAGCGATACATGTTAGTCATGGGGTTTTTGTCAGTTTGCTCGAATGCCGGTTTTTGGACTGGTCGCCATGCTATTTGCGCATGGGCGACGAGCGTCCTAAATGTTCTGTTCTCAGAGGCTTTTGGCCGCGCTGCGTAGGAGAGCACTGGTGCCCGAATGCCCACAAACATCGAAGCCTCGTGCCTCATGGGCTACCGGGCTGCAATTGAGTCCCGGTTTACTACTCGTCGAGTGTCACATCAGGCAGACTGTCAAAAGCTTTCTTAAGGGCGAGGCCCCAGCCTTTTGAGATGGACTGAAAGTATGCGTCGTCAGCAACAATTCGGCGAGAGATGCCTTTTTTGCAGCTGTCGGTTTCATACAGCTGCATATCAAGCGGTGGGCCAACTGAAAGATTCGCCTTGATCGTCGAGTCAAAGCTGACAAGCAACAATTTTACAGCTGCCTCAAAGCTCATCTCAGGTTCATAGGCGCGCACAAGAATTGGGCGGCCGTATTTTGTTTCACCAATCTGGAAGTAAGGCGTTCCTTTACCAGCTTCAATGAAATTGCCTTCTGGGTAAATCAAGAAGAGTCGTGGCGGCCCATCTGCAATCTGGCCACCAACAATAAGCGTTGCATCAAATGTTGACTCACTCTGCTGGCCAGTGTCTGCAGTTGTCGCAATGACTTCTCGTAAGGTCTGGCCAACAATTCTCGCTACCTGAAACATGGAAGGTGCCTCCATGATCGAGGGGCTTCTGTCTGCAGGAGCCTTTGTTCGCTCCTCCAGCATTGAAATCACAGACTGTGTCGTTGCAAGATTGCCAGAAGTGAGAATGGTAATAAACCGCTCTCCAGGCTTTTCGAACGTGAACAGTTTGCGTGCAGTTGAAATGTTGTCGACGCCCGCATTGGTGCGGGTGTCTGACATAAAGACAAGACCTCTGTCCAACCACATGCCAACACAATACGTCATGAAATGCCTTTTCTACTGCTGTACTTGAACTTGCACCGAGAGTGATTCTCGTGTGTCACCAAAACGAGTGCCTGATACCGGAGCTGCCTCGGTATAGTCGAGTCCTGTCGCAACACGGACATAACGCGTATCGGGAGAAATCCCATTTGACACATCAAAGCCAACCCAACCAAGGCCATCGATGTTCGCTTCGGCCCAGGCGTGGGTTGCGTCCTGCTCCACGCGATCGTCCATCATCAAGTAGCCGGAGATATAGCGAGCTGGAATTCCCGCATGACGACAGCATGCAATAAAAATATGCGAGTGATCCTGACATACTCCATGGCCCGCCTCAAGTGCTTGTTCCGCTGTCCAACCAACCTCAGAGCTGCCAGGCTTGTACGTGACTGCCTCACGAACTGCCGATGACAAATCATGCAGCCATTCAAGACTACCACTCGTACTCGTCAGCGAACTTGTGACTTTGCGAACGCGCATGCCTGCTTTTGTGACGTCGCTTCCTCTTAAGTAAAGCCACAGTGGCGCAAAGCCTGCATGGTCTCCTGTTATGCCATGAGCATCCTGTACTTCAACAATGCCGTCACAGCAAACAGTTACTTCGGTTGTGTTTTCTTCGCAGGAGATAAGGTCGACGATGTTTTCGTGGTGATCATGAAAACTCAGCATCTTGTCCCCACCCTGAACGGAGATCTTCCATTCGTGTACCTTTTGTGTGCCCCTGGTTTGGGGTGTCACACGCACTTGTTGAAGCGCATACGGCACCGGCTGGTCGTATGTGTATCGTGTCGAATGATGAATCGTGAGAATCATGGGCTAGTTATAAAATCGATAGTCAAGTTCGGTTTGGCTGCCAAGTCTGCCAAGAGCTGCAAGGAAGTCCGTGATGAATTCGTGCAGTCCTGATTCAAAAATCTGGTCGATTGTTCGGGTTGTTGTGTGGGCCTCAAGCTGGTCGCAGAGATCATGGCAGAGCAGGTGGTTGTCGCTGCCGTTGTAGAGGTAGTAAAAGTTTTCCTGAAGCTTATGCACGCAAAAAGACAGGCTTCGGGGCATGCGTTTGTCGAGAATCAGGAATTGTGCAATTTCCCGTGGGCGGGCTGCCTGTCCGTACGTCATATGAAAACCGCCCTCAGCCGAAACTGATCGAAGAATAGTCTGCCATTGAACATTATCGATTGACGTACCGACTGAAACAACCGAGGGCAGTAGTACGTAATATTTGACATCCAGAATTCGAGCGGTGTTGTCAGCCCGTTCAAGAAAGGTGCCGATGCGTGAGAAGTCGTAAATGTCGTTACGAAGCATGGTGCCGTTGAGAGCGCCTCTGACAAAAGCGGAGCGCTGTCGGATTAACGACAGCACATCAGACAGGTCTCGTTCAGTGACTTTTCTGGCCAACGCATCTCGCAGCGACAGCCAGTTTTCATTGACAGCTTCCCAGACTTCACGGGTCAACGCCGTGCGGACAAGCTTTCCGTTTTCACGTGCTTGCGTAGCCATGTTCAAAACGGAGGAGGGGTTTTCGCGAGCACGGAGCATCCAGTTGATGGCTCGGTCACGGAAGACATCTTCACCATGGTGGTCTACGTACCCGGCATATGTGCCTGCAGATTTCAAAACACCAGCCCACTCGTCACCCACAGTCTTTGACTGAGTTAGGGCAATGTGTTGCCCGGCTTCAATCAGACGTGCTGTGTTTTCGGATCGTTCAAGATACCGGAACATCCAGAAGAGACCACCAGCTGTTTTTCCCAACATGGTTTTAGTCCTCCAGTACCCAGGTGTCTTTGGTGCCACCACCTTGTGACGAATTCACGACAACGCTTCCTTTTTTGAGCGCGACTCGGGTAAGGCCACCCGGTGTGATATCAACTCCTTGGGGTGAAACTAAAACGAATGGGCGGAGGTCCACGTGGCGTGGCGTAAGGCCAGATTTTGTGAAAATTGGTACGGTTGAAAGTGAGAGAAGCGGTTGTGCAATGTAATTGCCAGGTTTGGCTTTGAGCTTCTTTTGGAAGTTGGCTAATTCTCGCTTTGATGAGACTGGTCCAATGAGCATGCCATAGCCACCGGAACCATGAACTTCTTTGACAACAAGTTCTGAAAGATTTTCAAGAACGTAGCTCAGGCTTTCAGGCTCACTGCATCGCCATGTTTGCACGTTGTTCAGAAGTGGCTTTTCGCCCGTATAAAACTCAATGATTTCGGGCATGTATGAATAGATGGCCTTGTCATCAGCAATGCCAGTGCCTGGAGCATTGGCGATAGTGATTCCACCTGAACGATACACGTCGAGAATGCCGGATACCCCCAGTGTTGAATCGGCTCGAAAGTTCAATGGATCGAGGAAGTCGTCATCGATGTCGACGACGTCATCAAACACCGGCTCGCAAGCTGCTGCAATGTCGGCCTCTCCGTCGAGTTCGAGCTCGGGGGACAAGAAGATTATTGCCGATCTCCAGGCTCAAGTAGCGGACCTC
>CAXEMW010000239.1:0-4881 GCA_963997395.1 uncultured Planctomycetaceae bacterium
TTTCGAATGTTCTCAATTAGATCACCTTCGCTAATCTGCTGATGATAGATATCAAAAACAACTTTGATAAAGTCATTATTTACTTCATCAATAATCTGAAAGGCCTCGTCACTACGCACGAGATAATATCCGGGATGGTTCACTCGTTCATTGAGTGGTTCAATTACCAAGGTAATCCCAGATTGCTCAAGGAGTGGAGAAACCTCTAGTAATCCTTCGACTAACGACTCATGCTGTGCTGCCCGCGGGACACCTTCTCGAAAATCACCAACCTGGGAAATGAGAATATTTGTCCCAAGCCCAAGGGCCGCTTCAATCGATGCGGCCACTCCATCGACATACGCTGAGCGATCAGCTGGATTCACAAGGCTGATGAACTTGGTGCAGCAGGCTGAGATGACCAATTCATTTTCTTGCTGTGCTTCCTGCAATGCAACAAGGTCCTTATCCCACCAACCCCAAAACTCAATGGCTGGTATACCTGCTGCCTGCACGGCCCGACATGCATCCTGAAACGACTGCCCCTCGAAAACTGAATCTATACAAACAGATGGTGTGAGGCGGTTCATACGTGCTCCAGCATACTTTCTTATTTCTTTGTTTACTTCATCGCAACGGTGGAAAACATGTTGACTACCGTTGCCACAAGGCCAACACCTGCAAGCCGAGCAGGGCCCATGGCGTGAGGTCAACCGTCTTCCGTAAGGGGCGAACTCTCCACGAAATATAACTGACGTTGGGAACCAACTAATGACATAAAAAGGACAAGGAATAAAGGAAACATCACCACGCATCAGCCAGCGACGAACATCCAGCAAACACAATCATATATCAGACAACTCGATCTTCATACTTTTGCAATCCACAAACTTTGGGTGATCAAAGACACATCGTTCCCTCATCGACAGCGACCATACAGGCAGTTGCTCTCGTAGCGATCACAACAGAAAACGGGACAGCAGATCTACCCACCGACCAACAGACGGATCACAGGGTTTTTCCGAAGATCGTTGACAAGAGGCCGATCTGTTCCATTCATTGATTCAATGAGCATCGCTGCGGCATGCCTGCCGCTACGCACGGCGCCCTCCATCGTCGAAGGCCAACCAGTCTGCGTCCAATCCCCAGCAAGAAAGAGATTTTTGACCGGAGTCTTTGCTTTTGGCCGCACCGTATCAATTCCCGGTCGTACTGAAAGAACAGCTGTGGGATCAGTAACCACACGGGAACGAATCAACTGGGCCGCTTGTGCCTCAGGAAAGATATCTCGCAACTCAGCCACTACTGTCTCTAGTAATTGTTCTCTGTTTCCGTCGCATAGCCCGCGAGAGGCACTGATCACAACCTGGCAATGGTGACCAATCTCTTCTCCTTTCCTCGCAGATTTTTTTTCTTCTGCCTGCATGACTTCTTCTTCGCCTTGAAAAACCCACTGCGAGACACGCCCAACAAGTACAGCGTGAGGCAGATCAAATATCTGCCGATCAAACCACAGATGGACAGCCGTAATCGGGGATCCAATAAAAGATTCATCGACAGGGGGTAAAACATCAGGCACCAATCGTGCCGCTGCTCGCCACGGGACAGCGAGAATGACCGCATCTGCCAGCATAACGTCTTCGCCGCAATAAACCCCTGTCACGTCATGTGAGTTGTCGTACTGAATACCAGTTACTGTCCGACCCGTATGAACAACGACTCCCTGGTTCCTGAGCCAAGATACAAGCTTCGAGCCAAACAGTTTTCCGAGTGGCTCTGTCGGCACCAAAAGATCTGCTGCCTGTGGGTGCGCGAGAAACCCATCTACAACTACTTTTCGTACTGCTGAAATTCCGACGAAGTCCATCGATTCTCCAAGGGCACTCTCAATCACGGGCTGCCAAAACAAATCAATGACGCGCTTCGGCTGTCGCGATTGAAGCCAGCAGGCTGCGGTCGGCTCTGAATCATCGGTTACGATGTTTTGACGAACCGCAAGTCGCATCATGCCATAGCTGAGCGACAGCTTTTCCCAGACAGAAAAATGTGACATCCCAAACAAGAGTGGCAAAAGATGCAGTGGGGCAGGAAGCCAGCCCGCCGGCGTGCATGCTGACCGAGTGCCATCAGGACCAATGAACCAAAGCGTGCGATCACGGCGAAGTTCTGATCCGAAACCTGCTCGCCGGCAGAGGTCTAAAAAGTTCGTGCAACAGCCCATTGCGACATGCTGACAGGCGTCAACCAGACTCCCATCCTGTGGATCCTCAAAAGAGGCTGCACGCCCACCACAATTCCGCCTTGATTCAATAACATCAACAGCAAACCCGCTTTCGGCAAGAGTTGCTGCAGCAGAAAGTCCAGCAAGCCCACCACCGACTACAACCACGCGCCGGTGGTCACTCGTAGTGCCAACACCTAGTTCGTCTTGTGTGTTCTTGCTCATGAAATACCTACAACAACACTGTAGACACCCATCATCGGAAGTCGCCACTTTGAGCCACGAACCCGTTGCGTAAAAACTGCTGAACCAGCCCGCTCGACTGCCCGAAACAATTCCCGGTACACACCATACATCGCTCGAAATACACGCTGCCCATCACTTGAAAGAAACTCGTCTAGGTGCTTTGCCTCGGCAAACCAGCGGCCAGCCCGTGATATTTCATTCGATGCAAGAAGATTGAAATTGGGCCCAATCCGACCTGCCAATAAATCATCTCTATCACAGCCTGCGTCACGAAATGACTCTTCAGAAATATACACCCGCCCACGTTCTCGATCTTCAACTATATCTCTAAGGATGTTTGTCCATTGAAATGCAAGTCCGCATGCGTCCGCCGGAGGCATCCATTCGTCTGCCGATATCCCTCGCCGAAGGCCCCATATTGGAACAGCAGCCAACCCCACCGCAGAGGCAACTTTTCGGCAGTACTCAATGAGCGAGTCCGTAGTCTCGTACCGTGATTGCGTGAGGTCAGACCGCACACCTTTTATGATGGCGAAAAGATGCTCGTGCGGGATAGAGTACCTACCAGCCGTGCGAGCGATTGAACGAAGTACTGGATCGGCCACCATCCGCCCATTCAGGGCGTCTCGTAGCATCTTCTCAAATTCATCCAGCGAGCTATTCTTGTCACCCAATGCGGCATCACCATCAACAATGTCATCAGCAAGGCGACAGAATGCATATAAAGCGTTGGAACCCCTCCGCTTCTCAGGGGATAGCAATCGCAGAGGCAAAGCGAAGTTTGAACCACTCTTCTGCAAAATCGATTGGCAGAAAGCTGCGTCCTCGCGCTGTGATTCGATCATGACAACGATCCCCGAAACAAATTGCTCATTCGACTCAGCATCATGCTGATAGCTGCTTGGCCAGCGAGCCGTAGCTTGGCCATGCGATGCAGTGTTGGCCGGTTTGCAAGCGTATCGTAACCCGATCGCCGAATTGCATTGGCGACACCGCGGCCCCCTTCCAGGAACAGACCGATCGCCGGCCTCAGAACGGCCGGGGCTGTTTTCACCAACGACTCCCCTCTATCGAAACATGCCTCCGCCCATGCAACCTCATCTTTGAGGAGTGCAATAAATTCGGGACTCGCGGGTGTGAATTCAAGCATTGCTTCAGTAACACCATGCCGTCGCATGTCTTCAGCCGGAAGATAAATTCGTCCAGCCACATGATCGCGCCGCACGTCTTGCCAGAAATTCACAAGTTGAAGCCCCGTACAGATGGAATCTGAAAGTTCAAATTGGCTCTTTTCTCGGCAGTTTGCCAGGCACAACACAATCCGTCCTACTGGGTTTGCAGACCGACGACAGTAGTCAAGTAATTGCTTTCGAGACTCATACCGGTTAACCGTTTGATCTTGAAGAAACGCATCGATTAAATCAGCAAACGGTTGTATTGCTAAACCATGACGTTCAACGGTTCTGGACAAAGCTACAAAAACAGGATGATTAGGAGCACCAGCAAAACATTCCTCCAAACCGGACCGCCAGGCTTTCAATGCGTCTGTTGCATCTCCATCTGACTCATCTGCCAGGTCATCACTCCATCTCGCAAAGGTATATACGTTCGCGAGATCTTGCCGCATATCAGCCGGAACAAGATGAGTTGCAACAGTAAAATTTTCGTAGTGGGCCGCTGCAACCTGTCGGCAGAATGATTCGGCCGATGCAAGTTCAAGGTCATTTGGCAGCGAAGCAATTTTCCATGCTGTCGGATCCCGTCGAGTCACCTGACTTGGTTCAGCATTCGCGACCGACATTGTTCTGGGGCACCCACGTGATAATCAAGGGACTTACTTGCAACGAACCTTCATCTTACAGCAACAGTAGGAAACTCTCACAACATGTTCTCAGAAGGCATTCCGGGCATCGAAAACACAACTTTTTCAGTCCGCTATGCCGCTTCTTAAATCAGCTTTTTTGCGAACAAAACCAACAGCAATTGATGCGGCTACACCGGCTGCAGTCAGGCTCCCTAGGCATCGCCAGCCGAGTCCGGTCATTTCTTCAGGAGCCAGCGCAACAGCATACGTAGAAATTCTCCAACACATGTAGAAAACGAGTGGTGTCACAAAGAACTTCACAGCCAGCCTCTGCCGAATGATCTGAGATCTCTCGTTTTGTTCGATTGTGATTCCAGACATACTTCCCTCATTTTCGGCGACGAATACTACGTATCGGAAAACTTGAGTCGTGTTTGAGAGTTCATAACCAGTGTTCCCCATATCCAGTAGGAGCAGACAAACTCCTTCGAACCTCAAGACTCCTATGTGCAGGCGGAATGGAACCAATATGGTGCATTTTTCGGGTCATGAGCGGATCAACAGCTACTACCGGAAAAACTGGCAGGCACTGGCTCCTTGGGCGGTGACGCTCCAGGCCCCGCTTGATCGA